>JBDTVQ010000054.1:0-23996 GCA_040007195.1 Acidobacteriota bacterium | reverse complement strand
TCCAAGCCGTAGCCGCATTTCAACACACAGATCCGCTCTAACGGACGATGAAGACATAAATTCCCTCTTTTGCCCGATTAACCTGCGTTAACGGGAGTGGGAAAATATTATCACGCCGCTCCGTTCCAAACCACACCCCGCAACCCTTTATTCCACTTCGTACTTCTTCAAAATCTCCGCCCACTTCCCCTTTGCCTGCAACACCAATTCCGCCACTTCCCGGAACGCCCCATCGCCCCCGCGCGCCTCGGTCACAAAGTGCGCCTCGCGCTTCACCTCCGGCCGCGCATTCGCCACCGCAATCCCAAACCCCACCCGGTGGAAACACACAACATCGGTCAAATCGTCGCCCATGTACCCGATGTTCTCGCGCGGAACCTTCGAATCGGCGATGATCTCCTCCAGCGTGGCAATCTTCTCGTGATTGCCCATATAGCAATACTTGAAATGCCCGCTCTTAGCCCGCATCTCGGTCGCCGTCGACTTCCGCCCGCTGATCAGCCCCATCGTGATCCCATACGTATGGAACCACTGCAGCGCAATCCCATCCAGGCAATTGAACCCCTTCGTCTCGTCCCACTCCCCCGACGCCGTCGGCACAAAATAAATCCGCCCATCGGTCATCACGCCGTCGATATCGACCAGCATCAACTCCACGCGCCGGGCGCGCTCCATCACCGTCAATTTGTTATCTGCGTTCATCTGGGTCCATCTGCGGCTAAAATCGGTCCGTGGGTCTCCTCCAACGAGTCCGCCAAACCATCTCACGTTATAGCATGACCGCCCCAGGTGACCGCCTGGGCGTCGCCCTCTCCGGCGGAGGCGACTCCGTAGCCCTCCTCCACATCCTCCTGCGCCTCGGCTACCCACTCCACGCCCTCCACCTCAACCACCTCCTCCGCGGCAAAGAATCCGACCGCGACGAACAATTTGTCCGCGACCTCTGCGTCTCCCTAGGTGTGCCCCTCGATGTTCGACGCACCGACGCCTCCGCCCCCGGCGGCAATCTCGAATCCGCCGGCCGCCACCTCCGCCGCACCTTCTTTGTCGATTCGATGACCACCCACGCCCTGTCCCGCATCGCCCTGGGCCACACCCGCTCCGATCAATCGGAAACCGTCCTCTTCCGCCTCCTCCGCGGCTCCGCCCCCCGCGGCCTCGCCGGCATCCTCCCCGTCACCCGCGAAGGCCTCATCCGCCCCTTGCTCGATCTCTCCCGCGAGGAAGTCCGCGCCTGGCTAACCTCCGAAAATCTCACCTGGCGCGACGACTCGACAAACCTCGACACCTCGCGCCAGCGCAGCCGCCTCCGCCATTCCCTCCTCCCCGCACTCGCCCGCGACTACAATCCCGCCGTCGAAGAAGCCCTCGCCCGCCTCGCTCAGCTTTCCTATGAAGACGAGCGCTACTGGGAATCCCTCACCAGTCGCCTGCTCGCCAAGTATTTTCAACAAGGCCCCGCGGGCTCACTCACCGCCACCGCGCCAACCATCGCCAAACTCCCTAGCGCCCTCCGCCGCCGTCTTCTCCGCGCCGCCATGAATGCTGTCCGTGATCCCGGCCCCGAGCTCACCTTCGACCACATCGAACAGGCGCTCGCGATTCTCGCTTCCCCATCCGCCTCCGCCACGCTGCCGGGCCTCCTGCTCGAGCGCTCGTTTGACCGCCTTCGCATCGCCCAGCCCAGCCCGCCTCACGCGCCCACCCAAACCACCCTGCCCGGCCCCGGCCGCTGGCCCGTCCCGGGGGGCGAGTTTATATTGCATCTGCGTGTATATAATACGGATGGGAGTGGCTTAGATCCGGCAATCCTGGATCAGCCTCTCTTCGTGCGCGGTTGGAGGCCCGGCGACGGTTACCGCCCTCGAGGCGCGGCCCGCCGTCTAAAGCTAAAAGAGTTGTTTCAAAGAGCGCGAATCCCATCCTGGGAGAGGTCGAACTGGCCGATCTTATGGATGAACGATCGCATTGTCTGGTCGTGGCAGTTCGGTCCTGCCGCTGAGTTCACCGCCGCTCCAACGGCGGCTCGGTCGGTGGCCGCCTCGTTTCTGCCGCAATCGGAAGAATCGTGAAGCCGATGAATCGGTTCGCCAACTTTGACCGTCTGTAGAAGTATGCGGAAGTTTTGACTATCCGCAATCAGCCGCCGCGGGTCTTATCCGGTGGCAGGGAGCATGCATGAATTCGAATGTGAAAACGCTGGTCTTCTGGGTTGTCCTGGTGTGTGTCGGTGTCCTTGTTTGGGCCGTCATCCAGGCCGGAGGCGGCAAACGCGAAGAGGCGCTTACCTTCACTCAGTTCCTCAATGAGGTTGAGTCCGGGCGCGTCAAGCAGGTCAGTATCAACGGTACCGACCTCAAAGGTGTCTTCCGCGACGACCAGTCCAAGGTGCTCCGCACCGTCGTCCCGCGCGACTACCAGGACCTCTACAAGATCCTTCGCGAACGCAACGTCAACATGGAGTTCAAAGAAGCCTCCAGCGGAAGCTGGCTCTCGCTCCTGGTCAACGCCATCCCCTTCATTCTCTTAATCGCCTTCTGGATTTTCATGATGCGCCAGATGCAGTCGGGCGGAAACAAAGCACTCAGCTTCGGCAAGAGCCGCGCCCGCCTCCACAGCTCGCAGCAGAAGAAGGTCACCTTTAAAGACGTCGCCGGCGTCGAAGAGGCCAAAGAAGAGCTGCAGGAGATCATCGAGTTCCTCCGGGAACCGCAAAAGTTCCAGAAGCTCGGTGGCCGCATCCCCAAAGGCGTCCTTCTCATCGGACCCCCCGGAACCGGCAAAACCCTGCTCGCCCGCGCCATCGCCGGCGAAGCCAACGTGCCCTTCTTCTCCATCTCCGGTTCGGACTTCGTCGAAATGTTCGTCGGCGTCGGCGCCAGCCGCGTCCGCGACCTCTTCGAACAAGGCAAGAAGAACGCGCCCTGCATCGTCTTCATCGATGAAATCGACGCCGTCGGCCGCCATCGCGGCGCTGGCCTCGGCGGCGGTCACGACGAACGCGAACAGACTCTCAATCAACTGCTCGTCGAAATGGATGGCTTCGAATCAAACGAAGGCGTCATCCTCGTCGCCGCCACCAACCGCCCCGACGTGCTCGACCCCGCTCTTCTGCGCCCCGGCCGCTTCGACCGCCGCGTCGTCGTCCCACGTCCCGACCTCAATGGCCGCGAGCACATCCTCCGCGTCCACACCCGCAAAACGCCGCTCGCCGACGACGTGGTCCTCTCGGTAATCGCCCGCGGCACGCCCGGTTTCGCCGGTGCCGATCTCGCCAACCTCGTCAACGAGGCCGCCCTCATCGCCGCCCGCCAGAATCGCAAGGTCGTCACCATGCACGACTTTGAAGTGGCCAAGGACAAGGTCATCATGGGCGCCGAACGCAAATCCATGATGCTCTCCGACGAGGAGAAGAAAACCACGGCGTATCACGAAGCCGGCCACGCGCTCGTCGCCGTCATGATTCCTCATGCCGACCCGCTGCATAAGGTCACCATCATTCCGCGCGGCATGGCCCTCGGCCTCACCATGCAGCTCCCGCTCGATGACAAACACAGCTACTCGCGCAACTACCTCAGGGCGCAGATCTCCATCCTCATGGCGGGCCGCATCGCCGAAGAGATGTTCCTCGACCAGTCCACCACGGGTGCCGGTAACGACATCGAACGCGCCACCGAAATGGCTCGCAAAATGGTCTGCGAGTGGGGCATGAGCGAACTCGGTCCCCTGAGCTTCGGCAAGAAGGAAGAACAGATCTTCCTCGGCCGTGAAATCGCCCAGCACCGCGACTATTCCGAAGAGACCGCCCTCAAAATCGACGAGCAGGTCCGCAAGTTCGTCGACGAAGGCTACAACGTCGCTCGCGGCATCATCGAGCAATATCGCGAAGCCCTCATCCGCATCGCCGAAGCCCTGCTCGAACGCGAAATCCTCGACGGCGCCGAAGTGAAACAGCTCATCGACGGCCGCACTCTCACGCCCATGGCCAACCCGAAAGTGAAACCGCCCTCAGGCGATTCGCAACAGGTCATGAAGCCCGAAGGCGGCTTGCGCCTGCCCAATATTCTCGATGGCGGCGAAAGCCCCCACCCGGCGTAAACGAGGCTGCCCGTTCCATTGGTCCCCTCGTTTCCCGTCTACCTGTTCGACATCGACGGCACTCTCGTGGATTCGGCGCCTGACATCACAGGCGCCATCCGCGATGTGCTCGCCCATCACACCCTCGACCGCGAACTTACCCAGCCCTACCTGCAGAGCTTCATCGGGCATCACCTCCACACGATGTTTGTCGAACTGTTCCCGGCCTACACGCCTGAACAGATCGAAGAGATGATCGCCCACTACCGCCGCATCTATCCCGAACGCGGCCACCGCGCTTCCAAACTCTATCCCGGAGTCCCCGAAACGCTGTCCCAACTCGGCGGACGCAAATCCACCGCCACCACAAAAGGCACCCCCACCTCCCGCATCGTCCTTGAACTCTTCGGCCTGCTCCCCTACTTCGACCACGTCCAAGGCACCGACGGCTTCCCCTCCAAACCCGCCCCCGACGTCCTCCTCAAATCGATCGAACTCTTCAACGTCTCCCCCGCCGACTGCCTCTTCATCGGCGACGCCGCCCCCGACATGGAAGCCGGCCGCCGCGCCGGAGTCAAAACCTGCGCCGTCCGCTACGGCTACGGCGACCAGGCCGCCATGGCCTCCTGGCAACCCGACTTCTGGATCGACGACCTCCGCGAACTCCTCCCGGCTGAGCTTAGTGCTCCTTGATCTTGCTCTTGAGGTCGTTCATCACTTCGACTAGTTCTCTTTCGTTCATGACCCCTGCCCAGGCTCCCAGAGACTTGACGAGGTGTGAATCGGTTGGCAGTTGCGTCGAACTGACGAAGAACTTATGGCTGCAGCGCGCGACTGCACGATTGACCAATTTGACGTCAATCATGGGCTCGTGTTTCGACGTGGAGCCGACCAACAATCTGGTCGAAGCGATGGGGAGATAGGCGGCAACAAAGCCTTCTTCCATTTCGTCTATCGGTCTGAACCTCCTCTTCCCGGCCGTTTCAAACACGCAGCCGCAGTCGCCTAGAAGGAGAGGTGTGCTCGAACTCAGGACATACCACCGGTATCTCCCATAGTGTTCCACTCGCTCCTCCGCGTGCAGATTCCGCGACAACGATTCTACATATCCGGCCTTAAATGCTCCGTCTGGTGGGTTTTCGAAAGTGCTGGCCATTCTGTCCAGCCCCTCCTCCAATCCGGATTTCATTAATGGATAAATTTCTGCCGCGATCTCCTTCCAGTGCTCGTCTGGCGAGCGGAGTTTGAGGGCTATCTGATCCTCTGTCAGTCCTGATGCACGCCAAAACATCTTGAAATATTCTTGCCGTTCCGGGCTTTGGCTCAACTCTTGAGCTAGCATTTCGATGGCATTCTCCTCTTGCCGGAGGTGAGAACCGAGTTGAGCAGATACAGTGGCCATAGCATCCTGAATGGTCTCGGGCACATATCTCTGGCGAATCGCGATGTGGGCCAAGAACCTCGGGATTCGTTCATCATCGATAGGCTCCCCATTGAGCGGCCTCGTGCGGAGTTCATCCACGAGTTGCGAAAACTCCGTTTCGAGTTTCGTGATCCGATCATCCAGGTCTGATTCGTCAGGCTTTCCATAGAAGTCCTTTTCAACTCCGACTTTCGTGGTGTTGACTTCAATGCCTGGAATCCCCTTTCGGTACATCCATACATAGACCTCGCCGCCCTTACGGCTGCTCGCGAATCCGTTTTGCAGGAATCTCGGAAGCGTGTGCGTCCGTCTGCCGGCCATGGCAACCATTTTGACGTCCAAAGTCGCCCAACGCCAACCACGGAGCTAGAATCTCGGGTGAGAACTTCGACGACCGCTTGATTCGTCGGCGACCAGGCCGCCATGGCCCACTGGCAACCCGACTTCTGGATCGACGACCTCCGCGAACTGCTCCCGGCCCGTTAAATCCAGCCCAGCTTCTTCTTCATCCGTGTGAATCTGTGTCCATCCGTGGCCAAGTTTCCGTTTTCCCTTCCACGCACTGCACCTCATAGGCGTCAACCCCAACATGAAGCAAGCGAGGCCACTCGCAGCCCTGATCTTCCTCACCGCCTCCACCCACGCCGCCGTCCTCCACGGCGTCGCCCTCGAAAACCAGACCAGCCGCCCCCTCGCCCGCGCCCGCGCCCGCGTCCAGCTCTACCGCCTCGAAGGCAACCAACTCAAGTCCACCACCACCGTCATCGCCTCCCGCAGCGGCCAGTTCGTCTTCCGCGATCTCACCGCCGGCTACTACCAAATCGGCGCCACCCGCCCCGGCTTCGCCGAAGCCCGCTACGGACAGCGCCGCAACAACGGCTCCGGCGCCCCCATCCTCCTTGATCGCGACGCCTCCCAATTCATCGAGCTCCGCCTCAAACGTCTCGGCGCCGTCACTGGCCGCGTCACCGACGAGAACGGCGTCGGCCTCGCCGGCATCCCCGTCAGCGCCTACACCTCCGGCCCTCTCATGCGCCTCGTCTCCACCGCCACCTCTGACGACCGCGGCATCTACCGCGTCACGGGCCTTCTCCCCGGCCGCCACGTCATTCGCACCGGCGGCGCCCGCCTCGAAGACGGCCTCAACCTCCTGCCCACCTACCATCCCTACACGAGCACTTTCCTCCGCGACGCCCGCGTCGTCTTCGCCGACCTCGACGCCGACACCCCCGACATCGACATCCAGCCCGTCTCCGGTCGCCTTGCAACGCTCACCGTCAAAGTGCAAACCTGCATCGGCGCCGCCCAGGTCACCCTCTCCTCCGACACGGGCCGCCGCCAGGCAATCGCACTTTGCAACATCGGTCCCATCGTCTTTGAAAACCTGGCTCCCGGCGAATACGAAGTGCTCGCCGAAGGGCAATCCGACCGCCAACCCGTCGCCGCCTTCCAATCCTTCGTCCTCGATAACAACCGCGAAATCGGCCTCTCACTCTTGGGGCTTCCCGACCTCGCCCTCCGCCTCGAAGGCGCCGCCGGACTTACCCTCCGTGACATCGGTCTCACAGTACGCCGCCGCGACGTCGCCGGCTTCGGCCCCGAACTCACCGTCGATGCCGCCCGCGCCTCCCTCCCGCCTGGCCTCTGGCAAATCGCCGTCCTCCCACCGGCCAGCCACTACGTCTCCGACATCAAGACCGAACTCGGCGGCTACCGCCGATCCACCCGCGAAGCTCATCCCGATTGGTTCGAACTCTACCTCGACGGCGGGTACGTTCGCGCCGTCATCACCCTTTCCGCCCAACCCGCCCAACTCACCGGCCGCGTCCTCCTCAGCGGCCAACCCGCCATCGCCGCCCCCGTCTATCTCTTGCCCTCCACACAACCCACCCGCCGCCGCATGAACGGCCTCCACGTGGCCTACGCCGATACCAACGGCAACTACAGCTTCTCCGGCCTCGCCCCCGGCAACTACCTCTTCCTCAGCTCCTTCGACATCTCCGAAGTCACCGAGGAAACCATGGCCGCCGCCCAGGCCCGCACCATCACCCTCGACGAAGGACGCACCCTCAACCAGGATCTCGACCTCAGCCAACTTTCCCGGTAACCGCACCACCCACATTTCTTTTCCCTTTTCTCTCATTCACTTCCGGCCATTCCCGGTCCGCTCCCGCTTTCTCCCGTTCCATCCTCAAGGCGGGAAACAAAGTATTCCCTCATTCCTATGCAAGCATCACTCGCACCCCTTCATCCCGTCGATGACGCCGTAGCGCGCCTGACCCGTCAGTACAACGCCAAAGGCGATCTCGAACTCTACTTCGTCCGCCAGATCGCCGCCGCGCAGATCACCTACGAATCTCTGCAGCGCAACATCGATTCCCTCCTTGCCGCCGTCGATTACAACGACGCCCGCATGGACCGCCTCTCCCGCGCCAAAGCCCGCGAACAGCGCCAGCTCACCATCGCCCTCAAGGAATTGAAGGACCTCCAGCAGCGCCGCAACCTTCTCGAACGCTTCCCCGACCAAACAAAAGATTGCCCGCCGCTCGCCGACCACGTCCTCTACATCGGCGAACATCCCCACATCAAGCCCATCCCGCCCCTCCTCCGAGGCCGCATGTTATCTCCCACCGATCACACCCCACGCACCGTCAGCCAGCCCGATCCCGAAAAACGCGCCAAAGGAATCCCCGACATCAAACGCCTGATCCCCGACCCCAAATTCGCCGCCTGACGCGCCGCGCGCCCAGCACCCTGCCTGGCGCGACTACCCACGCGGCACCGCCGCGCTAGCATAGATCCTATGCTTCGCCGCCATCTTTTCGCCGCGCCGGCCGCCGCGCTGCTGCCCCTCTCGCAGGCCCCGGCCCAATCCACGCCCAAGTTCCGTATCTCGCTCGCCGAATGGTCCGTCCACAAGGCCATACGCGGCAAAATGATCACCAATCTCGAATTCCCCCGCATCGCCCGCGAGCAATTCGGAATAGAAGGTCTTGAATTCGTAAATGCTCTGTGGGAAGCTCCCACCAGCGGCTACGTCACCCGCCTCAAGCGCAACATGAACGACACCGGCACCAAGTGCGTCCTCATCATGTGCGACGACGAAGGCTACATGGGCGCCACCGACAAGGCCGAACGCCTCCGCGCCGCCGACAACCACCGCAAGTGGGTCGACATCGTCGCCGAACTCGGCGGCCACTCCATCCGCACCAACATGTACCCCGGCCAGAAACAGCCCGCCACCCCCGCCGAAATCGATACCTTCCTCGGCAACTGCACCGAAAGCTTCACCCGCCTCTGCGAATATGCGAAAGCCCGCAACATCAACGTCATCATCGAAAACCACGGCGGAATTTCATCGGACGCAAGCGTCGTCGTCGCGCTCATGAAAGAGGCTGGACTTTCTAACCTTGGCACCCTCCCCGACTTCGGCAACTTCCCCAAGGAAACCGACAAGTACGACGCCGTCCAAAAGATGATGCCCTACGCCAAAGGCGTCTCCATGAAATGCTTCGACTTCTCCCCCGCCGCCGACGAGACCACCATCGACATGGCCCGCATGATGAAAATCGTCGCCGCCGCCGGCTACTCCAACTGGGTCGGCATCGAATACGAAGGCAACCGCCTCACCGAATTCGAAGGCGTCCAAGCCGCCAAACGCTGCCTGGAAAAGTACATCTAACCTCTTAAGGCGACCCGTCTCTGCCGATAGACAGATATGGGCCGCCTCACAATCATCCTGCTCGCCCTCGTCGCCACCCTCCCGGCCGCCAACGACTGGCCCTGCGTCTCCCGCAAGTCCCCCGACCGCTCCTACGTCGACATCGCGGAAACCACCGGTGGCCAAGTCATCCTCGCCGCGCCCGGCGAGATCGAAAAGACCACCTTTCTCCACATCCAGCGCCCCTCGCACTCAGACACCGTCTACCGTTCGACCGGCTCCCTCTACAACGAAACCCGCGAGTTCCGTTTCCCCGTCGACTCCACCATCGAAAGCCTGCTCGTCAGCGTCATGCTCGCCTGCAAAGGAGAGATCGCCATCTTCACAGGGCAGGGCACTGAACCCCCTGCCGAAGCGACTGAAGGCGCCCAGATCAAGGGAGGCCGCATCGCCCGCATCCTCCGCCCGCAACCCGGCGAATGGACTCTTCACCTCCGCGGCAACGGCTTCTACTCCATTGTGGTCGAAGCGAAATCCACCCTCCACTACTCGCCCACCCCGCCCACACCCGAAACCCGCTACCGCCTTACCGGAGACGAAGGCCAAACCCTAATGAGCCTCGAAGGCCCCCCGCCCGCGGACCTCACCGCCCCCTACCCGCGCTACCGCGTGGCCATGGAAGGGGCCGATGAACAAGGGTTCCCCTTCCAAAGGCTCACGCGGCAAATGCTCCTGTCACCACCCGCAAACCCGCCTAAATAATCCGGCATCTGCGTGAATCTGCGTCCATCTGCGGCTAATCATTCTTCGCGCTATTACTCAAACCGAAGGGCCTCAATCGGATCCAGAGCCGCCGCCTTCTTCGCCGGATAGTACCCGAAGAAGATCCCGATCGCCATCGAGAACAACACCGATCCCACCACCGCCACCGGCGAAATCGACTGCGGCCATCCAAACCCGATCGACACGCCATAGCTCACGGCCGTGCCCATCAGGATGCCGCCCAGCCCGCCCAGCAGCCCCAGGATCAGCGACTCGATCAGGAACTGGTTCTGCACGTGGGCCGTCTTCGCGCCGACGGCCATACGGATGCCGATCTCGCGCGTCCGCTCGGTCACCGACACCAGCATGATGTTCATAATGCCGATGCCGCCCACCAGCAGCGACACTGCCGCAATGCCGCCCAGCAGCATCGTCATCACTTCGCTGCTCTGCTCGGCCGCCTCAGCGATATCGGTCAGGTTGCGCACCGTGAAGTCATCGTCCTGTCCGGCGCGGATGTTGTGCCTGCCCCGCATCAACGTCGCGATCTCCTCGGACGCCTGCCCGGTCGCCTGCTCGCTCACCGCCGACACATAGATCGTCGAGATGAACGTCGTCGACTGCAGCTTCTTCATCACCGTCGTATAGGGCAGCAACAGCACGTCGTCCTGGTCCTGTCCCATCGAGCTCTGGCCCTTGGCCACCAGCGTCCCCACCACACGGAAGGGCAGGTTCCGCACACGGATCGTCTGGCCCACGGGATCGCCGCCGCCAAACAGCTCGTTCGCAATCGTCTGCCCGATCACGGCCACGCGCGCCGCCGAACGAATGTCGGCGTCCGTGAAGAACTCGCCGCCCGCCATCGCCCGCCCGCGAATCGGCAGGTAGTCCGTGCCCACGCCTTCCGCGCGCGTCGTCCAGTTCTGGTTCCCGAACACCACCGTCGCCGACGAGCTCACGCCCGGGCTGATCGCCGCCACTGTCGTCGTATCACGCAGAATCGCTTCCGCGTCTTCCGGCGTCAATCGGTTCGATGTGCCCGCGCCGCCGCGCACGCCGCCCGACGTCCTGCTGCCCGAGGTCACGATCAACAGGTTCGAGCCCATGCTCGAAATCTGCTGCTTCACCTGCTGCTGCGCGCCCTGCCCAAGGCTGACCATCGCGATCACCGATCCGACACCGATGATGATGCCCAGCATCGTCAAGGCAGACCGCGCCTTGTTCCGCGCCAATGCTCGTAGTGCGATCTTCAGTACGGGGCCGATCATGACGTCACCTCCTCAAACTCGTGTTCCACTGGTCCGGCCGCGATCTCCTCGGCCGCGTTCTTGCGGTTCCGCACCGGCTGATCCAAAAGAATGCGACCGTCTTTCACCACCACCATGCGCCGGCAATACTGCGCAATGTCCGGCTCGTGCGTCACCACCACAATCGTGATGCCCGCCTCGTTCATCCTCTGAAACAGGGCCATGATCTCCACCGCCGTCTGGCTGTCCAGATTGCCCGTCGGCTCATCGGCAAGGATCAGGCTCGGGCCCGTCACCAGTGCCCGCGCCACCGCCACGCGCTGCTGCTGGCCGCCCGACAACTGGTTCGGATGGCTCTCGGCCTTATCGGCCAGGCCCACCAGCTCCAGCGCCCTGCGGCTCCGCAGCATCCGCTCCTCGGCCGGAACCTCAGCGTAGATCAGCGGCAGTTCCACGTTCTCCAGCGCGCTCGTCCGCCGCAGCAGGTTGAAGCCCTGGAATACGAATCCGATCTTCCGGTTCCGCACCTCGGCGCGTTCGTCCTTGCTCAACTGCGAAACGTCGGTGCCGTCCAGCTTGTACAGCCCTTGGGTCGGGCGGTCCAGGCAGCCAAGCAGGTTCATCAAGCTCGACTTGCCTGAACCGGACGCACCCATGATCGCCACGAACTCGCCTTGCTCTACCGTCAGCGACACATCGCGCAGCGCATGGACCTTCACCGCGCCCGAGTCGTACACCTTGTGAATACCTGTCAGTTCAATTACGGGTGGGCGTGTCATTACCGTGGCCCTCCTCTCATGCCGCCGCGAGCTCCACCTGCTCCGCTGAACGGAGAGGATGCCGCTGCGCTGGCCGCCTTTGCGCCAGTCTGCTGCGCCGGAACCGCGACCTGATCGCCTTCCTTCAGCGCGCCGCCGGTGATCTCAGTCGAGATTCCATCGGTCATGCCCGTCTGCACGCGAACCGGTTTCAACTCGGTTCCAGCGACGACCCATACCGTCGCTCCACGCTGACCCGATCCAGTGCGCTGGCCGCCGCGCGAACCCTTTGCCGCGCCCGCCTTCTGCGTGCCCGCTGCAGCCTTCTGCGTGCCCGCCGCTGCCACGTCCGCCGGCCTAAACCGGAACGCCGCGTTCGGCACCGACAAAGCGTCCTTCTTCTGCGCCACGATGGCGTTCAGGTTGGCCGTCATGCCGGGCAGCAGCTTCATGCCCGGATTCGCCACATCGATCACCGCCGTGTAGGTCACGACGTTCTGAACCGCCTGCGGCGACAACCGGATCTGCGAAACCTTCCCATGGAACGTGTCCTTCGGGAACGCATCCACCGTGAACGCGACATCGGCTCCGTCCTTCAACTGCCCGATGTCGGCTTCATCGATATCGGCCAACACCTGCATGCGAGTCAGATCGTTCGCAATCAGGAACAACGTCGGCGCCTGCAAACTCGCGGCCACCGTCTGGCCGACGTCGATATTGCGAGCCACCACCACGCCGTCAATAGGAGCCTTGATCACCGAACGGTCCAGGTTCACCTGGGCCACTTCCACCGCGGCCCTCGACTGCTGCTGCTGCGCCTTGGTCTGCTCCAACTGCGAGCGCGCCGACAACGCCTGCATCTTCACCTGGCTCAATTGCGCAATGGCCTGCTGCAACTGCGCCTGCGCCTGCACCATCGCCGCCCGCGACGAATCGAGGTTGTTCTTGGCCAGCACGCCTTCCTTCACCAGGTTCGTGTTCATGTCAAACGTGCGCTGCGCATCGGCAACTACCGATTGCGCACGGTCCACGTTGGACTGTGAGGCCATCACCGACGCATCGGCGCCCTGCACGCCGCTTTGTGCCGTCTGCACCACGGCGGTCGCGCTCGCCAGACTCGCCTGCGACTGCGTCAACTGCGCTTGCAACTGCGACGGATCCAGCCGTGCAATCACTTGGCCCTTCGTTACGCGGTCATTGAAGTCGGCATGCAGTTCGGAAATCGTGCCCGACACCTGCGAGCCCACCTGTACCATCACCACGGCCTGCACATGGCCCGTTGCGCTGATGGTGCGCGTCAAATCGGCGCGCTTCACCGCCGTCGCCGTATAGCTCGGCGCTTCCGGCTTCGAGAGGAATTTCCATCCCGCGCCGCCCACCACAGCCAACACCGCCAAGCCCGCAACGGCCGTCAATGCCTTACGCCGCCAGCCGCTCTTCTGCGAACCAACCGGCGTCGCCGGTATCAGCGATTGAAAGTCGGGTTTCTGCGTCGCACCCTGTATCGTCTCTTGTAGCGTCGTGTTCATCGGGTTACTTCCTCCCCGACTCCCACTATGGGCCCTAAACGTTAAGCTATTGTGCGAATGTATGTAAAAGTCTTGAAAAGGTCCTTGCGCTAGCCATTCATGCGCGCCAGCTGCTCTAAATCCAGCCTGCCCGTATAGATAGCCATACCTAATGCGGCATGCACGCGCATTTTTTGTAACGCGCTCACCTCTTCCAACGTAGTGATGCCGCCCGCTGCCGTGATGTCGAACGCCGTGGCCGCGCGCAATCGCCGGAACCAATCGAGATCCGTGCCCTGCAGCATGCCTTCCTTATCCACGTACGTGCACAGGAAACCGCCGCAATACGGCTCAAGCGAGCTCAGCACCTGCTCAGCCGTCAGGTTCGTCGACTCGCGCCAACCCCTCACCGTGATGCGCCCACCTTTGGAATCGAGTGCGATCATCACACGCTCGCGTCCAACGGCAGCCGACACCGCGCCCAGGAACTCCGTATTCGCGCCGTTTGCCTTGAATGCCGCCGTGCCGATGATCACCTGCTTTGCACCCTGCTCCACCAGCGCCTTCGCGCGTTCCACGGACCGCACGCCGCCGCCCACTCTGCACACGGCGCGCGAGGCGAGAAACCGTACGAGCTCGTCGTTCGATCCCGAACCGATCGCCGCGTCGAGGTCGATCACCTGAATCTCCGGGAACGCGCGGAAACGCTCCAGCATCTTGTCTGGCGTATCGCCTTCGAGCGCCTTCTCGCGGCCCTGGACCAGCTGCACCACCTTGCCGTCCATCAAATCAATGCAGGGAATTATCACTTCAGTAACCGCTCCGCACGGGGATGCCGCGCTCGCCCAGGTATTCTTTCAAGTCGCTCACCTTGTACGTGCCGTAATGGAAGATCGATGCCGCAAGTGCCGCATCCGCCTCGCCCGTGGTCATCACTTCCAGGAAGTCTTCCGGCTTGCCCGCGCCGCCCGATGCGATCACCGGAATACGCGTTGCCTTCGACACCGTGCTCGTCATCGCGCAATCGAAGCCCGTCTGCACGCCGTCGGTATCCATCGAAGTCAACAGAATCTCGCCCGCGCCCAGTGACTCACCGCGCTGCGCCCACTCGACAGCATCGATGCCTTCATCCACGCGCCCGCCCTTGGTGAAGACATTCCATCCCGAACCATCCGGCCGCTTACGCGCATCGATCGCCAGCACCACCGCCTGCGCACCAAACTCCTTGCTCAGTTCCGTAATCAGTTCCGGCCTGCGCACTGCCGCCGTATTGACGCTCACCTTGTCCGCTCCGGCGAGCAGAATGCGCCGCGCGTCTTTGATACTGCGAATGCCGCCGCCCACCGTCAGCGGAATGAACACGCGCTGCGCCGTACGAAATACGACATCGGCCATCGTGTTCCGTTCATCGCTCGACGCCGTGATATCGAGGAAGACCAGTTCGTCGGCGCCCTGCTCGTTGTAGCGCTCCGCCAACTCCACGGGATCGCCCGCGTCGCGCAGGTTCACGAAGTTCACGCCCTTCACTACACGTCCCGCCGTCACGTCGAGGCAGGGAATAATCCGTTTGGCTAACATCGGGTCTCTCTTACAGATCTCTTTCTCAAAGCTCGACGAAATTCTTCACAATCTTCAAGCCCATCGGACCGCTCTTCTCCGGATGGAACTGCACACCGAACAGATTGCCGCGTTCGAGAACCGCCGTGTACGGCACCGAGTAGGTGCAAGTCGCCGCCGTCGCTTCGTTCACCGGCGCGTAGTAGCTGTGCGCGAAGTAGACGTACGGCTTCTCGCCGACATCTTTCAATAGCCGCGAATCCGCCTTCGCCTCCAGATCGTTCCAGCCCATGTGCGGCACGCGCATGTCGCCGACAAAGCGCGCCACGCTTTGCGGAAAGATGCCGAGGCCCTTCACATCGGGCTCTTCCTCGCTGCCCATGAACATCGCCTGCAGCCCGAGGCAGATGCCGAGAAACGGTACGCCCTTCTCAATCTGCTCCAAAATCGCTCCGCGCACGCGCATGGCGTCCAGCGCCCGCAGCATCTGGCCGAAGTGCCCCACGCCCGGCAGGATGATCTTCTCGGCTTGCAGCAATCCCGCGGCGTCATCGACCAGCGTGTAAGGCGCGCCAATCTTTGCCAGCGTGTTTTGAACCGATCGTAAATTGCCGGCTCCATAATCGAAAATCGTGATCTTCATGGCGGACCCTAAAGCAGCCCCTTCGTCGAAGGCAGTTGATCTTTCATCTGTGCATCCTTCGAGCAGGCAAACCGCAGCGCCCGCGCGAAGCACTTGAATATCGCTTCAATCTTGTGGTGGTTCGAACGGCCGTACATCACCTTCACATGCAGGTTTGCCGCCGCCGCGCTGATGAAGCCGTGGAAGAAATCCTCCACGAGTTCGGTCTGCAGGTCGCCCACCAGCCGCACCTTCACCAGGTCCTTGTAAACCAGCGCCGGACGCCCACTAAGGTCGAGTGCAACCACGGCCAGCGTCTCGTCCATCGTCATCACGAAATAGCCCGCGCGGTTGATGCCCTTCTTGTCGCCGATGGCCTTCTTGAATAACTCGCCGAGCGCGATGCCCACGTCTTCCACCGTGTGGTGCTGATCGACGTCGAGATCGCCCGTAGCCTTCAGCGTCAGGTCGAAGCCGCCATGCTTGGTGAACAGTTCCAGCATGTGATCGAAGAAACGGATGCCCGTCGAGACCTCGTAGCGGCCCTTCCCTTCGATCGCGAGCTTGCCCTCGATCTGCGTCTCTTTTGTGATGCGTTTAACGGTGGCGGTTCTCATTTGGCTAGAAATTCCGGCAGTTGGTTGATGTCGTTCAGAATGACCTCGGCGTCTTCGGCTTCGAGCAATCGCACGAGTTCGTCGCGAAACGGAACGCCCGGCGCGGCGATTCCGATGAACGGAACGTCTGCTGCTTTAGACGCGCGCGCGTCGTCGACGGTGTCGCCGATGTACCAGTACTCAATATCCGGTTGTAACGCCACGATCTTTTCGAGCCCCTCGGGATGGGGCTTTCCCTGCGTGACGTCGTCGGCGCCCACCAGCGGCTGAAACTGCAAGTGCTTCGCAAAGCGGTTCAGCGTGAGCTGCGCTTCGTCCCGCAGACGACCGGTGAATACAGAGAACTGAAACCGTTCGCTCAGCCCTTCGAGCACGCCCGGGCTCGCAATCCAACGCTCGCGGCTCATCAGCCCGTCGGGGATACCATCCGTAATCGTGCCAAAGAAGATGGAATCGAAGTAGGCGCGCACGGTATCGAACTCGACCTCGGTGCCCAGGTCGCGTGCGATCTTCTGTGACAACGCCCAGTCGTTATTCCAGCCGCCCGCGTTCTTGTACTCCTGCACAAGCTCACGCGTGATCATTCTGCCGGTGAAATGCGCGACGGTTTGGCAGATTGTCTCGCGATAGCTTTCGCCGACCTCCACCAGCACTCCGTCCATGTCAAACACGATCATGTCCTTCACCAGATGCTCTCCAGTTCCTGAAAGAATCGCCGCACCTGTTCGAGCGTACCGATGGTCACGCGCACGCAACCGGCAATTTCATAGCTGCGGTCGCGCACCAGAACGCCGCGCTCGCGCAGAGCGTCGCGAATCGCCACGCTGCGTTCACCCGCGCGAAACAGCACGAAGTTCGCGCGGCTACGGTAGTAGGGAATGCCCAACCGCTCGAATGCTTCGTAGGCTTCCTGGCGCGCTTCGAGCACCTCATCGACGAAATTCTGTATATAGGCCTTGTCCTCGACGGCAGCCCGCGCCGCCAGCGCTGCCACGGCATTCACGCTATACGGCGACTGCGCCTTGTGCATCCAAGTGCAATTTGCCTTCTGCGAAAACAGGCAGCCGAGCCGCATCGCCGCCATGCCGTACACCTTTGAGAATGTCCGGCTCACGAACAGGTTTGGATAACGTGCGATCAGGCCAAGCGCCGTCACACCACAGAATTCGAAGTAGGCCTCGTCGATCAGGACGGCGGCATTCGGCGCGTGCTCAAGAATACGCTCGACGTCGGGTAGGTCGATGCCCGTGCCCGTGGGATTGTTCGGATTGGAAATCAGCACGGCCTTCGTCGCCGGCGTGATCGCCGCCAGCAACTCTTCCATCGGGAACGCCAGCGTGCCTTCGCGGTAGGAGATCTCGGTCACCCTTGCGCCTGCCAGTTCCGAATAGAAACGGTACATCGCATAGCTGGGATGCAGCGTGATCACTTCCTGGCCGTCATCGACGAAGGTGTTGATCAGCACCTGAATTGCCTCGTCCGTTCCATTGGTGAGCAGAAACTCACTAGCATCGACACCAAAGAAGTTTGCCAGCGCCGCCTTCGTCTCGCCGTATTCCGGATAGACGCTCAAGCCCGATTCGCTCAACTGCTTTTGCAGGAACTCGATCACGCGCGGCGAACTGCCTACTGTGTTTTCGTTAAAGTCGAGCCGCAGCTTTCCGTGACGTCCGCCTGTGGGCGGTGAGTACGGCGCCATGCGCTCCACTGCTGGCCGTGGCGATAATGATCCGGGCTCAGCCACGAGTGCGCACCTCCACCGAGCGCGCGTGTGCTTCCAATCCTTCGGCGCGGGCGAGCGTCGTGATGCTCTTATCCAGGCGCTTCAACGCGGCCATGTTCAGCTCTTGCGTGCTGATCACCTTTACGTAGTCGGCTGTCGAGAGTCCGCCGCGCAGGCGCGCGACGCCGCTGGTGGGTAGCACGTGATTCGGGCCGCTGGCGTAATCGCCTGCGGCTTCCGTGCTCACGGGGCCAATAAAAATGCTGCCTGCGTGGCGGATGCCCGCCAGCAGCGACCGGTCGGGAATGCTCAAATGCTCCGGTGCGAAGCGATTCGAAATCTCGACCGCCTCGTCCTGCGACGACACCAAAATCACGGCGCTATTGCGCTCGATCGCCTTGCGCGCGATGGCCGCCGTGGGCAGCGTCTCCAACTGCCGCTCGACTTCTTTCGCCACCGCTGCCGCCAACTGCTTCGACTTTGTCAGCAGCACCGCGCTCGCGTCGGTATCGTGTTCGGCCTGCGCCAGCATGTCGGCGGCAATCCACTTCGGATTCGCCTCGCTTGCCTTCTCGTGCGCGATGATCAGGATCTCCGTCGGCCCCGCCACAAAGTCGATACCCACTTCGCCCGCAAGCAACTTCTTCGCCGCGGCGACGTAGATGTTGCCCGGACCCACAATGCGATCAGCGCGCGGCACTGTCTTCGTGCCATACGCAAAAGCCGCGATGGCGTGCGCGCCCCCCATGCGGAAAAACCGGTTCACTTTCAAGTACGCCGCCGTGCCCATCACCGCTTCAGCAGGCCGCGGCGAACAAGCGCAGACGACTCCGACGCCTGCCACTTGCGCCGGAATCGCCGTCATCATCAGCGTCGAGGGAAGCGGATAGCGTCCGCCGGGAATGTAGGCCGCCACTACATCGAGCGGGCGAATCACTTGTCCTACCTTCAACCCCGGAGCAAGTGTTGCATTCTTCGCCACGGGAAGCTGCAGCTTGGCAAAAGCGCGAATGTTCGCCGATGCCTGCTGCAAGGCTGCGCGCATTTCCTTGCTGAGTCCCGCGTAGGCGGCAGCAAGCGCCGATTGGGGAACCGCAACAGTTTTCGCATCGAGGCCGTCGAACTTCTTCGCGTACTCCACCAGCGCCTTGTCGCCGCTCTTGCGCACGGCCTCCAGAATCGGCCGTACCAGCCCTTCGGCTTCACTCATGCGCCCGGCCCGGCGCGCCAGCATCTTGGGAACAGCAGTCGTATCGACGATGCGCAACATGGCTACATCACAACCTTGTTCAACGGATACTCGACAATGCCCTGCGCTCCGGCTTCCTTGAGCCGCGGAATGATCGCGCGCACGGTCGCCTCTTCGAGGATTGTATTTACCGCAAGCCACTCGTCATCGCTCAGATGCGAAATCGTCGGGTTCTTCAACGCGGGCAGCACGGAGAGGACGCTGGCGAGGTCGCTCTTCTTCACGTTTAGCATCAGCCCCACTTTCCCCAGCGCGCCCATCGCCCCTTCGAGCAGCATGCGGATGTCTTCCAGCTTGCGCCGCTTCCACGCGTCGTCCCAGGATGTCTTGTTGGCGATCAACTGCGTGTTCGATTCGAATAGTGTTTCGATGATGCGCAGCTTGTTCGCCTTCAACGACGACCCCGTTTCGGTAACCTCGACAATGGCATCGGCCAGCACGGGAGGCTTCACTTCGGTCGCGCCCCAGCTGAATTCAACCTTCGCCGTTACGCCGAACTTGGCCAGATAGCGCTTGGTCGCGCCGACCAGTTCCGTGGCGATAATCTTGCCTTCCAGATCCTTCACCGTTTGAAATGGAGACGATTCGGGAACGGCCAGTACCCATCGCACCTTGCCGAAGCTCTGCTTCGAATACACCAGGTCGCACACCACCTGAACATCGGCATCGTTCTCCGCCACCCAGTCGAGGCCGGTGAGCCCCGCGTCGAGAATGCCGTCGTCGACGTAGCGTGCCATCTCTTGCGCGCGAATCAGCATGCACTCGATTTCAGGATCGTCGATTGAAGGAAAGTAGCTGCGCGAGTTTGTCGTGATGTTGAACCCCGCGCGCCGGAACAGATCGACTGTGGCCGTTTCGAGGCTGCCCTTAGGAATGCCGAGCTTCAGCTTCTGGCTCATTTCGCACCCCCGTACACAGCATTCGGATCGTAGGTCTGCTGATCAACCACCTTCCACTCCTCGCCCTCGAGCGTACGGAAGAAACAGCTCTCATAGCCCTCGTGGCACACGCCGGGACCCTGCGCATCGACCGTGAGCAGCACGGCGTCGCGATCGCAATCCGTGCGGATTTCCTTCACCACCAGCCGGTGGCCCGAACTCTCGCCCTTCAACCACAGCTTTTTGCGCGAGCGGCTATAGAAGGTTGCGAAACCGGTTTCTTTGGTCAGCCGCCAAGCTTCTTCGTTCATGAAACCGACCATCAGGACACGGCCGCTCACGTGGTCTTGAATGACGGCGGTGACAAGGCCGTCGAGCTTCGTAAAATCTAGGTCCATACAATCCTTCTCGAGATGAGTCCGCTGGCTACGTGGCCCGGCGCGGTGGCGTAGAAACGAAAAGCCCGCCGGGATGCGGCGGGCTCGTCTGCGCAATTGAATTTCGGAATCCCTGCAGGCGCCCGTCGCTACACACCATGGGTATGGTGATGGTGGAGATGGGCGTGCCGGGGCATGAAATTAGAGTATATCAAAACGCCTGTTCTAAGTCCGCAATGATGTCTTCGGGCGCTTCGATACCCACCGACAGGCGGATCAGGCCGTCGCCGATACCCTGGCGCTGGCGCTGCTTGGGCGCGAGGTCGCGGTGCGAGCTCATCGCCGGATAGAGCGCGAGCGTGTGTACGTCGCCGAGCGTGGTGGCTCGCACGATGAGCTTCAAGCGGTCCATGAAGCGGAACACGCTCTCCTGCGTGGATTCCTTCAAATCGAAGCTCACCATCGCGCCGGGCGCCTTGCCTTTGAGCAACCGGCCGATGGTCTCGGCGTCGGCATGCTTCGGGTCGCCCGGATAGTAGACACGATCGACGCCGGGCGCCGAGGCCAGCCACTGCGCCACTTTGCACGCGTTCGCGCATTGGCGTTCCATGCGCAACGGAAACGTCTTCACGCCGCGCATGGTGAGATAGCATTCAAACGGTCCAAGCCCGGGACCGCTGATCTTGCCGATCTGACGCAGGATGGGCAGATGCGCTTCGTCGCTAATGACAACCCCGCCCAGTACGTCGCCGTGGCCCGCGAGGTATTTCGTCAGGCTATGCACGACGAGGTTCGCGCCCAATTGCAGAGGCTGCATCAAGAGTGGCGTGGCAAACGTGCTGTCGACGACGAACGCCGCGCCCGCCGTCTTCGCCATCGCTGCGATGCGGTCCATCGGACCCACGCGCAACAGCGGATTCGAGATGGATTCCATCAACACGCAGCCCGGCTTCGCTTCTTCGATCGCCTTGGCCACGGCGTCTTCGTCGCAGATGTCCACGAAGGTGACGTCGACGCCCATCGGCTCGAGCATCTTCGTCAGCATGTTGGTAGTCGCGCCGTAGATCGCACTGGCCGCAACGACGGAGCGCCGCCGGTCGGTAAGCGCGGCTTGCAAGGCGACTTGCACGGCCGACATACCGGATGAGGTTACCAGCGCACCGGCGCCTTCTTCGAGCGCGGTGAGCTGCTCTTCGAGCGCGCGAGCCGTCGGCGTGTCGTAACGCGAGTAGCAGTAGCCGTCCATCTCCTCGCCGAACACTTTGTCGAGGTCCGCCATTTCTGAATAAGAGAAGCTGGTGGCCGTGTAGATGGGAGTGGTGGATGGTACTGCGGCGGGTTGCTTCTTCCGGTCGCCCGCGTGGACCGCTTTCGTATGGATGTTCATTTGCGTTTCCAACGCGTGCCTTCACGCGTGTCTTCCAAAATGACGCCCTGCTCCTGCAGCAGGTTGCGAATCTCGTCGGAACGTCCGAAATTCTTCGATTTTTTCGCCGCAATGCGCTCGTTCACCAATGCGTCGATCGCTTCGTCCGAGAGCCCGCCTTCGCGTTCAATCGGCCGCAGGATGTCGAAGATGGAATCGAACGTGGCCAGCAGCACCTGCGCGGCTTCGCGGTTCCCGGCCAAAAACTGTCCGCCATCCATCGCCGAGTTCGCGTCGCGAATGAATTCGAAGATGGCCGCCTGCGCGCCCGCCGTGTTCAGGTCGTCATCCATCGACGATTCGAAATCACGCAGAGCCGTGGCCGTGCGTTCGCTCAGTTCCGCGTTGACGCCGTCGGCGAACTTGCCCGTATCGAGACGCAGCTTGAAGTTGCGCAGCCGCTCGAGCGAACTGCCATGCGACCGCAACCCCTCCATCGTGAAGTTCAGCTTCGTGCGGTAGTGCGCCGAGCTGAGCAGGTAGCGGATCACGTCGGGTTCCCAACCCTTTTCGAACAGGTCGCGCAGCGTGTAGAAGTTGCCGAGCGACTTTGACATCTTCTGGCCTTCCACCATCAGGTGCTCGGCGTGCAGCCAGAAACGCGAGAACGTCTTGTGGGTGATCGCCTCGCTTTGCGCGATCTCATTCTCGTGATGCGGAAACGTGAGGTCGATGCCGCCCGCGTGAATGTCGAGCGTTTCGCCCAGGTACTTCATCGCCATCACGGAGCATTCAATATGCCAGCCGGGGCGGCCGGGACCGAAATCGCTCTCCCAGCATGGCTCGCCTTCCTTGCGCTGCTTCCACAGCACAAAGTCGCGGGCGTCGTCCTTGTCGTATTCGTCGACATCGACGCGTGCTCCCGATTTCATGCCGGAAAAATCGAGGCGGGCAAGCTTGCCGTAGTTGGGAAATTGCGCGATGCGATAGTACACCGAGCCATCGCTCACATAGGTGTAGCCGTTTTCCTTGAGCGTCGCGATGGCCTCGAGCATCTCTTGAATGTGCTCGGTGGCGCGCACCAGCCGCTCCGGCCGTTCGAGACGCAGCTTATCGACGTCCTCGAGAAAGGCCTTCTCGTAAACCTCGGTATATTCATGCAGGCTTTTGCCCTGCTGCATCGCGTTGCGGATGATCTTGTCTTCCACGTCGGTGATGTTCATCACGTGGTTGAGCGTGTAGCCGCGATAGCGCAGCCAGCGGCGGAGCAGATCCTGAAACGTAAACGTGCGGAGATTCCCGATGTGGACGTAGTGATAGACCGTTGGTCCGCACGTATACATGCGGACGGTCTTCCCGTCCTGCGTCGAGAAGTCTTCCACCTGTTGTGTGAGCGTATTAAAGAAGCGAAGCGCCATGAAGCGGTCTTTTTATCGTACCAAGGCAGGCGCGGCGGCCCGGTTTTCGGCGTGCGAACGCTCACGTTCCGGAGGCGTGCGGGCACCCACGTTACTGGGCGGTGGCGATGCGGTACAGATGCGTCGCCGTGCGCATCACAACGCTGCCGTTCGCAAGCGCAGGCGTCGCCATAATCATCTCGTTTATGGGATTTGTGCCCAGCAGCTTGTACTCCGGCCCGGCCTGAATCACGTACGTGTCGCCGTCTTCGCTCGCCACGAACAGTTTGCCGTCATAGGCCCATGGGCTCGCGGTGAAGGCCACGGTGCCTTCGCTGATGCGCACTTTGTCGTAAACGAGTTTCCCCGTGCGCGCGTCGTGGCAGGTGAGAAAGCCGCGGTCGTAGAGCGTGTAGTAGAGATCGCCATAGACGAGCGGCGAGGGATTGTACGGGCCGCCTTGTGGTAGGTGCCAGGCTATGAATTCGCTCGACGTTTCACCGGGCTTGAGCGAGATGTCGCCGCGCGCGCCGGGCTTCACGGCAAACACGGGCCGCACCTGATCGCCCACGTAGCCGGAGGTGATGTACAGCAGGCCGTGCCGCGTGAACGGAGTGGGAATGACAATCGAACTCATGCCGCCGAACTGCCACAGCAGCTTGCCGTCGAGGTCGTAGGAGCGCACGCGGCCGGTGCCGGTGGTGATGATCTCGCTGCGGCCGTCATGTGTCCAGATGAAGGGAGTGGACCAGTTGCTCTTCTCGTCGTCGCGCG
>JBDTVQ010000053.1:0-24021 GCA_040007195.1 Acidobacteriota bacterium | reverse complement strand
GTGAAAGTCATGACTCCCCAACGCGAACGTGGCTCGATTGCCGAAGCCATGGAGAGCGTTTTGAAGAACCTGGGCGAAGATCCCACGCGCGAGGGACTGCTTCGCACGCCCGAGCGCAGTGAAAAAGCGCTCCGGTTCCTGCTCAGCGGACAAAATCAGAGCATCGAAGAGATCGTCAACGGCGCGCTGTTCAATGTGAAGACCGATGAGATGGTGATCGTAAAAGACATCGAGTTCTATAGCCTTTGCGAACACCACATGCTGCCCTTCTTCGGGAAGATGCACGTCGCCTATCTTCCCAACAACCGCGTGATCGGCCTGAGTAAGATTCCGCGAATCGTCGACGTCTTCGCGCGGCGGCTGCAGGTGCAGGAGCGGCTGACGCAGGAAGTGGCCGACGCGATTGAGGAGATCTGCGAACCGCGCGGAGTGGGCGTTATCTGCGAAGCACGGCACTTCTGCATGATGATGCGCGGCGTGGAAAAGCAGAACAGTTCCACGACGACCAGCGCCATGCGCGGTGCCTTCAAGCGCGGCCGTGAGACCCGCCAGGAGTTCCTCAGCCTGGTTCAGAAGAACCTCAGCTGAAGCACGCGCCCTCAGGCGGTGCGCGGCGAATCGCACGCCTTCGCTACAATAGGGGAAATGCTCTCCAATCTTCGCGAATTCGAGGTGGGGCCAGATCCGTTTGGCCGCGCCTGGAAAGTTTTGTTCGTCTGGCTCCAGACGGGAATTTCTATCCGGCACGCTGATACCGTGGACGTCAAGTTTGTCGTCAACGACGGTACCTACAGCGATGAAAAGGTGATCGCTCTCCCCCACCCATTGATGCTGGAGGTCCTGGCCAAAGCCGATGTGCCGCTCAGCGATCTGATTTGCATGCAGGTGGCAGGCAGTCATCTGCGGCGCATGATCGAGACCGGCGAAGACCTGGAAAAGCCTCTCGTAACCTTGCAAATGGCCGACATTGAACGCGCGCTGTCTGCTATCGTTACGCCCGCCGCTCATTGAGGAATTAGGATCGAGGAACGCTGTCATGGAATTGATGCGAAAGACATTGCGGCCGCCGCTCAAGCGGTCCGCCGAAGGCGCGCCAGAACTTGGTAAGCCACCTGCCGACAAACCGAAGGCCGGCCCAAACGAGCACACCAACGCGGAAAACTTCTACTACGCCAAGCAAATTCAGCAGAAGACGCCGATGGTGGTGTTGCTGAAGGGTGGAGAAGAGATTCGCGGCAAAATCGAGTGGTACGACAAGTATGCAATCCGCGTCGCGCGGGATGAAGAACCGGCCGTGATGATTTACAAAGCCGGCATCCGGATGATGTACAAGGACGAGAAGTAGGCCCTCACTCCCATCAGGCTCGCCGCCGCGCCAGCCGATACTGTCGCCGTTCATCAGCGTGCTGAAAACGCCGCTGCTCGTCGGGAGTTTCGGGAACCACGGGTGTGAGCGCCACGCGCGAGCCGTCGCGTGAGATTGCAACAAACGTGAGGTAGGCGGAGCTTACATGCTGTACGTCGCCGCTGACGAGGTCCTCAACGAAGACCTTCACTCCAATCTCCATTGAAGTGTGGAAGACGCGGTTGACGGCCGACCTGAGAATTACCAACTGCCCGATTCGCACCGGCCGTAAGAACGTCAACGAGTCGATCGAAGCGGTGACAACGGCACACCGTGCGTGCCGAGCCGCCGAAATCGACGCGGCCAGATCGACCCATTGCATCAGCTTTCCGCCAAATAGCGTACCGAGCGGATTCGCGTCGTTGGGGAGCGCGAGCTCGGCATATTCGAAGTAGGATTCGCGTACCGGACGGCCTTCAGTCACCGTTTCAGGATAGCCGGGGGAATGGCTAGTTGCCGAGCGTAAAGTTCACGGTGATTTCCGTGACGACCCCGACCGGCTCGCCATTGAGCAGCGTGGTTTGGTATTTCCACTGGCGCACGGCTGCCATTGCGGCTTCTGCCAAATCCGGATCCGCTGACGTGTTCAACAAGTCGAGCGATTCGACGGAGCCGTCACGGGTGATTGTCGCGCGCATGAGCACCGGCCCTTCGGCGTTTCGCGCCTTAGCTACGTCCGGATAGGCGGGCTTTACCATCTTCAGCAACTTGGCAGCCTGCACATTGCCGCCAATGCGAATGCGCATGGGAGCGCCTTCGCCGGCAACCTGCGGTTTCGGCGCAACGCGCTCACCGGCTACCTCGATCATTTCCTGAATTTGGCCGACGCGAAGTTGAGCGACCATATTGGCCGCGGCGCCCTCCTTGAAATCGATCGGCTCTCGCTCCACGAACGGTGCAAAGCCTGCTTTGCGGACCTGAACTGTGTATTTGCCGGCAGGGATGGCTGTGAATCGAAATGTCCCATCATCGGCCGAGTAGGCGGCTTCCACTCTGCCCGAGGTTGCCTCGGCCAGAGTCACCAGCGCCTTTGGCACACGCCCGCCGCTGGCATCGGTAACGATCCCCGATAATGAGGCCTTTCCGGAATTTTGGGCCGTCAAGCGCGTGATCCCGAGCGGTGCCAGCACGGCGAGAACGGCGAGCGCCGCGGCCAGCGATGCGGCGCGTGAGGTAGGAGTGCGCAACCTTGATTCGTCGAGGATGGAACGCAACCTGGCCTCTAACTGCGCGGCGCCCGCCATGGCAACCGTTCCCGCCGCAACGTCGCCGAGGGAGGCGGCACGGGAGATGTCCAGCAAGTGTCCGGCATACCGGCGCGCGCCAATTCCCGTTTCCAGGACGGCATCGTCGCATGATTGCTCCATCGCCACATGAAGTCGCCCGGCCGCCAGCCAGGCGAGCGGATTCGGCCAATAGAAGGCGCACGCAATTTGGGAAAGCAGCCGCCAGGAAGCGTCGCGCCGCGAAACGTGCACCGTCTCGTGCACGAGCGTCGAGCGGAGCTGCTCATCCGGCCATTCGCCCGCGCTCAGAGGCAAAAGTATCGTGTGCCGGAACACGCCCCAGGTAAAGGGCGAGTCGATGTGCGGCGATAAGAGCACGCGCCCGCCGGCCACCTGGAACGGCGATGGCACAGCCTGCGCGGTTCGCCAGGCGATCACCGAGAGTCCAGCCACGATGCGGAGAAGAAAGAGTGCGCAGCCAACGGCCCAAATCAGAAAGACCCAATCGCGTGGCGCGGCGGCAGCATCGGTCACGTTTACCACCAGCGGAGCCACGACGGCGGGAGCGTCCACCGCGACGAATCGCGGAATGCGTCCAAGAGCGGGGAGAAGTGCAAGCGCCACAAACACGGTCAACCACAGTAGGCGGTGCAGCGACGCCGTCCGGCGGTGAATCAACGCGGCGGCGGCGAAGGCCAATCCCAGAACCAATATGGATTGCACGGCGAGGGTGATCATTACTTTTTCTCCTTTGGGGATGAAGGCGAGGCATTGCGCACAAGGGTTTCGAGGCGTGCCAGTTCGTCGGCCGACAGCTTTCGAGCGTCGCCGTCTAGCAGAGCGGCGACGGCCAGCTCAACCGACCCGCCGAAGAACGTTTCAACCAAGTGGCGCAGGGCTGACCGCTTGGCCTTGTCCTTGGCAATGGTCGGCGAATAGACGTAGCGGGGCCCGTCGGCCTGGTGGCGGATGTGGCCCTTGTCTTCGAGCGTACGCAGCATGGCGCGTACGGCGGAATACGACGGCGGGTCAGGCATGCCCGCTTGCACTTCGGCCGCGGTAGCCCTGCCGTGCTTGAAGAGAACGTCCATGATCTCCCGTTCGCGCCGGCTCAATGGAATGGGTGGCGTATTACTCATGCTATTTTTCCAGCACAATGCTAGAAAACTAACACTGGATAGGGCGGGACGTCAAGAATAATTTCGAGGGGCACATTTGCGCTGGCGGCACCGGGCAGGGAGACTGGAGCTATGCCGAAGAAAATCATTGCCGTTCTAGGCGCCACAGGATCGCAGGGTGGCGGGCTAGCGAAAAGCATCTGCGCCGATTCGAGCGGTGAATTCACAGCGCGCGCGCTGACGCGAAAAGTGGACTCGGAGAAAGCCCGCGAGTTAGCAGCACTTGGAGCCGAGGTGGTTGCCTGCAATGTCGATGAGGAGTCCAGCCTCCGCGCCGCCTTTGAAGGCGTACATGGCGTGTATGGGGTCACCTTTTTCTGGGACCATTTCTCGCCTGAAAAAGAGAATCAACAAGCGGCCGCAATTGCCGGGGCGGCGAAGGCTGCGAATGTTCACCACGTAGTGTGGTCCACACTCGAGGACTCGCGCAAGTTCATCGCGCTCGACGATCCGCGGATGCCGACGCTGATGGGCAAGTACAAGGTGCCACACTTCGACGCCAAAGGCGAATCGGACATTTACTTCGAGAACGTGCCGACTACCTACCTTCTGACCTCGTTCTATTGGGACAACCTTTACACGTTCGGGATGGGACCGAAGCGCGGCACCAATGGCAAGCTTGTTTTCGCACTTCCCATCGGCGATGCAAAGTTTCCGCAGATCGCCTCCGAAGACATCGGCCGCTGCGCGCACGGGATCTTCCGTAAGGGCGATTCGCTCATCAACAAACGGGTCGGCGTCGCCGGGCAACACCTGACAGGCGTCGAGATGGCCGAGTCGTTGACGAAGGCCTTCGGCGAAGAGGTCAGCTATTATTCGCCGTCCTTCGACGCTTATCGCGGATTCGGGTTTCCCGGCGCGGAAGATCTGGGCAACATGTTCCAGTTCAATCACGACTTCGCCGATGCCTTCTGCTTCGCGCGCGACCTTGAGTATTCGCGGGAGCTCAATCCCGAGTTGCAGACATTCGACGAGTGGCTGGCCAAGAACCGGGCGAAGATTACGATCGACTGACAGAAACGGCTTGGGTGAACTCGGTGAGCGCATTCAGTTTAGCCAGGGCCGCGCCGGAATCGATGGACTGACAGGCAAGTTCGGCTCCGTCGCCATAGGAGAATGCCCGGCCGGCGAGGTAGATTGCCGCGGCGGCGTTGGCCACGACGATGTCGCGTTGCGGACCGAGTTCTCCGCCGAGGATTGCCCGGGCAATCGTGGCGTTGTCCAGCGCGTCTCCACCCGCCAAATCGGCCAACGATGCTAACGGAAGTCCGAACTCCATCGGCATGAGAGATTGCTGCTGCACTTCGCCGCGGCACACTTCGAAGGCGATGGTGAGGCCTGTGGTTGTGATCTCGTCCAGGCCGTCGGTGCCGTGAACGACGAGCGCGCGTTGCACGGGGAGGCGGGTGAGTGCGTTGGCCATCAGTTCGGCGGCAGGCGCGGAGGGCGCGCCGATCAATTGAATGTCTGCGCGCGCGGGATTGGTCAAGGGACCGAGCAAGTTGAATATCGTGCGCATCTTCAATTCCAGCCGTGCCGGCTGCACAAACTTCATCGACGGATGAACGGCCGGGGCATATAGAAATGCGATTCCGCACTGGCGCAGGGCTTCGCCCATCTGTTCTGCGCTCAACGCAATATTGACGCCGAGCGCTTCGAGAATATCGGCGCTGCCGCATCGCGACGAGATGCTGCGGTTGCCGTGCTTGGCCACAGAGAGGCCGGCACCCGCAATGACGAAAGCGGTGACGGTGGAAATGTTAAACGTGCCGTGGCCGTCGCCACCCGTCCCGCAGGTGTCGATGAGCGGACGTGGCACGCTTTCGGTGGGAATCGGCAGCGCATGCTTGCGCATGGCGCGCGCGAAACCGGTGAGTTCGGCAGCCGTCTCGCCTTTTACGCGAAGCGCCGTCAACAAAGCCGTAACTTGGGGCAGCGTGGCCTCACCCGCGAGGATGAGATGAAGCGCGTCCTCGGCCTGATCGGCGGACAACGAATGGCGGTCGGCAGCCTGATGCAGGTAGTCGAGAAAGGGCATGTTATATTGAAGTTTCGACTGTCTCCGCATCCTAACACAGCCGGAAAAATCAAGCCTTCACGCCCCACACTTGAAAGCGGCACTGGGGGGATTCGTGTGGCAGCATTTGAGGATTCTGAATGAAAATCCACGAGTATCAAGCCAAAACAATTCTGGCCCAATATGGCGTGCCGGTGCCCAAAGGCATGGTCGCATTCACAGTTGAAGAAGCTGAGACAGCGGCGAAAGAGCTGGGCGGTTTTGTCGTCGTCAAGGCTCAGGTTCATGCCGGTGGGCGCGGCAAGGGCGGCGGCGTGAAAGTCGCCAAGACGCTCGAAGACGCGGGCAAACACATTCGCGCCATTCTCGGCATGCAACTGGTGACGCATCAGACCGGCCCCGCGGGACAGCATGTGGAGCGGCTGCTGATCGAAGAAGCGCTGCCGATCGAGAAGGAGTTCTATCTCGGGATCACGCTTGACCGCGCCACGGGACGCAATGTGTTCATGGCCTCGAGTGAAGGCGGGATGGATATTGAAGAAGTTGCCGCGTACACGCCGGAGAAGATTCTCAAGGAAACGATCGAGCCGGGCATCGGACTGAGTGCGTTTCAGGCGCGCAAGCTGGCTTTCGGCATCGGCCTGCCCGCAAGCGTCATCAACGCCGCGGTAAAGGCGATGCTGCAACTGTCCAAGGCGTACGACGAGATTGACGCTTCGCTCGCCGAAATCAACCCCTTCCTGCTCACCACCGACGGGCGCGTGCTTGCGCTCGACGCGAAGATTAATCTCGACGACAACTCGATGTTCCGCCACAAGGAATTCATCGACCTACGCGACCTGGCAGAAGAAGATCCGCTCGAAGTCGAAGCCTCGAAATTCAGCCTGAACTACATCAAGCTCGACGGCAACATCGCCTGCATGGTGAACGGCGCGGGCCTCGCGATGGCGACGATGGACATCATCAAATACGCGGGCGGCGAACCGGCGAACTTCCTCGATGTCGGCGGTGGCGCGAATGAAGAGCAAATCAAGAACGCGTTCCGCATCCTGCTCAGCGACGAAGCCGTGAAGGCCGTGTTCATCAACATTTTTGGCGGCATTCTGCGCTGCGACATCCTGGCCACCGGCGTTGTCAATGCCGCGCGAGAGCTGCAGGTTAAGGTTCCGGTCGTGGTTCGGATGGAAGGCACGAACGTACAGGAAGGCAAGCGCATCTTGAAAGAGAGCGGGCTGGACTTCATCGTCGCCGAGGGAATGAAAGACGGCGCCGAGAAGGTTGTCGCGGCCGTGGCTGGTTCAAAGTAAGCGGGCGAGGAGAGTTCAACGATGAGCGTATTAGTCAACAAAAACACACGCCTGCTGGTACAGGGTTTCACGGGCTCGCAAGGTACGTTCCACGCGCAGCAATCGATCAATTACGGGACGACTGTCGTGGGCGGCGTCACGCCGGGAAAAGGCGGCCAAACGCATTTAGACCGTCCGGTGTTTGATACGGTCGCGCAGGCAGTGAAGGACACAGGCGCCAATGCGACCGTGATTTTCGTACCGCCGCCGTTTGCCGCCGATGGCATTCTGGAGGCCGTCGATGCCGGAATCGAAGTGATCGTGTGCATCACCGAAGGCATTCCCGTGCGGGACATGATTCCCGTCAAAGCCATCATCGAGGCTCGCACGGCCGCGGGGAAAAAGGTCCGGCTGATCGGCCCGAACTGCCCCGGCATTATCACGCCTGACGAATGCCGCATCGGCATCATGCCCGGCCACATTCACAAGAAGGGCAACGTCGGGGTTGTTTCGCGCTCGGGCACATTGACCTATGAAGCCGTCGGTCAGTTGTCGGCGTTGGGCATCGGGCAGTCAACCTGCATTGGGATTGGCGGCGATCCTATCATCGGCACGACACACCTGGACTCAATCAAGCTGTTCAACGAGGATCCCGACACACACGTGATCGTGATGATCGGCGAGATCGGCGGCAACGCCGAAGAGACCGCCGCGGCTTACATCCAGGAGCACGTGAAGAAGCCAGTAGTCGGTTTCATCGCCGGACAGACCGCGCCTCCCGGACGACGCATGGGCCACGCCGGCGCGATTATTTCCGGCGGTTCGGGCAAGGCCAGCGACAAGATGGACGCCATGAAGGCCGCGGGCATAGTCGTGTGCGAATCCCCAGCAGTCATCGGCGAATCGGTCGCCAAGTTACTCAAGTCTTAATAATTCATTTATTGGAGTGATATGGAACGTACGTTTGGAATCATCAAGCCGGATGCGGTAGCCAACGGCAGCGCCGGAGCCATTCTGGCCGCGATCGAAGAAGCCGGCTTCAAGCTGGTGGGATTCAAGAAAACCCGGCTCAGCACGGCCGTGGCACAGGCTTTTTACGCCGTCCACAAAGAGCGGCCATTCTATAACGGACTGGTCACCTTCATGACCGAAGGCCCCGTTGTAGTGATGGTTCTGGAGAAGGAAAACGCCATTGCCGATTGGCGCAAGCTCATGGGCGCTACCAACCCTGAAAAGGCCGAAGCGGGCACGCTACGCAAGCGGTTCGCCACCGACATCGAGCGAAACGCCGTCCACGGAAGTGACGCGCCGGAGACCGCCGCCGTCGAAATTCCCTTCTTCTTTACCGGTTCGGAACTGCTTTAGTCTTCAGTGTGAGGGCGGGCCGCCCGGTTCGCCCTCAATTCCTCAACTTCTTCATCTCGCCAGCGCTACGACAATTTCGTTTTTCACCACCAACACACCTCACACTCCATTCGCCCAAAGGGCCCGCGAAGTTCTTGTCGGACCCGTTGGGGACATGCCCGCGCGGAGTGACTTCGCCGTTCTTCATAACTATGTGGTTAGGTGCGGCGCGAGTTGCGGATCGTTGGTGATGCCGCCGGCGCGCTGGACGATCGTTCCCAGTCAAGGCACGCGGCGATTCGGATTGAGATGCGCCAGACGCCGGACGACCGTAAGCGCGCAGCCGGATGCCGTCGTCGAAGGTCGAATCGGCAGCACGTCGAACTGGCTCTCACCATTTTGATGCGTTCGGCCTGGGTAACCCATTCGGCGGAGTCCTTCAACGTGGGGCGAGACGCGGATCCTGTCACCGTGACCATCGAGCCCTTGACCCAAAAATCCACCTCGTCGGACACGTCATTGTTATCCGGCCGCGCGATTTGGCACAACACACGCGGCAATTTACATCGCGGTGCGGTCGTCCTGCGCGCACGCTCACGTAGCCAACAGAGCGATACCCGATGCGAAATCACCCCGCATGGGACACCTACCTGGCCGTCGTTTCCCGGCGGGAAACCGCGTTATTCCCGACTACTCGAAGTCCTTCGCTTCGCCCCGCTTGGCCATCTCGATACCAGGTTCGGTCTGCTTCGTTAGCCCACTCAGCACCGCGCCCGGACCCAGTTCGTACCCGCGCGCGACGCCTTCTGCCGCCAGCAGCCGCAGCGTCGCCACCCATTGCACCGGGTTGGGAATTTGTTCGAGCAGGCCCAGGCGCGCTTCCGCCGCCGAACGGACCACCCGCGCCTGCCAGTTATTGACGAGCGGCACGTCGAGATCGTGAAAGTCGACGGCATCGAGTTCCACCTTCATCCGCTCCTGCGCGGGTTTCATCAGCGCGCAATGGAATGGCGCGCTCACAGGCAGAGGCACGGCCCGTTTGGCGCCCGCCGCCTTGGCCAACTCCATTGCGCGAGCGACGGCGCCGGCATGTCCGGCGATCACGATCTGATCAGGCGAGTTCAAATTTGCGGCGCTCACCACTTCACCTTGGGCAGCCTCGGCGAGTATTCCGTCGAGCTTTCCCTCCGGCAGCTTCAAAAGCGCCGCCATTGCCCCCACGCCTTGAGGTACCGCCTGTTGCATGAACTGGCCGCGCTTGCGCACCAGCCGTACGGCATCGGCAAACGCCAATCCGCCCGCGGCGACGATAGCCGAATACTCACCCAGGCTGTGCCCGGCGACGAAGTCGGGCATGCCGCCTTGGGCGCGCATCACCCGCCAAGCCGCCACACTCGCCGTGAGAATCGCCGGCTGCGTGTTCTCGGTCTTCTTCAACTCCTCCTCGGGCCCATCAAAGCAGAGCGTTGACAACGAAAACCCGAGGGCCTCATCAGCCTCGGCAAATACATTGCGCGCTTCCGCGTGTGCCTCCGCCAGCGATTTCCCCATGCCGGCATACTGGGACCCCTGACCGGGGAAAAGATAAGAAACCTTGCTCACGATCAGATATTTTCTCATGCCCAACCCGTCCAAAACGTTCGCCGATCTAAGGCCCGTCTCAAGCCCGCAGGTCCGATAAGGGTCAAAACTGGGTCCCACCCGACAAAACAAATTCAAAGGAATCAAATGGAATACACGTGGTCGAAGACCGCCCGCACCCTAACTACGCTCGTTTTCGTTGTTGCGCCTGCCTTCGCGCAATCGCCCGCCGAATCGCCCGCCGGGGCGCTGGGTGAGTTGATTACCGACCGGCCCGACTTCACCGAATCGAGCGAGGTCGTGGGAAGTGGCGTATTTCAATTCGAATACGGAATGACGCTCGATCATGAGTCCCGTGCCGTCCACTTTTCAGGGCCCGAATTACTCGTCCGTACGGGAATCGGCAAGCGATTTGAACTGCGGTTCTCGGGCGATGGCCTGGTGGTTGAACGCGCGTTGCGGAACAGCCGGGCTCGCGGCTTTTTCGACGTCGACTTTGGCGCCAAGATCAGCGTTCGCGGCGAAAGCCGTTTCCTCCCCAGCTTCTCGCTGATTCCCGCGCTCAGCCTGCCCACCGGCAGTCGTAATTTCTCCAGCCTTGGCTACGATCCTTCAATCAAGGTTGCATATTCGAAGGGGCTGCCGGCAGGCTTTTCCATCGCCGGCAATGTGAATGCAGCGTCGCTCTCCACTCCCGGTGGCCGCCTCGTACAAGAGAGCTACAGCTGGAGCGTTGCCCATTCCCTACCCGCCGGATTTGGCGGCTATTGGGAAGTCTTCGGCTTCACGCCGTGGGACGAAGAGGGCTCCCAAGCCTGGATCGCAAATTCCGGGGTGACCCATGGTCTGGGCGCCAACGCCCAGGTGGACGTGCGGGCAGGGCGTCGCCTCACCGCCTCAGGGCCCGACTGGTTCTTCGGCTTTGGCCTGGCAATCCGCCAACCTTCGCACCTGTTCGGCCGATAAGGGCTGCAGTGTATTTGAACTCTGGGAAATCCGACTATGAATCTTTCTGTTAAACACAAGTTGCTGCTGTTGAGCGGCGCGGGGATACTGCCGCTGATCGCCATGACCGGCCTGTTTTTCTGGGCGCTGGAGCGTGCCGATCCGCAAAAAAGCGTCGTCGCCGTTTCCGGCATTGCCCTTCGCCAGCAAATGGCCGCCGACATGATGCACGATGCCCTGCGGGCAGACGTTTTCGCCGCGCTCCTGGCGGCCACCACGGAAGCGCGCCAAACCGTCGATAAAGACGTCACCGAACACACGTCCATTTTGAACCGGTCGTTCCGGGCGAACTTAGACCTGGCGCTGCCCCCGGCGATCCGCTCCTCGATCGAACAGATCAAACCCGGTCTGGACGACTACGCACGAATGACCGCGGAAATCGTTTCAACGGCCGCCGGTAGCCCTGACGCCGCGCGCGCAAAGTTGCCCGCCTACCTTGCCAAGTTCGACGAATTGGAAGGCACGATGGGTGAGTTGGACGACCAGATCGAACAACTGCTGGTGAAGGCCCAAGAAAGTGCGGTTCAGGATATCGGTCACAGCAAGCTCATTGCCCACGTCACCGGCGCGTTCTCTCTGCTAGGCATGATCGGAGCCACGATTTGGATCATCCAGTCGGTAAATTCCACCCTCAAGTCTGGAATTGTCGCGCTCTCTCAGGCCGCCGGCCAGGTGTCGAGCGCCGCTCAAGAGGTGGCCGCATCGTCTCAGTCTATGGCGCAGAGTGCATCCGAACAATCGGCATCGCTGGAGGAGACGTCGGCCGCAACCGAACAGGTCAATTCGATGGCTACGCGCAATCGGGATAGTGCGCGCGCTGCCGCGGCGTCGGTTCTCCAATCGGAGGCGAAGTTCGTCGACGCCAACCGCTCGCTCGACTCAATGATCGTTGCCATGAACGACATCAACGGCCAGAGCGAGAAGATCTCGAAGATCATCCAGGTAATTGATGAAATCGCCTTCCAAACGAACATTCTGGCGTTGAATGCCGCGGTGGAAGCGGCCCGGGCCGGAGAGGCCGGGATGGGATTCGCCGTTGTCGCCGACGAGGTGCGCAGCCTCGCTCAGCGAAGTGCCCAAGCCGCTCGCGATACCTCATCTTTAATCGAGGAATCTATCACTAAGTCTAAGGATGGGAAGGTAAAAGTGACCGAGGTTAGTTCGATCATCCGCACCATTACCAGCCAAACCGCTCAGACCAAATCGCTCGTCGAACAGGTCAGCGGCGGGAGTGACGAACAGTCGCGCGGCCTCGAGCAGATCACCGCAGCAACCCTTGCGATGCAACAGGTTACACAGAACTCCGCGGCTAACTGCGAAGAGTGTGCCGCGGCGGCGCAGGAGCTGAGTGCGCAGTCGGTCGCTATGCGGGACATCGTCGGCCAACTATCGACACTTGTGGGCAGCCGGGCGTAAATCCATATAGGCCCGGCCTCAGGCCGGTCCGCTTCCGCCCGGCAGGGTAACCTCACCCCCCTCGGAAACCATCTATACTTTCCGTGAGGAGATCCCTTTGCGCCTAAGCGAAATTTGTGTCAACCGGCCCGTCTTCGCCTTCATGCTCATCATGTTCATGGTGGTTCTGGGCGTTTTCAGTTTCATGGGCTTAGGGGTCGATCTCTTCCCTCAATCGGATCCCGCCACAATCAACGTCCGTCTACGACTCCCGGGCGCCAGCCCCGAGGAGATGGTTTCCCAGGTGACCCTCCCCATTGAGGAAGCTGTTTCAAGTGTCAGCGGCATCTCGGAAATCCGGGGTCGTGTCAGCGAAGGCTCCTCCAGCGTCGAAATCGAATTCGTCCTCGAGCGCGACATCAGTTCGGCGGTTGAAGACGTACGGGAAAAGGTGTCGGGTGCCATGCGCCAACTGCCCCCGAACATCCAGCCTCCCGTGGTCCAAAAAGCCGAATTGGACCGCGACCCGGTCATCACCGTGGCCGTTTATGGGAACCGCTCCGTCCGTGAACTGACCGAGATCGCCGACAAGCAAGTCCGCCGGTCCCTCGAGACAGTGGATGGCGTCGCCGCCATCGATATCGGTGGCGCGCGCAACCGGCAGATCAACCTTTTTCTCGACATCAACAAGCTGAACGCCTACAACCTCACCGCGCAGGACGTCGAGCGTTCCGTGCGCAGCGAGAACGTGGAGACTCCCGGCGGCCGCATGGTCAATGGCCCACAAGAAGTGGGCGTGCGCACAATGGGGCGCGTCACGTCGGTGAACGAGTTCAACGACATCATCATTAAGAACGTCAACGGCTCGAACATCCGGCTTAAGGATATCGGTTACGCCGAAGACGGCATGGCCGAAAAGCGCACGTTCGCCTACCTACGCAACCAACCGGCCGTGACCATGGGTGTCCAGCGCCAAACCGGCACCAACGCAGTGAATGTCGTCGACGGGGTTCTCGCGAAGCTCGCCCGGGTAAAGCAACAGCTGCCGTCCGGCGTGAAAACCGAGGTCATCAAGGAGCAGGCGACCTATATTCGCGCCTCGGTCAAGGCCCTGGAAGAGCACCTCGTGCTCGGTTCGCTGCTCGCCTCCTTCATCGTTTTTCTCTTTATCCGCGACTGGCGCACGGTTCTGATCAGCGCGCTGGCCATTCCGACCTCGATCATCACCACTTTTACAGTGCTCCGCCTGATGGACTTCACGCTCAATTCGATGACGCTGCTCGGCCTGACGCTCGCCGTCGGCATCGTCATTGACGACGCCATCATCGTGCTGGAAAACATCGTGCGCTTCCTGGAAGAGAAGGATCTTCCACCCAAGGAAGCGGCCATCCAAGCGACCAATGAAATCGCTCTCGCTGTCGTCGCGACGACGATCTCGCTGGTCATCATCTTTGTCCCCATCGCCTTCATGTCCGGTTATGCCAGGCGGTTCCTCAACCAGTTCGGCTGGACGATGGCCGTCTCAATCATGGTCTCCATGCTGGTTGCGTTTACGGTTACGCCGTCGCTTGCGGCGCGCCTGCTCAAGCGCAAAGGCGGCGAGCACAAGCCGCATCACTTGATGCAGCCTAACTGGATGGAGCGCCTCTACCTCGGTGTTCTGAATTGGTCGCTCAATCATCGTTGGGTGATTGTCGGTGTCTGCTGCCTGACCTTCGCATCGACGTTCTACCTGAACCAGCACATTGGCCGCGACTGGATGCCACAAGAGGACCAGTCCGAACTCGGTCTCTTCTTGGAACTACCGGAAGGCAGTTCGCTCGAACTCAATGAACAGATCACAACCGAGATGCTCAGGAAGGTGGACAAAATTCCCGGAGTGCTTCTGACGGTCCCAGGCACCTCGCAGATGATGGACCGCGTCACGATGTCGTACTCCACCGTGTTGCTTTCCTCGCCGGAAGAGCGCGGCTCGATCGAGACGATCGGCCAGCAGGTTCGGGAGGCCATCAAAGAATACGCTCCCTTCCGCCCGCGAATCAACTTTCCCAATGTCTTAGGTGGACGCGATACATTCTCGCCCATTCGCATGCAAATCCTCGGACCGGACATCAAAAAATTGGTCGTCCTCTCCAAGAATGCTCTACTCGAAATGCAGAAAGAGCCTTCGCTCACCGACCTCAAGGCCAACCTCAACCTGAACAACCCCGAGATTCAGGTAACCATCGACCGCCAGCTCGCCAGCGACCTTGGTGTTCGCGTGGCCGACATCGCCGGCGCCGTCCGGCTGCTCATGTCGGGCGAAGACGAGATCTCAACTTTTAAAGAGGACTCCGAGCAATATCCAGTCACCATGCGCCTGATGCCAGGCCAGCGCGACGATCCCAACGTGGTCAGCCGCCTGTTGATTCCATCAGGCAAGCTCGGTTTGATCCGGCTCGATTCGGTCGCCACGCTGCAACGCGGCCTTGGGCCATCCCGTATCGACCGTTATGCACGCCAGTTTTCCGTGGGTCTGTACGGCAACATCGCCAAGGGCCACTCGCTCGGCGAAGGCGCCGCCGCCGCCACGGCTGCCGTCGAACGGGTTGGCATGCCCCCTGGTTATCAGACCGCTTTCAGCGGACAGGTCAAGGTGCTCGAAGAAACAACGCAGAACATGCTGATGGCGATCGGCCTCGCATCGATCTTTATGTACATGGTGTTGGCCGCGCAGTTTGAGAGTCTGGTACACCCGTTCATCATTCTGGCCACGCTTCCGCTTTCCATTCCGTTCGCGCTGCTCAGCCTGATCGCCACTGGCCGTACGCTCAATCTGTTTAGCGCGCTCGGTGTCTTGCTCCTTCTCGGCATCGTGAAGAAAAACGGCATTCTTCAAATCGACTACATGAACCACCTGCGCAACGAAGGCTTCCCGCTAAGGAAAGCAATCATGGAAGCGAATCGAGTCCGGCTGCGGCCGATTTTGATGACAACGCTTTCCATTATTGCCGGCTTGGTCCCAACTGCCATCGGCATGGGTGTGGGCGCTTCGCAACGCTCGGCCATCGCCGTGACGATTATCGGCGGTCAGTCGCTCTGCCTGATTCTGACGCTGCTGGTAGTTCCGGTCGGCTATTCGCTAGTCGAAGACGCCCGCGCTTTCGTCACCCGCGGCAAGCGTACGGAGGCCATTGCCTCGCCGGCGCACGGCGACTAAGGATCGGCGGTTCAAAGCGCACGGGGCCGCGCCCGGCGTGGCTCTTTTTTTCTAACGGCCAGCTTCCCAGTACCCGGCAACGGACGAGCAGTTTCCTGCGGGCCCTCCGTTCGCACTACAATCAACAGTCATGCCCCGTCGCGGAGAAGATCGGGCGACGTCTTCCAGTGAGCACGGTGCGGCATGGAGCGTCGGCATCGTCGCGGAGGCCGCGCTCCACCCCATAAGCGTCCGGCTCTATGCCGACGCGCCATACATAGGCGACCTTTTCGGCCCTGGCCTATTGCACCGGGTTGTACATCCCGCCAATGCCACAATCGGCAAGTTTTCCCATCCATTGCATCTTGGCTCCGCGAACAGGCGTTGGTATCTGCCCGGCAGCGCGGCCGATCTCTTACTGCATACCTCGTGCGTCGCTTCCTGCTGTCTGGCCGTGATCCGCAGTCTATCCCCATTCACGGAGGCTTCGGACATAGGTCCGCCGCTCGTCACCGAGCTCTCCGCCGGATCGTTTGGCTTCCATAGCACGATGATGCACTACTGGTCGCGCTTGGAATCGGAAACGTTCCGCCATCTCAAGGCGGGATTCACCCACATCCTCTTCGCAGACGTGTCCCGCTGCATCGAAAGCATGGACTCCGGTTTAATGTTCGCCCAACTCGAAGACGCCCAGGCATGTGCAGACTCCATTCGGGTCCTCAAGGCAATGCATCAGACCTGGCATGCCGCCGGCTGCCGCGGACTTCCGCTCACTGCGGGCTTCCGTGTGCTCATCAAGCTCTACATGAAGGATGTCGACGATCGCCTTCGCGCCGATGGCATTACCTTTCTGCGCCTCCAAGACGATTTCCGAATCTTCTGCCGCGGCGAACACGAGGCGCGCCACGCGCAGTCGATACTATCTGAAGCACTTGCAACGTCCGGACTCACGCTCAATCCGAACAAGACCCTGTTACTCTCACGGAAGCAGCTGCATTTTTCCTGGCAAAAACGCAGTCTCGACTGGAAGCGGTGCTTCCGGCACGGCATTGGGTACCCGCTCCTCTCTGACGCGCTCGCCATCGCGCCCCTGCGCAAACCCGCCATACACCTCTTAAATCTTTTCTACAGTAACCGGTGGACCGCCGCCTGATGCCAGAATTCAGCATCGTTATCCCTGCATACAATCGCGAGCGTCTGCTGGCGCGTGCCATCCAAAGTTGCCTTGCGCAACACGGTGCGGATTTCGAAATCGTCGTGGTCGACGACGGGTCCACGCGGCCCATCGCCTGCCTTATAGAGTCGCTCGGCAACCCGCGGATCAAACTCATTCGCCACGAAGACAATCGGGGTCACGCTGCGGCGCGCAACAGCGGCGTGTCGGCCGCTCAAGGCGAGTGGGTGGTCATGCTCGATAGCGACGATGAGCTGCTCCCCGGTGCTCTCGCCTATATGTCCAGCCTCATCGCCGAACTTGGCAGTGCAACGGACCGCTTTGCCTTCATGTACCGCCGGGATGATGGCGGCGTATCGCCGTCACCGCCCATGCGCTGCGAACATACCGGCTACGCCGCCGCCCTGCGTGCCCTCGAAGACAGGACATACTTCGACTTTCTTCAATGCATTCGACGTTCGGTGTTCGACACCCTGCGCTGGCACGAATGGAAGTGTGCTGGAGCCGTTCTCTTCCAAATGGACTTTCCCAGGCTCTTCCGCACCTACACATCGAGCGAGATTCTCGGCCTGGTCCATACGGACGCGCCGGACCGCGTCAGTTGGCAGCGCCGCGCCCGCGCCTACGCTCTGCGAGCGGGACTCGATTGCGGCGAGGAGATGGACCAGATACTCGCCCGGCATGGCGAAGCCCTGGCCCAGCACGCTCCCCGCACGCTCGAGCGGTTTCTTCGCGTCCGGGCGTCTTATTTCTTCCTTGTGGGCGCAAGAGTGGCGGGAATCCGCCAATCTCTGCGCTGCCTCCGCGCATCACCACTCTCTCTGGAGACCTGGCTGCAGCTCGTCGCCGGCCTGGCCGGGCCAGACATCTTCGCGCGCTTCCGCTCTATGCGGGCGCCGCCCACCTAGTAAGTCTGCCGCCCTACTGGTAGTTCACCAGCGCCGTATCGCCCGTGTAGTAGCTGATGTTTCCGTTGTCGATTCCTGGCGCGGTGAATTTCACGGGCAGCTTGTAGTTGTACACAATCAACTGGCCCGTAGGGATGGGCGCGCCCGGACTTTGCCCACTCGGCACCATCGACGCCAGCACATCACGCGGAATCGTCAATCGCCCAACGCTTGCGCGCTCGGTGCAACTGAACGACGTGAACACTGTCGTCAGATTCGTCGACGAACCTGTGACAACCACATAGCCGTCAGCCTCACCCCCGGCCCAGGTGATGTCCTGGCTCTGCGCGCGGCTGATGTTGGTGATGCTCGTCCGGTTCGTCCAGTTGAAGGCCGGCGCCACCGTGATGGGAGCGCTGAACACGCCGACATCCGCACCGCCTGTGTTCTTGAATGTGAAGGTGCCGCCTGAGTCGGGAATGAACAGCGGCAATTGACCGCCTCCGCCACTCAGCACGTAGCTATTCGGTGTCTTCGGCATGTTCCGTACACTGCCATCGGGCAAGGTCAGCGTCATCGAACCTGGATCGAGATACTGCACGATCGGCGCGGTGAATGGGTTCTTCAAATCAAAAACCGTCGTCACGCAATTTCCGTAAGAGGGCTGGCTGATGGCGCCATAGTTTGTATAGTCGAACGGCTTGTAGCGAAGAAATTGGGCATTTGCGGCATTGGTCACCGTGGTGCTTGCCGGTACGGTCGTGCCGCCGATGGTAATCGCCGGAATGTAGGAAATGAACTTACCCAGATACAACCAGCCTGCCGCGACGCTCGGCTTGGAGTTATAGGTCACCAGTTCTTCCGGAGTCGCGAAGAATTCGCCGCAGCCGGAACCGGTGGCCACCGGAATCGTCGTGAAGTTGCTGATGTAGTTGCCGGTTTTCACATAGGCCGACACGTAGCAGCCGTTCACGCCCTGCGGTACTTTCACAACAATCTGGTCGAGGCCCGGGTACTGCGAACGCCCATGATAGGCAACCTCGGCCAGTTTGTTCCCGATGTAGAACTGAAACGGCAGCGAGCCGAGGTTCTGCGGCGCGCCGATGATCTGTGTCTCGTTATTCGGATCCGCACCTTGGCCCGTTCCCCAGAAGATGACCGTCTGCCCTTCCTTGGCTGCATTCGTCGGCGTCAGATAGTTATAGCCGGCGTCCATCACAACGGCTTGGCCGAGGCCATTGCCGCTCATCGTCATGATGCCGAACGCCCCTTGCACCACCTGAATCGGAAATCCAGCGCTGGTCGCGCCGTTGTAGGTGACCGCAATGGTGCCAGTTCCAACAGGCGTGGCCGATGGAAGGATGGCCGAGATCTGGCCCGGCGAAACGTAATACGGGATAGCTTCCGTCGTCGTGCCGCTGACGGTGATCTTGATCGATACGCCGCCGAGATTCTTGTTGAGCGTGGGGTTGAAGCCGCCCGAAAGTAATCCGGCCGGAGCGAGGCCCGAACCATAAAGTACAAAGATGCCGCCCTGTGCAAAAGCATAGTTAGGCGTCCCAGGCAGTAGGTAGCTGTAGTTGTTCTGCAAGCCGCTGATCACGGGTTGCGCGTTTGCCAGCGTGGCGAAAATCGCCGTCAGGATGAGCGAGCCAATACGATGCAAGTTTCCTCCAGGAAAGACGGATGTCGGTCCGTCGATCTATGGAGTATACCGCCGCGCCCCTGTCGTACAAAAAACGGCCCGGGGAAACTGCCATGTCCCCCGGACCGCCTTCTGCTGCGCCTGCTCAGAACATAAGTTTCAGCGCAAAACGGAACTGCCGCTCGGTGGCTGCCGCGGTCGTGATTTCGGTGTAGCCGCCAAGCGCCGTGATTTCTCCTGCGGCATTGCGAGTGGCCGAGGTTACGGTAGCGCCGGGGTTGTTGAACGCCGGCGTGTTCGATACGTTGAACGCCTCAGCGCGGAACTGGAGCTTGAAACGTTCGGTGAGGCCGAAGTCGCGGAAGATGCTGGCGTCTAGATTTGTAACGCCCGGCCCGCGGACGATATTGCGGCCCGTGTTGCCAAATCGAACGGCGGTGACCGGTGCGAAAGCGCTTGGATCGAAATAGGAAGAGCCCCGGCCCACTCCGCCAAGAATCTGAACATCCTGCTTTACCTGATCGGCCGTCTGAGTTCCATTGGCGGCATTCAAACTTGTGCCCGCGGAAGCGACGTTGAAAGGCGTGCCGGTGTACTTGCTGAAAAGGGCGTTCAACTGCCAGTTGCCGATGACCTTCCCGGCTATGCCGTCGGTGGCATACTTCTGTCCCTTGCCGAACGGCAGCGAATAGACGCCATACATCTGGAAGTTGTGCGTGCGGTCGAAGCTCGCAACAGAGCGGTTGCGGTCCCACATTTCGGGAATGTTCCAGGTCAAACCGGAATCGTTATTGTCGGCAAACGAAAGCGACTTCGACCATGTGTAGACCACGCCCAACGTCCCATTCTTCCCAAGCTGGCGCTTCAATTGATTCTGGAATCCGTTGTAGTTGGTTGTATTGAACGGTCTATACATGGTCACATCAGCCGTTCTTCCCCACTTTTGGCCCAGCACACGGCCAACGCCGGTTCCCTGCCCCGGATAGGAGTAGTTCAGCGACACGCGAGCTGTCTGGCGGATTCCGCGCGTGCCCACGTACGCGCTGGTGAGATTGAAGCCCGCGCCGATGTCGCGCTGGATGGAAAAGTTGAAACTTTGAAAGTAGCCGCGGTCGTAGCTCTCGGGCCACGTCACGGTTCCAACGGTCTTGGGAATGGCGATCGCGCCGGTGTTCAAATCGGGCACCACCACGGCTGGAATGCCAGTACGGAACGAACCCGCCGCCTCAAATGTGCTCGGCGCGTTGAACTGCGACGACACGGTGGCCGGGTAGGAATCGCGCATATAGCGGTTTGTGTCCGGATCGATTGAGATGCCGTAGCCCAAGCGGATCACTGTCTTTTCGGTGGCACGATAGGCGATGCCAAGGCGAGGACCGACCTGCAACCTTGGCACCTTAACACCCGTATCTGTGGGTGTGTTGCCCAGGCCGCCAATCAGCACAAGATCGGTATTGGGATCGTAGCGTTCGCCACCGCGATGATCGCGGCGGGCAAAGGGGTAGCGCTCGAATCGCGCTCCTATATTCAGCGTCAGTTTGCGGTTCACCTGCCACTGATCGCGCGCATAGAAGCCCCAGCCGGGCATGCGAACTGCCGAGGGGTTGATGTACTGGACGTCCTTGCCCATGGCATTCGGCAACCCCAGCAGGAAGTCGGCATAACCGTTGTACGTGCTCGGCGCGGATCCGCCACGAAGCGCGGTCACACCGCCGGTGAGATTGAAGCCGCCGCGAGGACCGAAAGCCGCCTGAGGTTGAAAGTGATTGATGTCGTACCGGGTGTATTCTCCGCCAAACCGGAACGTGTGCGCTCCGTGGATATAGCTGAGATTGGCGTTGGCGATGTACTGGTTGTCCCGGAAGAGGAAGGGGTTCGAAACATTGGGATTTCCGATTGCCGAAAAGTTCGAGATGTTGAAGCGCGGATAGCCGCCTTGCAAATGGTCGGAGCCATTTGTACCGGGAATCTGCAGATCGTCGAGACCGTAATTCTTGTCGATGTCCACGTTTTGCGCACCGAGGCGCAGGCGCGTGTATCCGATGAGCGCGTCCACTAGAATGCGTGGGCTGACCGTGTAGGTGCCACCAACCGACGTTGATTGGATGCGGCCGGGAGCGTTGCCCGGCTGGCCGCCGGCAAGTGCATCGCCGCCTGCGGGTCCAAGCGAAGGCGGATCGAAAATCTGGCTCGGCGAGATGCTGTAGCGAGCAAAGATCGAAGACTTCTCCGAAGGATTGTAGTTCACCTTGAAGTCAAAATTGTCACGATTGAATTCATAGCTTCCCGTAGCGTTGTAGTTGTTGGTGCCGGGAACCTGGGAGAGATTCGGCGTGGGAATGAGCGCGTTCATTTTTGCCGAGGCCGAGTCGATTCGGGAGGTGGGAATCAGCTGGCCGGGGAAGAGCTGGCGGCCTGTGCCGTCGGCGCTGCCGGTGCGCGGATCGTAAATGACCGGAGTCGGGAGGAAGCTGAAGTCCCCACCGCGTAGTCCTGCGGTGGGAACGGTTCGAAACGCCTGGCGGAATTCGCGGCGCACAGTGTGTTCCCAATCGGTGAAGAAGAATAGTTTGTTCTTCTTGATCGGGCCGCCAAAGGTGTATCCGCCCTGGTTCAGTATGTTCTTCGGAATGCCGTTGGTGACGTTGAAGAAGTTGCGCGCGCGCATCACGGAATTCGTGTGGAACCAGTGCGTGGACCCGTGATAGTCGTTGGTGCCCGATTTGATGGCAACGTTTATCGACGATCCGCCTGCCATTCCCTGTTCGGCATCCATCGAGTTCGTCACCACATTGACGGCTTCGACAGCATCCACCGGAGGTACATAGGCAACAATGTGCGGCAACCACGGGTAGGAAACCGTTGCACCATCCAGGCGCGTGTTGTTGTTCGAATAGGAAGCACCGTTCACATTAGCGCCGAGCGCGCGCTGCGGGTTACCGGCGTCGGAGTGAAGTTCGGCGGGCGGAGAGAAGCCAGGGACGATCTTATACAGCGCCTGCCAGTTGCGGCCGGAATTGCCGGTGAACGGCAGGTTGGCGATCTGCGCCTGCTGGATCTGCACGTTCACATCGGCGCGGTCCGTTTGCAGCGCGACGGCCGTGCCGGATACCGTGATCGCTTCACTCACCTGCGCGACAGCGAGTTGCATGTCGAGCCGGCGCAGGTTGTTCGTCGTGATCTGAACGTTCTCCTGCACCACGGTGCGGAACGAAGCTGCCGTGTAAGTGATTTTGAAAATGCCCGGCTGCAGGTCGTTAAACGAGTACGAGCCGCTGTTGTCTGTCGTGGCCACACGCGACACACCGGTACTAGTGTTCAGTGCTTCCACTTTCACGCCAGGAATGGCGGCGCCGGACGGGTCGCTTACATTTCCCGTGAGGGAACCGTAGAGAACCTGTGCGTGCGCGGTGCGCACCATCAGGAACAAAGAAAGCAGGCAGGCGAGCGAAACCCCGGCGCCTGTAATTTTGCGAGACATGGCAAACCTCCCCTGGGCCGTTCCTAGCGGCAGCAATTAACCCAACTGCCCGCAAACGTTTGCAGGCGTTTGAGGAAGTATATACGAAGAGAGCGCTGTCTGCTGTGCGGTATCGTAAGATGAAGGGTTGGCGCGTTGCTCGCGCGCTGAATACTCCTTGCATCCCTACTTATGCCCCATCAGAATGTCGCCGTCCTGTTTGGCGGCCGGTCAGTTGAACACGAAGTCTCCATCATCTCGGCATCCCAGGCGATGGACGCGCTCGAAGTCGCCGGATATAAAGTTTTGCCGGTATACGTGGCCAAGGACGGCGCCTGGTATGCCGGACGGCCTCTGCGGGAATTGTCTGCCTTTCGCGATCCATCCGCTCGATTCGACGATATGAGCGGCGTGTACCGCGTCGCACTGTCGCCTGACCGCACGGCGCGCATGCTGGTGCTTCACCCCTACGCCAAGCGCGGCTTCTTCAAGCGCGATCCCGAACTATGGGCCGACGTGTTCTTTCCCGTCCTGCATGGCAGTTTCGGCGAAGATGGCACGTTGCAGGGCGTCTTTGAAATGGCCGACGTTCCCTATGTCGGATGCGGCGTACTTGCCGCCGCCCTGGGCATGGACAAGATCCAATCCAAAAGCGTGTGCCGCACGGCCGGCATTCCGGTGCTCGATTGCGCATGGGCTTCGCGGGAGCAATGGACACGCGATCCGCTGGAATTTCTAAAGCGTGTCGAAGCGGCGTTCCCCTATCCCGTAATCGTAAAGCCGTGCAGCCTGGGCTCGAGCATCGGCGTCAAACGCTGTCTCGATTCGCAAGGCCTGCGGGAAGCCGTCGATACCGCGCTCGTGCTTGATGACCGTGTGCTGGTGGAGCCCGCGCTGGTGAACTTCCGGGAGATAAACTGCTCGGTCATCGGCCCGCCTTACGAAGCGTCCGTCTGTGAAATGCCGCACTACAAGGGCGACCTGTTGAGCTTCGAATCGAAGTATGGTTCCGGCGGCAAGAGCGGCAAGTTGGCCGGCGGCAAAATGCCGGGTTTCCGGGCAGGCAAAGCCGCGGGCGCGAAGATGGCCATGGGCGGTACGGGCATGGCTTCGCTCAATCGCACGATCCCCGCTCCCATCTCCGACGCGCAGTCGGCGGACGCCAAACGCCTGGCCGTTGCAGCCTTCCAGGCCATCGGGGGCGAAGGCATCGCGCGCATCGATTTCCTGCTCGACGATC
>JBDTVQ010000052.1:0-24131 GCA_040007195.1 Acidobacteriota bacterium | reverse complement strand
CCGCCGCCCAATCGTGATTGTTCACACCATCCACGATCAATACGCGGACCTCGGCCCAAGCGGATACCGCCGCCAGCAGCAACAAAAGAACTCGCATGGATGAATTCTAGCCGGAATCCGCATCATCAGAGTGGATGTTAGACTTCAGCTATGAGCCGCGTCGAAGAGATAGAGCAGGCCATCGGACAGCTTCCTCCCGAGGAGTTTCGCAAGATCCTGGCCTGGATGCGCGAGCGCGAAGAACAACTCTGGAATGAACAAATGGAGCGCGACGCATCCAGCGGACGCCTCGATTTCCTGATCGACGAAGCCCGCCAGGAAGCGCTCTTGGGGCTCACAAAAGAATGGCCTCCTAGCGAATGAAATCGATCGCCTCACGGCGATTCTGGAAGCTCTTCCATTCGCTCCCGCCTCTGAAAACAGTACCCAAGCCACCCTTCGCTTCGCTTTCGCAAAATGCAAGACAGCAGCACCCTCCATACGGCAAGAGTCGGTGAGCATCATCGCGTTCTCGGAATGGTGGAATCGGACACGATCACCTGGATCTGGATCGGCACCCACGCCACCTACGATCAACTCACTCGCGGCCTGTGAGTCTTTCGATGATGCCGCTTGAATCGATTCCAAGCCTGCAGCGAGCCCATTGTGTAACGCGGAGTGCTTACAGGGCCCCCGTGTGCAATTATTCGTGCCCTCGCGCACGCTGATTTCCTGATGGAAAATTTCACGGTCGCCGTCAGTGAAGAAGTCGCCGAGCGGCTGCTCCTGAAGGCCGCCGAAAAATCCATTTCCGTCTCTAAACTCGTCGGCCGCCTGCTCGAAGATCACACGCGCCCAGGCACCGAATTCGGGCGCCCCTACGAAAAGTGGAAGGCCATCCAGCGTACTCCTGGCGCCAACGCCACCAAGCGAATGAGCCGCGACGAAACGCATCAACCTGGCTAATCTTTCTGCGTGAACCTGCGTCCATCTGCGGCCCAATTGTTTTGGCCTCTCGAGCGCACCGGCCCACAAGCCCTCCGCCATCCGTCGCCCCCTTCCCATCCCTCTCCCCCTCCGCTACCCTATCCCTGATGTCCCTCCACGACCTCCGCTTCGGCCTCCGCGAACTCCTCCGCCACCGCCTCTACTCCGCCACCGCCATCGCCTCCCTGGCCTTCGGCATCATGGCCGCCACCGCCATGTACTCGGTCATCCACGGCGTCGTCCTCAATCCCTTCCCCTACCGCGACATCGACAACCTCGTCTCCATCGGCATCCGCGACCCCGCCCGCAACGGCCCCTCCACTCAATACAACGTTGCCGACTTCGCCGAACTCTCCCGCCGTGCCACCATCTTTGACGGCATCGCCGGCTCCACCATCTCCGACGTCCTTTGGATCTCCAACGGCGAACCCCTCCGCCTCCGCGGCAATCACCTCTCCAACGGCGCCTTCGACACCATGGGCGTCCCGGCCCTCCTCGGCCGCACCGTCACCACTCACGACCCCAACCCCGAAACCCTCGCCGTCCTCGGCTACCGCTTCTGGGTCCGCCAATTCGGCAGCGACCCCAACATCCTCGGCCGCACCCTTATCCTCAACGACCGCCCCCGCACCATCGTCGGCGTCATGCCCCCGCGCTTCATGTTCCGCGGCGCAGACGTTTATCTCCCCCTCGACTACACGCGCGAATCCAACCTCGAAGGTGTCCAGTTCGTCCACGCCGCCGCCCGCCGCCGTCCCGGCACCACCGACGCCGAAATCAATGCCGCCCTCACGCCCATCTTCGCCGACCTCGCCCAGGCCAACCCCACCCGCTTCCCCCAAACCTGGCGCGCCCAGGTCATCTCCTTCATAGAAACCTTCCCCAGCGACATCCGCGACGTCCTCTGGATCATGTTCGGAGCAGCGGGTTTGTTACTCCTAATATCCTGCGCCAACGTCTCCAGCCTCCTCCTCGTACGCGCCACCGCCCGCCAGCGCGAATTCGCCGTCCGCAACGCCCTCGGCGCACCCCGCTCGCGCCTCTTCCGCCAACTCCTCACCGAAAGCCTCCTCCTCGGTATCACGGGCGGCCTCCTCGGCATCGTGCTCTCCTGGCTCGCCATCAAGTTCATCCTCAACATCGCCCCGCCCAACGTCATCCCCGACGAAGCCGAAATCACCCTCAACACTACCGTCCTCGCCTTCAGCGTCGCCGTCTCCCTCCTCACCGCCCTCGTCTTCGGACTCGCCCCCGCCCTCCACGCCTCCGGCCGCGGCATCGCCCAATCGCTCCTCGAAAGCGGACGCGGTTCCTCCGGTTCGGCCCAGGCACGCTGGCTCCGCGGCGCCCTCGTCGTCACCGAACTCTCGCTCGCCATCGTGCTCCTCTCCGGCGCAGGCATCTTCCTCCGCAACCTCCTTCAGGCCTACTCCGCTCCCGCCGCCATCGAAACCGAAAACCGCCTCACCATGCGCGTCCCCATGTTCGGCTCGGCCCGCTATCAGACCATCGAATCCCGCAATGCGTTCCTCGCCCAACTCAACGACCGCATCGCCGCCCTCCCCGGCGTCCTCAGCGTCGGCAACAACGCCGGACTCCACCCCTTCTACTCCTGGAACCTCCCCGTAGAAATCCCCGGCCAGACGCCCCTGCCCGACCGCCCCGTCAACGTCCACCAGGTCAACGCCGGCTACCTCAAGACCCTCGGCATCGCGCTCCGCACCGGCCGCGCCTTCGAATCCGCCGACATCTCCTCCCGCCGCCACGTTATGCTCGTCAACGAAACCTTCGCCGCGCAATACTTCCCCGGCCAATCCCCCATCGGCAAAACCGTCCGCATCCCCCGCTTCCGCGACGCCCCGTTCAAGGTCGCAAACGACACTTTCGAAATCACCGGCACCGTCGAAGACGCCATGATCGACGACGACAACAACTTTCAATCCCGCCCCGAGGTCTACGTCCCCTACACCCACGCCGCCCTCGCCGGCATCTTCGTCGTCCACACCGCCGGACCGCCCATGCGCCTCGCCCAACAGATCAAGGCTCAGGTCTACGCCATCGATGGCTCCCAGTTCGTCGATGAGGTCCGCACCCTCGATGAACAGCTGGACCGCTTCCTGCTCTCCAACCGCCGCTTTCAGCTCTGGTTAATCGCCATCTTCGCCACCCTCGGACTCACCCTCGCCGTAATCGGAGTATTCGGTCTCTTATCCCAATTCGTCACCCTGCAGGTCCGCGAATTCGGCATGCGCATGGCCGTCGGCGCCAACTCCGGCGACATCCTGCGGCTGGTCCTCATCCGAGGCGCCCGCCTCATCGCCCTCGGCCTCGCCATCGGCACCGCCACCACGCTCCTGCTCCTGAAGCGCTACGGCCCCATGCTCGGCATCAAAGACTCCCACGACGCCCCCGCCCTCGCCGGAGCCTGCGCCATCCTCGCTATCGCCGCCCTGGCTGCTTCGCTCCTCCCCGCCTTCCGCGCCTCGCGAATCGACCCCGTGGATGCTCTGCGCGCGGAGTAAATATTACGCCGGCCGCCGCACCGGAACGAACCGCACCTCGATGCGCTGATTCATGGCCCCCGCCACCTTCCGCAACATCGACAACGAATGCCCCTCGTACTCGGCATCCTCCAGTCGCGAGATCACCGACGCCGTCGTGCCCACCACCTTCGCCAGTTCCGTCTGCGTCAATCCCGCCGCCATCCGCAGTTCGCGAATCTTTCTCGCAATCCCATCGTTCGCCTGTGCATCCTCAAGCCTCTTCAACCGGGCCGGCTTGCCCGCGTAGTAGCGCCGATGAAGAATCTCCACCGCGTCGCTTGTCACTCTCGTTCGCTGTGCCATATTCAGTCCTCCTCGTAAGTGTGCCGGTGCGGATCCGATTCGAATCGCTTCTTCCGCACCAGCGCCCTCTCAATTTCTCTCGGCGGCACGGCTCGTTCTTTCACCAACCCCTGCGAAACCACGGCTGCCTTCGTCCCATGAAAGAAGTAAAGAATCCGGAACTGCATCCCGCTCAAGCTGGCGCGAAGTTCGTAGATTCCATCGCGCAGTAGGTCCGCCTCCGGCCGCCGCAATTCATGCCCCATCTGACGCAACCGCTCTATTCGCACAAAGCACTTGTCCTGCACCTTCGAAGGCAACTTATCGAACCACTCCAGAAAGGGACACGACCCGTCTTCGCTACTGTCCAAGACGACTTTCGTCGCGGCAGGCAATATTAGTATGTTCGCAATTTTGCGAAATCACAATGTCGGCCGCCCGCACTGCGATACCATCGAACTCGTCACCGGCCGCACCGTTAGGAGCCTCCACCCATGCTCACCGAAAAATTCTCCGCCGCCGTCACCCTCGCCGCACAGGCCCACGCCACCCAACTCCGCAAAGGCTCCAACATTCCCTACATCGCGCACCCCCTCGGCGTCGCCTCGCTCGTCCTCGAATTCGGCGGCGACGAGGAACAGGCCATCGCCGCGCTGCTCCACGATGTGCTCGAAGACGGCGGCCCGCAATACTCCGCTCCCATTCGCGAACAGTTCGGCCCCCGCGTCCTCTCGCTCGTCGAGGCCTGCACCGACGGCGTTCCCGATGCATCCGGCGACAAAGGGCCCTGGAAGCAGCGCAAGGAAGCCTACCTCGCGCATCTCGTCCACGCCCCCGCCGATGCGCTCCTCATCTCCGCCTGCGACAAACTCTATAACGCCCGCGCCATCCTCGACGACCTCCTCGACCCCGCCATCGGCCTCGCTGTCTTCCAACGCTTCAAGCCAAAAAAAGAGGAAACGCTCTGGTATTACACCGAAGTCGCCCGCATCTTCGCCGAACGCGGTAGCCCGGTCGCCCGAAAACTCTCCGCAATCGTCGGCGAACTCAAACGCCTCGCCGCCTAGTCCCCCGCCGCTTCGGCCACCGGCGATTCCATACAACGGTCGCGCCAGCAATACGGCTGCCGCGTCGTCAGCTACAACATCTCCCGCGAACAGGTAGCCTTTGCCATGCAGTTCTGCCACAACCTCCCCGTCCGCTTCGAAGTTAAGGATTACCGCGAAGCCCGCTCCGAACCCGGCGTCTTCGATCGCCTCGTTTCCATCGGCTTCTGCGAACTCGCTGCCAATCAACTCGCCCCCCGCGGTCTCTTCCTCCTCCACACCATCGGTGGCAACGCCTCCTACACCCACACCGATCCCTGGCTCGAACAGTACATCTTTCCCAACGGAATGCTCCCCTCCATCGCCTAACTCGGCCGCGCCATGGAGAACTTACTCGTCATGGAGGACTGGCATAACTTCGGCCCCGGCTACGACCGCACTCTCATGGCGTGGCACGATAACTTCCACGCCGCATGGCCCCACCTGCGCACTCAGTACGGCGACCGCTTCTACCGCCCGTGGACTTACTACTTACTCACCTCCGCCGGCTCCTTCCGCGCCCGCACCCAGCAACTCTGGCAACTCATCCTCTCCCACGGCGACATCGACAGCTACGAACGCCTCTGGGCGTAACTCTCCACCCGCCGCACCAAAAAAACCTGCCGCACCAACAAAACCCGCACACAACAAAAAGAAGCCCCGCGGAGGAAGCGGGGCTTTAAGGTAGTGAGAGTTGTTACTTTGGGTTGTCCAACCGGAGGTTGGCTACCTGCGCCCGCTCGCGCTGCGGCGGCGGTGAAGGGCGAGAAGTCCGGCAATGCCCAGCAGCGCAAGCCCCATCGTCGATGGCTCTGGCACCGCCGCGTCCACCGGTTGAAACGAGTTGGCGTTCACAGTGCCGCCGTCCTGTACCGACGTGCTGCCCGGCGCATACAGGGTGGACATTGTGTTAATAATCAGCACGCTCGAACTCTCCAACGGAGCCAAATGCGCCCCGCCGACCGAGTAGGCAAATTCAATTACGCTTCCCGAGCCGCCGGAACGGCTGACAAAGTCCGGGTCGACATAGGTCACCACACCGGCAAGCAGGTCGGCGCACGCCGAACAAAATCCGACGTCCGTAACCGTAGGCGTACCGAAATCGATCGTCGTGATGCGCCCGATCGAATCCGCCGTACCCCCGCCCGTATTAGTCAATTGGTACAGGAAACTCAGGAACCCTGTTCCAGGGTCTCGATAGACAACGGAACGGAAGTCCGCCGTAAATCGCACGGTTCCCCCGACATCGATGCCCGAAAGCGCCTGAAGGCCCGTGTCGGCTACAAGCACCGCTGCTCCGGGTAGGACAAGGTCGTCCACACTTCCCGGGCAGGCTATGGTCGATGAACCCTGGCATTGTCCCGGAGAAAGCACCGTAGCACCGGCTGTGGGAACCAGGATCAGGGATACGGCAAGTGCCGCCCCCAGTGAAAATCTCCTCCGATCCGAGAAGTTCGTCATGTTGCGAGTCCTTTCGATTTGGATTGGGTAGGGTGGCGGCTTCTGTGGCAACAGGCTTACACCCTTTCGGTGCGGCCGCTACCGCTCCCCGATTTGACCCCACCGTACAGGAATTCAAATCGATATCATACGTTTCACGACAAATTAGCAGTCCTATAACCGATACCCAAGTTTAGGGGTATTGGAGGAATAATATGTTTATCTACATATGCTTGTCGTCCTGCTGCGCGCGTACAAATTCGGATTTTCAGGTGTGATATTGGCTATGATATTAAACTTATTTTTTACTAATCTTCGCCGCAGTCAAATAGCGAAAATGCCGCCTCGTACCGATCCCCGCTGCGCGGCGCGCCCCCAAGGAAATTCGCCTCCCTCACTCGGCGCGACAGCCCTTCACCGCGCCCCCTTACCGCAACCCCCTCGCCAACCCCGCCTCCACCGCCTTCGCTTCCTTTTTACGCCCCATTTCCCTCAGCACTTCCGCGTACGTCAGCACAATACGCTCCGTATCCTCGTGTCCCTGCCCCACCGCCGCCTCCATCTCGTCTTTTGCCTGCCGCAATAGCTCCAACGCCTGCTCCTTGTGTCCAGCCTTCCAATGAGTAGAACCCAGGCTCGCCGTCATTCGCGCGCGCGCCTGCCCTGGCTCAGAAACCGTGATAGCCTGTTCGAGCAACTCGATCGACTCCCCGTACCTCCCCGCCCTCTCGTATACCGCCGCCAGATCGTTGCGGGTCGACGCAATGAGCACCGAATCGCCTGGATCCGCCAGCTGCAATGCCTCTCGTTGCGCCTCCTCGGACTCCCCCATTCTGCCTGTCATATAAAGAACCTGCCCCAACACATGCCATGGCCGGCCCGCCTTGGCAGAGATCTCGATGGACTGCCGCAATACCTTCTCCGCCCGCGTCGTCTCGCCCAAGGCAAGCAGCGTTTGTCCCAAATTGCTCAATGCGACGGCTTTCTCCGAGGAAATGCCGTCCCAAAGTTCCACCAGACGTTCGAAATATCGGAGCGCGGCCTTATATCGGCCGTCCAGGTATTCGGTCGTCCCCAATTCGTCTAGAACAGCGCCCACCCGCTCCCTGCCACTGCCGTTCTGCTCCGCCTCGCGTAATGCTTTCAACGACAACGTCCGCGCATCGGCATATCTCCCCTCCATCAGTAATTTTTCTATTGTCGGCAGGGGTCGAGCCGAATCTTCCCGCCCGGCGGGAATGTGAAACATCGGCTCTGCGCCCGAACAAATTAGCGGCAAGCACGCCAGAAATAGAAGAATGCTGAATGCCGTTTGTCGTCGTCGCATGAGCAGAGCATGCCGATTGCCGCCGGACCCCACAAGCGAACTGAATATCCCCCGCTATCACTCTGTAAAGAAGCCACTTCGAAGCCGATATCCTTTTCGTCCCGAAACCTCTTTTTGCCGTCCGCACGGTTCGGAGTCAATGCTAGACTCAGGTGCGAGCGTCGAAAGCCCATGCAAGAGACCGCGTCCAAGTTCCGCTTCGGAAGTTTCGAATTGGACTGTTCCTCTGGTGAGCTCCGCAAATACGGCCTTCGACTTAAGCTCGAAGACCAACCCTTCCGCCTTCTGGCCGCACTCGTCCAACGCCACGGCGAAATTGTCGATCGCGACGTCCTCAAATCCGAGCTCTGGGCCGAGGACACCTATGTGGACTTCGATCGCAGTCTCACCCGCGCGATCAACAAGGTCCGCACCGCCCTCGGTGACTCCGCCGCCAACCCACTCTTCCTGGAAACTCTCCCCCGGCGTGGCTACCGCTTCGTCGCTCCGGTTTCCATGGTCGACAACGGAACTTCCGCGCAAGACGACGGCAGCCCGCCTCCGGAGCCTTTGCCGCCGGTCCGTCCCAATCGCCGCGTCCACGCCGCGCTCGCGCTTGCCGCCTGCCTCGCCACGGGCGCCGCATTCCTCTTAAATCGCGGCCCCTCCAAACCTGTCTCCTCCATCGCCGTGCTTCCCTTTCAGGGAATCTCGCAAGACCAGAACTATTTCGGCGACGGCATGACGGATCAGCTCATCGCCACGCTCTCGCGCCAAGGCTCTCTTCGCGTCGTCTCCCACAAATCCGTCGTGCACTACCGCAACACGAACAAGAAGCTCTCCGACATCGCCGACGAGCTTCGCGTCGATGCCATCGTCGACGGATCGGTCGCCGAGGCCGGCGGACGTCTGCGCGTCAACGCCCGGCTGCTCCAGTTTCCCGGCGAGCACGCCGCCTGGAGCAAATCCTACGAAAAAACACCGGCGACATCCTCGCCCTGCAGTCCGAACTTGCTCAGAGCATCGCCCAGGAAATCGGGTTTGCTGCCGCGCCCCCCGCCGCCGTCTCCCTCAAGCCCGTCGATCCCGAACTGCATGCCCTCTACTTGAAGGGCCGCTTCCTCGTCAATGAACCGGCCAGGCAATCCATCGAGCTCGGCATCCAAACCCTCGAACAGGTTGTTCGGAAAGACCCCACGCACGGCCCCGCCTACGCCTCGATGGCGCAGGGTTGGAACGCCCTGTCCAGTGTCTTCCTTCCGCCGTCGGTCGCCATGCCCAACGCCAAGACCGCTGCGCGCAAGGCCGTCGAACTCCAACCGGATTCCGATTCGGCCCACGCCGCTCTCGGCCTCACGCTCCTGTGGTACGACTGGAACTGGGCCGGTTCCGCGGAACAGTTCGAGAAGGCGCTTAGCCTGAACCCCAATTCCGCGGAATCCCATCGTGGCTTGGCCTGCCTCCGCCTGACCTTAGGCCAACGCGAGCAATCGATCCAAGCGGCAAACCGTGCCGCCGATCTGGCGCCTCGGGCTCTTTTCATCAATCTGTTCTCGGTCTTCACCCTCTATTTGAATCAGCGCGAAGATGACGCCATCCGCCTCGCTCGCGCCACGCTGGAGTGGGAACCAAAATTTGGTCTGGCTCGCACCTTTCTCGGCATGGCCTACCTCGACCGCGGGCACAGCGACGAAGCCATCCGCGAGCTGGAACTCGCCGCCCGCGACCAGCGAATCCCTATGACCATCGCCTTCCTCTCCATGGGCTATGCCCGCGTCGGGCGCACCCGGGAAGCACGGGCGTTACTGGCCGAAGTCGTTGCGCTCTCCCGCACCCAGTACGTCTGTCCCTTCGAAGTAGCGGTGGCATTTGCCAGCCTTGGAGAGAAGGATGAGGCCTTCGCCTGGATGCGCCGCGGCATAGCCGAACGCGCGGATTGCATGGTCCATCTCCGCTCCGAACCCTGGGTTGCCCCGCTTCGCTCCGACCCCCGCTACGCCGCCCTGATCAAGGAAGTTGGTTTCCCGCCGGACGCGCCGCCCGCCGTAGCCCGCTAGGCCGCAGCCCACCCCGCTCCCATCCCCTCACCCCCACCACGTCTCGCCCTTCTCCATATGCGACTTCAGCCAATCCTCGTTGATCTCAAGGCCCAAACCCGGCCCTTCAGGGACAGCTATCACGCCCTTCCTCACCGCTGGTTTCACTCCTTGCGCCATATCCTCCTTGTTTCCACGGAACGCCCCCAAAACATTTTCAATTTTGAAAAGGTTCGGCGTGGCCGAGGCCAGGTGCAGCGCAGCGTAGAACTGAACCAGCGAAGAAGGCCCGCTATGGAAACCCACGTGAGTACGTGTCAGGCTCGCATACTTGGCAATGTCGCGGCACGCCGTGATACCGCCCGCGTACGCCGGATCGGGGTGAATCACATCCACCACTTGATTGTCGAGATAGGGCCTGAACCCAGCCACCAATTCGACGCGCTCACCGGTAAGAATCGGCACGCGGGTCGACCGCTTCAGCTCCAGCCACGCTTCCGAGTACAGCGTCGGCAGCGGATCTTCGATCCATGCCGGGTCGGCAGGCTCAATTGCCTTGCAAAGCCCGATCGCGCTCCGCGTGTCGAACTGCGCCAGACAATGCATCGCAATATCCAGCGAGTCGCCAACAGCCTCCCGCAAGTTCATGTAGCCTTTCGCTGCATTGCGAAAGTCTTCGCCGTCAAGCGTCGTGCTGTGCGGGAAACCGCCCTTCCCTGGCCGCCGGAACAGTTCGCCGAACGCCGCGTTGCCGCCTGTCGCGTTGCGCGGACGTGGCGCACCGCCACGGCCCCCCACCGCCGTGAACTTGAACGCCGTCATGCCCTCCGGTTCGCTCTTCACGCGGTCCGCCCACGCCCGGCACTCGCCCTTGTCCAACATGTTTGCAATGGTGCCGTGCCCGTAAATCGGAATCTCCTTTTGCAGCGGCCCGCCCAGCAAGCGGTAGACTGGCAATCCCAGGATCTTCCCTGCCAGATCCCACAGCGCCATATCCACGCCCCCAATCGTGGGAATGTGCGCCTTGTGTGGATGTTGCGTCTCCGTCATCATGTAGAAATGCCGCTCGATCGCCAGCGGATCCTGGCCGATCAAAATCGGCTTCATGATCTCAATGATGGCGCGCGCGGCAGGCGCGGAAAATCCGGCTTCCCCATAGCCGCTCAATCCCGCATCCGTTTCGATCTTCACCAGGCAGCTATCGCCCGTATTATCGATGCCCAGCGTTTTGACCGCCGTGATCTTCACCATCTTCGTGAACGGCGCGGCCAAAGCACGGTAGTTCAGCAGCCACGCGGCAGGCACGCCCGGGGCCATCTTCAGTAGATCTCGACGGTTGAGTTTCATTCGCGCCCGAGTATATCTCAACCCCGCTAGTTCCGCGCCCGCCTCCATCCGATACACTGAATAGACACCCGTCCAAGGAGATTCGCCCGTTGCATTTCGCTGTCGCCGGCGCCGCCGGTTTCGTAGGCTCTCACCTCTGTGAGCGCCTCCTCGCCGATGGCCATTCCGTCCTCGCCATCGATAACTTTCTCACCGGCTCTCCCCGCAACCTCGATCACCTCCGCGGAAATCCCAAGTTCGCTTTCATCGAACACGATGTCTGCCGCCCCGTCACCGTCTCCACACAACTCGACGTCGTGATGAACCTCGCCTCGCCCGCCAGCCCCAAGGACTACTTCGATCACCCCCTCGAAACCCTCGACGTCGGCTCCAATGGCACCCGCAACTTGCTTGAACTCGCCCGCACGCACTCGGCCCGCTCGCTGCTCGCCTCTACCTCGGAATGCTACGGCGACCCCGACGTCCATCCCCAGCGCGAAGACTACTGGGGCAATGTCAACCCCGTCGGTCCCCGCTCCTGCTACGACGAAGCCAAGCGCTTCGCCGAGGCCGTCACCATGGCATACCACCGCAAGTACGGCATGCGCACCCGCATCGCCCGCATCTTCAACACCTACGGTCCGCGCATGAAACTCGACGACGGCCGCGTCGTGCCTAACCTAATCGATCAGGCCCTCAAAGGCCTCCCCCTCACCGTCTACGGCGACGGTTCCCAAACAAGAAGCTTCTGTTATGTTTCGGACCTCGTCGACGGCCTCATCCGCCTCTCGCTGTCTGAGGAACCCTACCCCGTCAACCTCGGCAACCCCCACGAGATGACCGTCCTCGAATTCGCCGAAGCCGTCCGCGCCGCCACCGGCTCGCACTCAACCATCGAATTCCGCGAACTCCCCATCGACGACCCCCGCCGCCGCCGCCCCGACATCGGCAAAGCCCAGCGCCTCCTCGATTGGTCCCCGCGCATCCCCTTCGCCGAAGGCCTCGCTCGCACCATTGAACATATCCGCCGCCAACACACCGTCGGCGCTTAACTACAGCGCCGCCACCAGCGCCAAGCCCGCACCCGCAAGCTGCAACAGAAACGCAACCGCCACCAGGTACAACCCGGTAAGGGACCGCGCCCGGTCCTCTCCACGCGCCTCCGACAATTTCACCGCCACGTGCATCTCCTCCTTCGCCGCGCCATAGCCCTTCGTGACCAGCGTCTTACTCACGCGAACCATGTGCTCAACGAACTGCTTCGCGGCGAATGGATAGTAAGCGTTCGCCTGCATCAGCGTGCCCGCAATCCCCAGCGTCGCACCCGTCGCCGAAAGTGCAAATGCCGCGATATTCAGGTGCGCATCCGTCGGCATCATCCCACCTAATCGATCACCTGGATCAGTCCGAGCGTCTTCTCGTCAAACTCGTAGATCAAGCCAAATCGGCCCACGTCAAACCGCCGCCTCTCCCGATTCCCGGCGCCCTGAAACGGAACCTTGTACCCCAGCTGCGGATCCGCCGCCAGTTGCTGCAGCGCATTCACAATCGCGTCGAGTTCGGCGTCAGACGCACCCAACTCAGCAATCCGCGCAATCATCTTCGGGGGCACGCTCGGTCTCCACATCGGCGATCACCAGGAAATGCAGTCTACGGCTTCTTGAGGCCCTCGGATTCCAACGTTGGCGTTGACAAAAGATCAAGCACTTCGTCGTACGAAGCAATCGCCTCATCCGCCTTGCCCAGCCGCGTCAGCGCATTCCCCTTGTTCAATAGAGCCTTCGCCTTTAGCTCAAACAGCGTGAGATTGATCGGCTTGAACTTCGACATCGGAATCCCGGTATCCGGGTCCACGTAAGATCCCACGGACTCGCCCCATCCATCCCCGGAGTATTGGATATACCCGATCCCGTCTGCCTCGCCTCGCACCGCCTCCTTCAACCCCTCCAACGGCACACCCTCGCCACGCTCCAACTCCGCCGAAGCAGTCTCCATCCCCTCCACCAACCCCGGCCTGCTCAACAGCTCAACCGCCGTCTTCATCCCCAGATAGTCTTCATACCCCAGCAACACCGCTTGCGGACGCCCCTGCTGCGTGATGACAACCCGCGCCATCCGCTCATCGGCCGCCTTGGCCAGCGCCGGCAACTTCTGCCGCACTTCGGAAATCGGCTTTGTGGATTCCTTCATATCGTTCACCACTCATATTGTACATAATTCTGTACAAATTGAGCGTGCCCGATTATCGGCACCCCCCCTTTACACCGCCGTCGGATGGCTCGGCTGATACAACCCAATCGACCCGCCCCCCGGCATCGGAATCGACGTCGCCAGTCCCCAATTCGCCACTTCGATCTCCGAACACTCCACGCCCTTCGCCGCCAGCCGCGCCACCTCGGCCTCCACGTCGTCGCACATCAGGTACACCACCGCTCCCAACATTTTCTTGCCCGCGTGCTGCTGCACAAACGTTCCGTCGCCCGGATGCACCCCCACCTCCGCCGGCGGAAGCCCAAAGATCAACCACCCATGCCCCACATCCACGTGCCGTAGCTCCAGCACATCGCGCAAAAACGCCCGGTCCGCCTCGGCGTCCGCCGAATAGAGCAGCAAATGTGTGCCGTTGATCATGACTCAGTCTAACGCGCCTTACCGCCATACGGTCACGCCAAAATCACCTTTTATTTTCATCGACTTGCCGGGAAAAGCTTGCATAGGCCCCTGTCATAATGGTTTTAGGATGTTAGATTTCGCCGCCCGCCTCCACTCCGAGCTTCTTCCCGCCACCCAGTTGGAAGAGCTCTTCTTCGACACCATCGCCCGCCTCTCGACCTGCGCCTCGTTTCTGGCGCGGCACATCGAAGACGACCCCGATTTCACCAACGCCGAAACCCCGCGCCGAATGCGGCTTCTCCTCTCCACCGAATCCAAACTCCGCTACGCCTACGAAGAGTTCCGCCGCCTCAAAATGGCCCGCCAACTCCAAATCGAGGATTCCGCGCAAGCCGCACGCCCCCTGCTAGCCGTAGTCGCCACCCACACGTCACGATCCGGCTTCCGCAAACCGCCGAAATCCCCCGCCGCCCCCAACCCCATCGTCCGTCAAATCCAAAAACTCGAACTCAACGACGCCGCCGAAGACGCAACCATGGCCGCAACCCAGGCCCAACGAATCGAAACCGTACTCCGCCCCCCAACCCCCGGCCGAAACGCCCAATGCACCTGCAACTCCGGCCGCAAATACAAACACTGCTGCGCCAACAAACAAGCAGCAGCGTAGTTTGCTGATCTGCGTCCATCCGCGTCCATCCGCGGCTAAATTATCGGGTAAAAAAAGCCTGAGTCCAAGCACTAGACCCAAAGGAGGAATCCACCCGAGCCCGAACATACTTCTCCGAACCAGTCAACTTATACACCGGTTTTGTGTCGTAACTCTTAGCGAGCACCTTACCACCATCACCAATAAAGTAAGTGGTCAACTTCTCCGTCCCGCGCGTAGCAATCTCCAACCGGTATTCGCCGCCGCCCGTCTGCACATCGGCCAGCACCACGCCCGAGCTCGCATAGAAGTCGCCCTTGTCGATCGCCTCGGCAATCGCCGCCGCGCTCAACTCGGCCGCGCGCACTTGAATCCAGCCCCGGCCCGGATTCGAGAACTCCTGCCCAATCTTCTTGAAGTGGTGCGCGTCGTCCACCGCGATGCCGTTCACGTGCTTGCCCGCCGTGAGCAAAGCGTCCCAAATTTCATCCAGCGAAGCGAATCCTCCGCCGCCCGCATTGTTCACCGTCGGATGGCCATTGTAGACCTCGACCAGACCGAGGTTACTCACCTTGAGTAAGTCGTCCTTTGTGACGGCCCAGCCGAAATTCGGATGATTCAGCGACGGCAGCGCCATCGCCCCGCGAATCATGTTCACATTGTTCTGAATCGTCTCGGCCACGCTCGCGCCATGCCGCGGCTGCAGTTCGCGCCCCAGGTTGTAGGCGTTCACGTGAATCGGCTTCCCGCCGAACCCGTCCGTCACCTCTTCGCCCGGAATCAGCAGAAACTTCTCCCGCGCCGCGTGCACCGCGTTCAACCCCTCCACGCTCGTCAGGTAGTTGTGGTCCGACAGCGTCAGAAACTGATACCCGTGCTCGCGGTACCACGTCGCCACCTCATGCGGCGTCGAATCGCCGTCGCTGTTCAGCGTGTGCGTGTGCAGGTTGCCCTTGTACCAGCGCAACGAAGGCCGCGTCTGCGTCAACGCGGCCCCCAACGCCAACAATGACAGGAAGGTGAACCGGACAATCCAGGTGGTGCGCATCACTGGCAGTGTAGTACACGGCCACCCCAATCCACTACGGCCGCGCCAGCGCCCAAATCACGCGCCAGTAGTCCACCCTCACGATCGTGCGCACCGTGCGCCCGCGGTCGGAAATCGCCGCGTAGTTCCGGTTCGGATGCACTTTGGCGAACAACGCCTGATAGCCCGGGTTGGACATCGCCGTTTCGAAGTCCTTGTAGATCGTCGACGTCACGGCATCGTACGGCCTCGATGCGCCCCCCGGCGAACGGAACGCCCAGCAACTCCAGCTCTTGATCGTCCCGTCTTTCACCCTCTGCGCGTGTACCGGCTGCCAGTCGTTCTGCTCCAGGTTGTAGTAGTCGGCCGCCCGGTCGGGGGAAATCTTCATCAGGTCGGTTTGCAGGATGTCGCCCTCTGCAATCCCCGTCGGCATGTTTCCCGCCGTCGAGGCCGTGCGCACGCGAATCGACGAGCCCGTCCGCTTCCGCAGCGTGTTCACCTTCTTCAGATAGTCGTCATAGCTCATGCCGGTTGCCTTCATCGAAATCGCCCCGAGTTTGGCCGTGTCCAGAATGGCGTATCCGTCGCGAATCGACACCAGCCGGTACCGGCCCTCCGGCGACGGGTTGCCGCCGAACAGGCGCTCGCTCAGAATCACCGAGCGCACCGCCGGATCTTCTTTCATGTGGGCTTCCACCAGTTTCTTTGTCGACGTCTTGGAGAACTCGACAAAAGCGCGGTTGTTCGCGTCGTCGACGTCGTAAAAAGTGGAGGTGGCAACAACAGGCTTGGTTTGCTGGGCGAGGCTCGCGCCAACACTGAGTACCAACAGGAATGGCAGTCTTCGCATAATCCCCTCACAATCCGCCGGAATGGCGCCGTCCACTATAGGGCTTCGCTCAGTCCAGCACAAGGGGATATTCAGATTTGATTATCTGTTTTAACTCAGGCCATACCGCTCGCGGAACAGCTGCGTGTGATGCTCCACATGCCCGCAGATGATCCACACCGCCCCGCGTACCGATAACGGCATGCCGCTCGAAACGCCTCGCCGGTCCCACGCCTCGGCCGGCAGCGACTTCACCATCGCCATCGTCGCCGCACGGACGGCCTGAAACTCCGCCGCCAGCGCCGCCATCGTCACGCCGTTGCTCCCGGCATGGGCCACGCACGCATCCTGGTCCATCGAAGGCAGCCCGCCCTCCAGGCCGCGCGCGAACCACAACGCCCGGTACGCAAACACGCGTTCGCAGTCGTTGATATGACCCGTTACCTCGCGCACGCTCCACTTCCATGGCTCGTACCGCCCCAGCGAGGCTTCCTCGCTCACGCGCCCCAGTAGAGCCGTGAACTCCGCCGTCTGCGCCTTGAGCGCCGCAACAATGTCGTCGCCTGGGACCTTATCGATATAGGCCCAAAAATATTCCGCCGCTTCGTCCTTTGCCGGCCTCTGGTTCATAGTCTCCATACTACGCGCAACGGTGTGCGATTTCGGCTCACTTCGCGCGGCAATCATTCGGATCTGCGCCGCATCCGCCACGCCCCCGCGCCGCATTCGGCCACGCCCCCCCGCCGCATCCGCCACGCCCCCGCGCCGCATCCACCGCGTCCGCGTAAATGTTCTGTTAAGTTCGCCGCGGCCGCAAACTTCCAGCCGCTTTCGTTCGTCTTCATAGGCAAGACGGAGAGATTTCCATGACACGCCTCATCTCACGCACCTCTGCCGTTCTGCTTCTTGGGCTTGTCCTGGCGGCGCAAACCAATACCTACACGGCCGCGTTGCCGTATCGCGCCTCGCGCTTTGTTCACTATCTGGAAGCTTCGCGCGGCGCCCACGATACGCAAGGTCCATTGACCCTCTGGGAACGCATCGTCTACAGCTATATCCTGGCCGCGAGCTAATCGCGCGACCGCTGTGCGGCTCGCCGGGCAAGCCTGGCGCGGCCGGTCGCCCACTCGCCGTCCGGCAAGCCCTGCCCGGTCAGTCTGCTACTCGCCTTGAGGCAGGCCTCCCGCCAGGTCTCCCGGCCGGTCGCGAGCTTACGCCGCGTGCGGCCCCAACTCGCGCGTGATGTCTTCCGGCGACAAACGCTCGCCGCTATTCATCCGCGAGAGGATGCCGCTGATAATCTCTTTGGCCTTGTCCTTCTCGAAGTCCTTGATGAAACCATCGCAGAAATGTTCGCCCGCCATCGCGCGGTTGATCTCGTGTTCTTTGTTATGGTCTTGCAACTCCGTGAAGTACACCACGCGATATTCCAACGCATACGTTGTCTCGCGGTAAATCTCATACATGGTTTTATCGGACTCAAACGCCATCAAAACGACGATAACACGCCCCCCAAGCACTAGGCGTCCTCAAGGAAACTTCAGTCGCGGACGATCATTTCCCTATGTGGTGGATCCTCGCCTTCATCGCCGCCGTGGCGCTCTTCCTGTTCTGGCCCACAAGCACTCGGCATCTCCTGGCCCAACAACTGCAAGCCCAGCGCGCGGTATCAGCGCGCAACTGGAAGATCTTCGCCCACCATTCGGCGTTAGCCCGCGAGGCAGCCGCCCGCTTGAAGCCCGGCCCCTCAGCCCATTTCTACACAGCGGAACTCGATCTCCTGTGCGGTCAGGCCGCCTATTTACAAGGACAGTTCGACGAGGCGGTCCCGCTGCTCGAACACGCCATTGAAGGCTACGAACTGAGCGGCCACTGCCAGAAGCAGTCGAAGATCTCCATGGTCCGTAACCTCCTCGGCGACCTCCGCTACGACCAGGCGGACTTCGTCCAAGCCGAACGCGAATTCCGCAGGGCGGCGCAAACCATCGAACGCGGCCTCGACCGGCCATGTCCATCTTTTCGCTTCAGCGCCTGGCCGACGTGCTGCTCGAACTGGAACGCTTCGACGATGCCCGCGACATCGTACTCCAGTGCATCGAATACGAGCGAAGAATCCTCACGGAGTCACTGGCCAAGCAGGGCAAAACGCTCTCGGAAGTCACCATCAAGTCCATGAGCGCACCCGATCTCGCCCTCGCTAACCGTGACTTCGTCCAGGCCGAACAGCTCTTCAAAGAGAAAGTCGCCCATTGGACCGGCATGGCCGCCAAGCCCGATAACATCGACGTCACGCGCTACCAGTTTCACCTCGCCACCGCTCAGCGGGAACTGGGCCAAATCGCCGAATCGCTCGAAACCCTGCGCCGCGCCTGCCAGACCGCGGAGTGCGATTTCGGGTCCGGCCATCCCCGCGTGTCGCGTGCCCGGCAACGTTTGGAAAGGGCCGAGCAAGCGGCCCAGGGCGCGTAGTTCGTTGGTAGGTATGTACGCGCGGCTCTTAGCGCACCGGCAGGCTCAACATGGGCGAGACCCGCGCGTCGACGGCCACGGTGAGCATGTGCGCTCCGGCCGTGAGCGCTCCGTCGAGCTGCACCTGGACACTGTAGGTGCCATCGGCGTTCTGGCCAATCTGCAGCACCGGCAAAAGCTGGCCATCCACCTGCACCTTCAATCGTGACGAGGCCACTTCGCCCCCCAAGTCACCGGCGCCTGCCACCACAACTGTAATCACCTCGCCCGGCCGCGCCGGACGCGTCAGGTCGATCTTCGTGCCACCCGAGAATACGCCCGCGATCGAAGGCGGCGGCAGATCCACCGACACAGCGATCGGCGGCAGTTCTTCGCTATTCACCTTCACCCGCAGCGCCGCCGGACCGGCGGGCGTCCCCGAGGGAATCGTAAACGTGAGCACGCCACCCGAGATGCCCGCCGATTGCACCGGGCTCCCGTTCAAGGTCACCTGCACCTGGCCCTGCTCGGAACTCAATCCCGCCAGTTGTGCCACGGCGGCCGAACCGGGAACCACGTCCAGGCGTCCCGAGCCTGCTTCGGTCACCGCTCCGCGAACCGTCGCGCGGGCACCCGGATTCACCTGGATTCCATTCGGCAAGCCGGTCGTCCGTAAACCGTTCACAACGGTCACCATCAGCCCGCCCTGCGTCGCATTGGCAGCAACCACGACGTTGGCCACAATCCGGTTCGGTCCGGTGACCCACAACCGGCGCACCACCGCGTCGGCCGAACCGAAGGCCAAGGCCACCTGTCCGCTTTGAAAGTTCGTGCCCGTACCCAGAATCTCCACCATCGTTTCCGTCCCCGCCGAAAGCAGATTCGGCGTCACTGTGAAGGACGGCGTGTCGCCTGCGTCCAATTCGAACGTGGGTGGTTGATTGCCCTGCAGGAAGAGGCTGCTCTGCCCATCGCGATTGAGGGCGACCACCGTGGCTGTATGTCCCGGCGGCGATGCCGGGGCGTTCACCACCAGGCCCGTTGTCGCGTTGAAGCTGCGGGTCGTCGCCACCGCTCCATCGAACAGGATCCGTGTATCGGCCGTCAGACCAGTGCCGTTCACATGGAACACGGGGTTGCCCGCCTGGTCCACGTCGGGCGCAATCGACGAGATCACCGGAGGCGCGCGGTTCACAATGTGGAAGCCGCCCGGCAGGACGTAAATATCGTCGCCCGCGGCAAACACCAGGTGCTTGCTGCCTTCGCCCGGGAAGGGGGCCAGATTGAAATCGGCCGTCATATAGCGTCCATCCGAGGGATAGGGCCGGATGCTTCCCGGCGCAATCACGGCCGAGCCGCCAATCACGCTCATCTGCAACCCAGGCGTCACGCCCGTCGCCGTCGTCAGGCCAACTCCGGCGGCGATGAAGTAGTTCCTGCCGCCGTAGGTGTTCAGGAATGCCGGCTTCACCGCTACAGGCCCCGGATAGCTGTACGTCTGCACGGCATAGATGGCCGGCGCCGTGCGCCGCTTCACGTTGAAGTCGATTCCATTCACCTGCGACCCGGCGCCCACCGTAATAATCGTCGCCAACGCGGCGTTCTTCACGCCCGGGAAAAAGACGGTATCGAAAGAACCGCTTGCCGGGATAGGACGCCCCTCCAGATCCGATGGCGGCGTGATGTTCGCCGGGAACGACTCCACCGACAACTGCGGCGGAAGAGGATGCGCATACAGGTAGTACGATCCCGGAGGCAGGCCCTGCAAGGTGTAGGTCCCGTCGGGGTTGGTCAGCGCGCTGATGGCCGAGCCGTCGGGCGATAGCGCCACAACGCTCGCCAGATTCACGGCCTCGGCGCCGATCGCCACGCGCCCCGCGATGGTTCCCGTCGATGCCAGATAGCCCTGCGCCGGATACAACAGCGAAATGCCGGCCACATCGTCGGGGCTCAGCGGGCTCGCCTTCGTCATCGCCCGCGTAATCTCGGTCGACATCGCGCTCGAGGTCATCGTGTGCTGCAGTCCGAGCGTATGACCCAACTCGTGCACCATTGTCAGGAACAGCGCCTCGGTCCAGCTGGGACGCTCGGTCAGATCGCGGCGCATGATCACCGTCGATCGCTGGATTGGAATAAAGGCCCCATTAGGACCGTTCGCCACCGTGCCCCGCGCCGTTACGCCGCCGGCGGCAACCAGCCCCGGAGGCACTTCGTCAAAGACCACTTCCACAACCGGCGAACTCTGGAATGCCCCCGGCTGCGCAAACCCGCCAAAGGCAATCCGCAGATCCGAGGTCGCCACATCGTTCCAAGCCTTGGCCGCCAGCCGCAACTGGCTTCCGATGGCCTCAATACTGTCGCCCGGGGCCACAGCCGCCGGACCGGTCTCGCTCACGATGAAGAACACCGTCTTGTTCAGCAGCGCGTCCAGGTCGAACTTCTCCGGAATCGGCGTGAACGGGCCTTGCCGCGAAACGAAATGAACAAAGTGATAGTAGGCTTGCGCGCCGGCCGTTAAGGCCAGTATCAGTGCCGAAGCTCGCAAGGCCCGCTGAATCACGCTCGGCATTGGACTATTCGGCACTCCCCTGCGCGGCGCCGAGGCTCGCCTTCAACTTCTGGCGCAGTTCGATCAAGCTCATCCGGACCGGGACGTCTCCCACTTGCACGCCACGCTCGTCGAGCATTGTTTCCGAAGAGGCCGCCCGCTGCATCTGCAGGTTTCCTTTGGCGTCCAGCTTCACATCGAATGCGCCCTGCGAAAAGCCAATCACCTGCCGGTTGCCGCTCGTCCCCGCCCACAGGAACAACACGTACTCGCTGCCCACGGCAAGCGCAGGCGCTCCCGAAAAAGTCTGCCGCAGATTCCCGCTCCGCCCGCCCGGAATCCATACTTCCACGGACTCCGCGGAGGCGCCTTTCCAACGCTCCAATACCTCCACCCGGGCCAGGGTGTATAGAATCGAGCCTTTCGTCGAAACCCCCAGCGTCGTTACGCGCCCGCGCACAATCTCGGTCGACTTCTGGATCATCTCGTCCATCGAAAGCCGTTCGAGAGTCGCTGCCTGTCCCGGCCCGGAGGCAAGTGCGCCAGCCAGAACCAAGATGGCGGGAATGAGTGGGCGTGGCATTTCTCGCGATTTATACGAGCACTCGCCGGTCCAATTCCAGCGCATCATTCTAAAGGAGTTAGATTGGTGCAAAAAGGGCCGGGCGAGTCAGTTGGACACAGGTGTCCCGCCGCCGTCTCACTCCGGATGGACGCCCGTCAACTCGCGCTCCAGTGCCAGCCGCCACATGGTCTCCACTTGCTCGGCCAAGTTGAGGGGATTAAAGGGCTTGCCAATTACGCCCGCCACGCCCAAGCGCCAGTACTCCTCCTGCTCATCCACCGTCACGCTGGCCGTCATGAATAACACGGGAATGTCCTGCAGATCGATGCTTTCCTGCAGTTCGCGCAGCGTCGCCAGCCCGTCCATGCCCGGCATCATTACGTCCAATAAGATCAGGTCCGGACTCCATGTTGCCGCCTTCCGCAAGCCACTTTCCCCGCTCCCACAAACGGCCAGTGAATACCCGCCCACCACCTCCAGCGCCAGCTTCACAATTTCCAGGATGTCGGCATTGTCGTCAATGCAAAGGATTCGCCGCAGTTGCGATCTCATTCCCGTAGACGCTCCTTTCCCGCGCAGCCTGCTGGTTGCACGCTTCTCCCTTATCGGGCGATAACCCCGGGGGCTTGAGGAATTTCTGACGAAGACCTAAGGCTTTTTTCGTCCCCCCCCGCCTCGTTCAGTTCTACGTAAAAGGTTGTTCCCCGTCCCGGCATCGTCTCGAATCCAATCTGGCCGCCCATCGCCTCCACCAACGCCCGCGAAATGCTCAGCCCCAGCCCGGCGCCCGCGCTTGCCCTTTCGCCACCCGCCTGGGCGAATCGCTGGAATACCTGTTCGCGAAACTCTTCGGGAATGCCCGCCCCGCGATCCTCCACCTCCATCCGGACCCTGCCCTCCGGCAACCGCTCCATCCGCAACGCCACTACGCTGCCCGCCGGCGAAAACTTGGCAGCATTCGACATCAGGTTGCCCAACACCTGCATCAGCCGTCCTGAGTCCCCGCAGGCGCGCACTCCACCCGTGGAGCCCTCGAGGGCATACCGCACGCCGAACTTGTCGCCGTAGGGCTGATTGGCCTCTGCCGCCGCCCGCAGCAGTTCATCGAGATCCACCGGCGCACACTCGACGGTGAGTTTGCCCGCTTCGAACTTCTCCAGGTCGAGGATGTCATTGACAATCCGCACCAGCCGCTCGCTGTTGCGCTCGGCGATCACCGCGGCCGTCTGCGCCTTCTCCGGCAATACACCCAGCACGCCCGCCGCCATCAGCCCCAACGCCCCGCGGATAGCCGTCAGCGGCGTTCGCAACTCGTGGCTCACCATCGACACCAGTTCCCGGCTCCGGCTTTCGCGGGCCCTCTTCCCCGTCATGTCCCATAGTTCCACCGAGTAGCCCATCAGCTCCCCACGCCGGCCGTGTAACGGCTGAATCAGTCCGCGCACGCCGCTCCATTCCGTTTCACAAATGCCCGCGTGCGCGGCTTTCTCCAGCGCCGCTTCGGGCACTTCCGCCGCCGCCCCGAGCAGAGGCGACGCCCCCTCATTCCAGCTGGTCAGGATCCCGACATCGTCCAAGATGCAAATCGCCGCCATACGGCCCTCTCCGTCTCCTCCCCACTTATCGCCCAATTCCGGATAAACACCCGGCCAGGCGTGAAAATTTACCCTACCCCCCAGCCTGCCCGCCTAGCCATGCCCCCCTAGCCACCAACTCCAGAGCGGTGTATGCTCTCTGACCGCGCCCGCCACTTGGCGCGGCCGATTTCAGAAGAGGAGAAACGCATATGAAATTCATGGTGAGCTGGAAATTGCCGCAAGGGACCTTTCAATCCGCGGTGCAGCGATTTCTGGCAACGGGCGGAGCCCCGCCCAAGGGCGTCAAAATGATCGGCCGCTGGCACGGCGCCAGCATGAAAGGCGTCGCCATCGCCGAATCCAACGACGCAAAAGCGATCTACGCCTGGGCCGCAACCTGGGGCGATTTGCTGGAAATGGACGTCACGCCCTGCCTCGACGACACCGAAGGGGCCAAGGTGCTGAAGTCGCTCAATACCTAAACTTCACACCCTCACCCGCCGGCCGGCTTATCGGGCCGGTCGCCGCGCACGATTAACATCGGCACGGCTAATTCGTGACGCACGCCTTGGATGGTCTGCCCGAAGACCAGGTCCTTCAGCCCGCGGTGTCCGTGTGCGCCCATCACAATTAGGTCGGGGGCAATGCTTCGCGCCACGCGTACGATCTCGTCGCCGGGATTAGCCGCGTGGCGCACAATAAGCTCAGCCTCAACGCCCGCCGCGCGGATCCGGGCAAGGATCTCCTCGAAATATCCACGGCCGCGCTGGACCTCCGCCGTCGACGCCATCTCGCCATACACCTGGCTGGTGACGCCTTCCTCGACGTGCACGAGTACAACTTTGGCGCCGTGCGCTTTGGCCAATGCCAGCGCGTGTCCCACGGCTTCCT
>JBDTVQ010000051.1:0-24958 GCA_040007195.1 Acidobacteriota bacterium | reverse complement strand
GAATGCCGTTCGCGTTCCCTTCGGAATCAGCGTTCACCTTCGGTGGAATCCGCAGGTGATGGAGCTCATAACCGGAATAACCCTCCCCACCCCGCAACCCCTCGAAACCGCCCTCCACTACGCAAAGCAAATCGCCGAAGCCCTGGAGGCAGCGCACGAGAAGGGCATTACGCATCGGGATCTGAAACCCGCCAACATCATGGTCACCCCCGAAGGCCTCATCAAGGTCCTCGACTTCGGCCTCGCCTCCATCCCCTCCCGCGAAGCATCATCCGGCATCGCCGGCGACCCCGCCACCTCCCCCACAATGACCATGGCCGCCACCCAGGCCGGCATGATCATGGGCACCGCCGCCTACATGTCCCCGGAACAGGCCGCCGGCAAACCCGTCGACAAACGCTCCGACATCTGGTCCTACGGCGTCGTCCTCCACGAACTCCTCGCAGGCAAAAAACTCTTCGACGGCGAAACCATCTCTCACACCCTCGCCAACGTCCTCCGCGCCCCCGTCGACCTCGCCAACCTCCCCACCACCACGCCAGCCCCCATCGTCCAACTCCTCAAACGCTGCCTCACCCGCGACCCCAAGAAACGCCTCCAAGCCATCGGCGAAGCCCGCATCCTCGTCGAAGACCCCACCCTCCTCGAACCCACACCGCCCACAACCAGCACCGCGCCACCCCCGCCCCGCCGCGCACTCCTCGCCTGGGCCCTCGCCGCCTCCGCCCTCGCCCTCGCCGCGCTCACCCTCGCCATCTCCCACTTCCGCGAATCCCCCACACTCCCCATCCCCGTCCGCTTCCAAATCCCCGCCCCCGAAAATACCAACTTTAATCGCTGCTGCTTCGCCCTCTCGCCCGACGGCCGCGAGCTTGCCTTCATCACCTTCGCCGGCGGGCGGCCGATGCTCTGGCTTCGCCCACTCGATTCGCTCGAAGCCCACGCACTCCCCGGCACCGAAGGCGCAAACTTTCTTCCCTTCTGGTCGCCCGACAGCCGCTCCATCGCCTTCGGCGCGCAACGCAAACTCAAAAAGATGGACGCCGCCGGTGGGCCTCCTCAGACACTGGCTGAAATCCCTGGAAGCATCACCGGCGGCTCGTGGAATCGCGACGGCGTCATCCTCTTCAGCTCGGTAACCGGCGGTCTCTATCGCGTCCCCCAGTCGGGAGGAACACCCATCAACGTCACCACACCGGATGAAGCCCACGGTGAGCTGGCCCACCTGCTGCCCTGGTTCCTCCCTGATGGAAAGCACTTCCTCTACCTCACACGCATGGCCAACGCGCAAGAGCAAGCCATCTACCTGGCCAGCCTCGACGGCAAGGATCGGAAACGCCTGGCCGCCTTGCATAAGGCCGCCGCTTACGCACCCCCTGCGCCTGGCTCCAAAAACGGCCACCTCCTCTTCCTCCGCGAAGACGCCCTCATGGCCCAGCCCATGGACCCAGCCAGCTATCAATTGTCGGCGGACCCCTTTCCCATTGCCGACCATGTCGGTTCCCTGCTGGGGATTGGCCTCTTTTCTGTCTCGGCCAACGGCACGCTCGTCTACCGCCAGGGCGCCAATACCGGCATCTCCATCACCCGGCGGCTCACCTGGTTCGATCGCGCCGGCAAACAGCAGGGGTTCCTTGGTCCGCCCGCGCCTTACTGGGGCTCGGTTGCCCTCTCGCCTGACGGGAAACGCGTCGTAATGGAGCAGATGGACAGCGCTGGAAAAATCGATATCTGGTTCATGGACATTGCCCGCGGTGTCCCCACGCGCTTCACCTTCGGCGCTGCCGGTATCGCCAATAACCGTAACCCTGTTTGGTCGCCGGACAGCTCCCGTCTCATCTTCGACTCCGACCGCGTAGCGCCCGGCTTGCCTGACCTCTATCAGAAGCTTTCCAGTGGTGCGGGCAATGAAAAGCTCATCCCGTTGCCAGGGCAATTGATGACTGCAACGAGTTGGTCATCCGACGGACAACGCCTCATGTACACGCATCCCGAACCCAAGACCAGCATGGATTTGTGGGTGCTGCCTCTTTCCCCCGAGGGAGCCAAGCCCGTGCCCTATCTCCAGACACCCTCCAACGAACTCCAGGGCCAGTTCTCCCCGGATGGCCGCTGGGTCGCCTATATCTCCGACGAGTCAGCGCCAGGACAGTACCAGGTATACGTGCAATCTTTCCCCGCCGGCGCCGGCAAGTTTCAAATCTCCACGGGCCCCGGCGGTACACAGCCGCGTTGGCGGCACGACGGCAAGGAACTCTTCTACGTCACACCAGGTGGAATGCTCATGGCGGTGGAGCTGAATTTTTCCCCACGCTTCGAGCCCGGTGCGCCGCGAGCCTTGTTCGACACCCAATCGCTCCGCTCACCCGACACGAACAACCAATTTCTCTACGACGTAACCCCCGACGGCAAGCGGTTTTTGATAAGAACATCCGACGGCGCAGCCGAAACCGACCCGCCCATCACCGTCCTCACCAACTGGCAATCCGCCGCCGCCAAATAACTCCGAGCTCCGCTACCCGCCCCGCAAAAACCATTCCGAATCGGCGGCCTAAATCTCAATGCAGCGCGTCTTGGAGCCGCTTCAGCATCGGCGACCCCGGCGGCAAAAACGCCTTCAATTCCGCCAACGCCCGCTCTACCTTCGGCCTCGCCTCTTCCTTCTTTCCCATCTGCGACAGGCACAACCCATCGGCCGCCATCCGGTTTCCCAACCACTGCGGCGGCATCTTCCCCCCGCTAATCTCATCCGCCTCTTTCATCAAGGCCCCCACGCCCTCGCACCGCCCCGCGCGATAACTGGCAAACCCGGCGTCCACAAATATCATCCACCGCGGCTCGCCCGCCTCCGCAGCCTGCTTCCGCGTCTCCTCCACCGTTGCGTTCACAATCTCCATCGCACGATCCTTCTCGCCCGTCTCTGCCAACCGCCCCGCCCACATCACCTTCATTCGCAAATACTCGAACGGACTCGCATACCCCTCCATCAACTCCACGCCCTTCCCCAATGCCGCCGCCGCTCCGGCCACGTTCTTCTGCGCGTACTCCACCGTCGCCAGCGCCCGGTACAACGTCACCTGGAGCGAATTCGAATCCGTCTCCTGCGCAGCCAAGCGCAATCCCTCGTTGATGGCCTTTCGTGCCTCGTCGAATCGCTGCGCCTTCGCCAGTGCCATTGCGTACCCGTTCCACACATACCCTTTGAACAGGCGCGCCGGCATCGACGTCTCAATGCTGTCGTCCGGAATCTCGGGCAGCCGCTTCATAGCCTGCTCCATTGCCGCCAACATCGCCTTCGGATCCTTCCCGCAGTTCTCCTTCACCTGGCCGTTGCCCACGACGAAGGCGATCCATGCCTCCGCGCTTGCATCCTTGCCCTGGGCAGCCATGATCTGTTCGCCCTCGCCAAATAACTTCTGCGCCTCGGCGCACCGCCCCAGCGAAAGCTCCAATTGCCCCAGCGTGTTTAATGTACCCATCCTCGCGCCCGGCTCTCCCGACTTCCTTGCCCGCTCCACCGACGCCCTCACCATCTGAATCCCCTCATCCGGCCGCCCATCGAAGTAACTCAACCACCCCAGAGAGCTCTGCAGGTTTGCTGCCGTTGCATCATCCAACGTGTTCCCTTGTTGTAAGTGCTTATAAGTCCGCTCTACTACCTCTTTCCATGCCATCCCCTGCTTCCCGCCGTAAATCGGATTCGTACTCTGGAACATCCACAGCAGGAACTGCGCCCGCGCCTGCGCCTTCCGTCCCGCTACAATCTGCTGCCGCTGCTCATAGAGCGCATATCCCAAGGCCCCAACCAGTGCCACCGCCAACACCGCCGTCACACTTACCGCCCCTGCATTTCTCTGTGCGTATTTCTGCACCCGGTACAGCAGCGTTTGCGGCCTCGCCGTAATCGGACGCCCGTCCAGAAACCGCGTGACCTCCTCCGCCAATTCCCGCACCGACGGATAGCGCTGTTCCGGCTCCCGCCGCAGGCACTTCATCACAATCACCGACAAATCGCCCGCGATCCGCGCCTGTAACTGCTGCACTGTAACGCCGCGCTCAGCCGCTGCCTGCTCGCTGACCAGTTTCTCCGGCCCCGGCATCTCCGTCTCCCGCACCACCCGTTCCACCAGCGCCACGATCGACGCGTTCCCCGCCGGCGTCTCCCCCGCCAACAACTCATACAACACCACGCCGAGCGAATACACATCACTCTGTGTCGTCAACGGCCGCGCCAGCAACTGCTCCGGACTCGCATATACCGGCGTCAACGGCGCAGTTGTCGTCGACCCGCCCATCTGGTCCAGCAGCTTCGCCGTGCCAAAATCAAGCAGCTTCACCACGCCCTCGCGCGTCACCATCACGTTGCCCGGCTTCAAATCCAGATGCAAAATCAAATTCCGGTGCGCATACTCTACAACTCCGCACAACTGCCGGAATAACTTCAGCCGGTCTTCGACCTTCAATTTACGGTCATCGCAATAATCATCCAAACGCTGCCCGTCCACCACCTCCATGCATAAGTACGGCCGCCCATACTCATCAAAGCCGGCATCGTACACGCGCGGAATATTGGGATGGTTCAACGACCCGATAATCTTCTGCTCGCGCACAAATCGCTCTCGGAGCGATGGCGAATCCACCTGGGCCGACAGCAGCTTTAACGCCCCCCGCGCCACCACCCCCGATGTTTCCCACTCCACCAGCCACACCGTTCCCATGCCTCCCGCGCCCAACTGCCGCACCACACGATAACCGCCAATCATCGGGACACTCGCTGCCGCCTGCGCCTGCTCCGCGCCACTCCCGCCCGCTCCCGCCACATCGTCCGCTGCCAACAACTCCAATACGCGCTCCCGCAGGGCAGGGAAGGCTTCCAGTGCCCGCGCCCGTTCCTCCGCCGGTAGCGGCGACAGGCTATGGAACAGCTCCTGGATCAGGTCCCAATTCTCTTGTTCGGTTTTCATCGCTGCCATGCACCCAGTTCGCGTAACGGCCGCCCAAAATGAATCACTCGCCCGCTGTCGTCCCCTGTCCCGCCCCCGTTTCGCTCAGCCGGTCATACAACCACGACCGCGCAAACCGCAATTCCCGGTCCACCGTCGCCTTGGAAACCCCGGCCACTTCCGCCGCCTCGTCCGCAGTCAATCCCAATATGTACCGAAGCTCCACCAAGCGGCACTTGCGCGCATCCAGCGCCTCCAACTCCTCCAACGCCCGGTTTAAATCCACCATCGGCTCGCCGCCCGCTTCCACCCAGGCCAGTTCCTCATGCAGCGGAACCTTTACTCCCGCCCCACGCTTCGCCGCTCCCTCCCGCCTCGCGTGATCCACTAGGATCCAGCGCATTAATCGCGCCGCCAGGCTCAGGAAATGATTCCGGTTCTCAAATCGCAGTTCGCGCTGCTCCAGCAAACGCACGTAGAACTCGTTCACGAGCCCCGTCGCCTGCATCAAACTCCCCGCCCGCTCACCTCGGCACAACGCCCCCGCCACTTCTTTTAGCCGTGGATAGATCCGCTCGAGCAATGGCCCCAAGGCTGCTTCGTTACCCGCTTCCCACTGCCGCAGCAGGATCGTGATCTCGCCACTGGGTGCCTGACCCTCTTCAGCCACAGATCAAGTATAGGCCCGCAAGCACTCCAAGCGGCCTTGTAGCGCCTCAATCAGTTGCTACTCCGCGCGCCGCTGCTCGTACGAGACCCCGTTCCGGTTCCTTAGCGTAGAATGCGGCGGAAAAGTTCCTCAACGATACGGCGGTTGTCTTGCGTGTACAGGTATTCGTTATAGACCCACGGGTCGCCGAGTGCGATCACACGTCCCTTGCCCTCGCTCACCGCGGTCATCATCACAGTGTCCCGTTCGGCAAGCAGAGTTTCCGCGCCCTGCGCCATGACGCGAAGGGGCGCGAGGTCCACGCCATAGAACTTGAGCCCGGGCGTGAACCATCCGCCCTGCGGAGTGACCAGCGTGAGTTTTGAGATGCCTTGAGCGTTGGCCTGCTTGCGCTCCTCGAATTCGATGCCGAATCGTTTGGCCAGGGCGTTCATACGGGGGAACTCGGCGTTTCCGGGGTCGTTGTTCAGCAGCAGCAGCGTACCGCCATTGCGAACCCACGTTGCGAGCGCCTCGATCTCGGCGTCGGTAATCAAGTTCGGGGAAGCGGATTCCTTGGGCGTGTCGGGGTCGACGATGATGAGAGCGTCAAGACCTTTGAGCGACTTCGCAGAGAGCGCCTCGTTGACAGTGCGCGTCTCCGCGCCCAGTCCATTCAACATCCGGCCCAGGCCCGAGAAGCCCCCCTGATAGGTGCCTTCCCACGTATAGTGAGGTTCCGGTTCGCGATTGTGCCAGTGGTCGACGGCCACCACCTTCCGCGGCTTTTCGTTCCAAACGGGATTGCCGAATGCACCGTCGCCGGCGATGTCCCAAACAGCGACACGAGCCCAACGCCAGTTGGGTGCGTCCACGTCGAATTCGATCTTCTGCTTGCCGAATTCGCGCGTCGTCTCAAGCGAGTGAATCGTACGATGCGTCTTTTCGCCGTCACCCCAAACCACCTCGGCGAATTGGAGAGGCAGCGTGTACCGGACATCGGCCATGGCGTGCAATTTGCCCGGCTGCGTTTCCCGGATGGAGTGTTCGGGCATGAGGACTTCGCCTGTTGAGACAAAGTAATCGCCCTTCTCCATCGTGTTCAGAATTTCGCCGTAACCGTCATAGCCGGGCAGCTTGGAACCGCGGACATAGTTGACGTTCATGTGCGCGTAGAGTTCGTGGGTGCCGTCGATCTGGAAGACATCAACCTCGCCCAGCAGCCTCTTGCGCAGCCCCCAGTTACTCATATCGTCGAGCAGCTTGAGTGATCGCTCGCCCATTCGCGGCGAGGACATATCGGCTGGCATCTGCTTCCATCCCGCCCCCACGTAGCTGTCGTCGAGGAAATGCTCGGTGAATCGTATGTCGTCGGGAAACGTCTTCGATCCCTTCGTCCGGGGATGCGTCTGGTAAACGAAGCCGTTCTCTTTGTGAACCATGTCCAAAAGAGCTTTGGAACCGCCGATCGTATACACGCGGCCGTAGCCAGGCACCTCATCGACGCTTGATTTAGTTCCAGGCGGGGCCATCTTCCAGTACACGGGTTTCGGGAACGACAAGGCCCAGTGCCCGCCGTAGTGGATGTTGGCCTCCTCCGAGGGAATCAGCAGGAAATCCTTGCCCGATTGCGCCCGGCAGAACTCGAAATACGCCTGTAGTTCCTTCAGCCGTATCTCGGTTTGGTCGCGCGGATGGCCGTCGCCATGAAAGTCGGCGATGATGGCCGCATTGACGCCCATTTCCGTGAGTACGGGCCTGAACGGAGGCACCCAGTCCTTCGGTTTCTCCATCGCCTGCACGGTGTAGGCGTAATGCCAGTGCGGCGCGACCGTAAAATAGCCGTCCAGCCGCGGGAACTGATCGTGGTTCGTGTAGCGCGTTACTTCATCCAACAGTGGCTTCGTTTCGCCGTCGCTGAGGCGATAGAACACACTCATTCGCTGCTCGGTACCCGGGGGTGCATTCATCCACGGATAGTATTTGGAGTTGTCGTCGGGAAGCTGGCGGACACCTAAATACACTTGACCGCGCCACGCGGTGTGCCACAGAAACCCCATGTTTGTCGTGAAATCGCGCGGCATGAAGTACTTGTGCGGCATGGGGAAGACAGCAATGCTGCCGCCCTCGGCTCGTGCCGCGAGCGTGCGGTAGCGGGCCTTCACGGGATTTTTCTCGGAGCCGTTGGGATGCTCAACGTGCAGTTTCCTGTCTGAATCGTAATAAGCGATCTCAGACTCCATGTTGTTCCCCGGGCGCGCATCGCGAGGCACCGCCATGCGGAGGCCCGCCTCGTAGAAATACGCGGTGTCCGGTTCGTTTGTGGAAGCGACGGCTGCCTGCTGGATCAGGCGGCTGCCGGGATAGAAGACATACCGCACGGAGCCGCGGAAGATTCCCATATGAAAGCCGTCGAACGTGAGCTCGACGCGGTCGCCATGCGTCTCGGCGCGAGCGGCAGTGGCTTCCAGTACGCCTTGAAAGCTGCGCGTGCCGTCCGGATGGCTGGGTGGAAAGTCGAAAAATTCGTCGAAGCCGCCGCGGCGCTTGCCTGTCTGTGCGTTGTAAATCGGGACGGCGTCCTGCACGACGACCTTGCCATTCACTTTGATCGCCGCAATCAGGGGCAGCGTTGGCTCCAGTTGGAACGAGGCTTCCCATGCGCGATTCGTCTCGTCCTGCCACCGCACCAGCGCCAGGCCGCCTTCACGGGTAACGGAGATTGGACCGGGCTTCACGCCACTCAGGTCAAGCGGCACCGGCGCCGCAAGGGCGAACGCCGGCGGGAAGAGGAGGAAAAATCGTAGGAGTCGAGTCATGCGAATTGCCACTGCTATCAATATCAGAACTGTAATCGGAACGGTGGCGGTCTCACCGCAACTGATGTAGGTCCACCGCGTCCATATCAGAGAAGGCCTGGTTCTCTCCGGCCATGCCCCAAATGAAAGAGTACGGCCTTGTCCCCGCGCCACTGTGCATGGACCATGAGGGGGAAAGAATTGCCTCGCGGTCGCGCACGATGAGGTGGCGCGTTTGCGTGGGCTCTCCCATCAGGTGCACGGCTACACCGTCTTCCAGGCCAAAGTAAAGATAGATCTCACTGCGGCGCGAATGCGTGTGCGGGGGCATCGTGTTCCACACCGAACCATCTTCGAGTTCGGTCAGGCCCATGACCAGCTGGCAACTGCGCGCGCCCTCAGGATGAATGTATTTGCTCAGCCTGCGGCGTGATGCGCGCCCCGCGTCGCCGATCACCTCCGATTGAGCTTCGTCGCGCGGGACGTGGACGACGGGCAAACTCTGATGCGCGGGGCAGCTGAGAAAGTAGAAGCAAGGACGCGAATCCTCGCAGGATGCAAAAGAGATTTCCCGGTTACCCGCTCCGACATACAAAAAATCGCGGTTCGCCAACGAATAGCGCTCGCCTTCGACGAATACATGCCCAGGTTCGCCGAGGTTGACGATCCCCAACTCGCGGCGTTCGGCAAAATAAGCAGTGCCGAACTCACTGCCTGCTTCGAGCCGAAGCGGCGCGGTCGGCATGGCGCCGCCGAGAACAAGGCGATCCATGTCCGTCAGCACGACACGCAGCTCCGACGGTTTGAAAAGGTGCTCGACGAGGAACGAATGCCGCAATTCCGCCGTGCCCAGGCGCGCGGTTTCGACAGGGCCCGGCAGCGCGCATGATTGCACAATATGAAATGAAGGATTCATCGGCGGAGAACCAAGAATCTATCGTGAGCTTCAAAACATGTCAAGAATGGTTTTGCGATCAGAACTATAGCGTTTTACAATCTGAAACGATGAAAACCAAGTATCCTCCGGCAGGCGTACAGGTGCTGCACAAGGCTATCGATATTCTGGATACCTTGCGAGCTTCTCCGGTGGAGCTCAGTTTGGCTGCGCTGACCGTGCAATCGGGGATGCCGAAGCCCACCGTGTACCGGATTCTGGCGACACTCGAATCACGCGGTTACCTCGAGCGCTCGGCCGCGGCGACCTACCGCATGTCGCGCAAACTGTTCGATGTCCCGCACGACACGACAGCCGAGCAGCGCCTCGTGCGCGCGGCGCGGCCCATCATGGAGAAACTCGCCGCATCTAGTAAGGAGACGCTGAATTTAGGTGTGCTCGATGGCGGCGAGGTGTTGGTCATTGAAACGGTCGAAAGCCAACAGTCCGTTCGAATGGCTTCCAAGATTGGCAATCGCCGCTATCCGCACTCGACGGCGCTGGGCAAGGTGCTGTTGGCTGCGCTCTCGGAACGCGAGGCCCTTCGGCTCGTCCGTTCCCGAGGCATGCCAAAGTTCACCCCGGCGACGATCGTGCGGGAGAAGGATTTGATCGTGGAACTTGAGCGGGTCCGTTCGCAGGGTTTCGCGCTCGACAATCTGGAGAACGAACTCGACGGACGCTGCATCGCGGCTCCGGTGATAGACGCCCAACGAACGCTCATCGCCGCTCTGAGCATCTCAGGCCCCCTCCCACGCATGACCGCGGCGCGAGCCGAGGGAATGCTCAAAGAACTTGTGGCGGCTTGCCGCTTGATTGCCGCGCCGGGCACTCATCCATGAATATAGCCGCATGCCGGCCGCGAAAATTGATAGCCGGAATCTATCAATATGATTCGTTCCCGCTGCTTGTGCAATCAAACCCCGTGCCATAAAATCGGAAAATCACTCACCGCTTCACTCTCGCCGGATGACCACCCAATCCACATCGCGCCGCGCCTTCCTCATCTCCTCGCTCGCTGGCGCGGGTCCGGTCGCGCTGCAGCCGCACGTGGACGCTCAGCAACCTCCCTCGCCTGCCTCCCGTCCCAACATCGTCCTCATTCTCGCCGACGACATGGGCTTCTCCGACCTTGGTTGCTACGGCAGCGAAATCCACACTCCCCACCTCGACCGCCTCGCCGCATCCGGCCTGCGCTTCTCGCAGTTCTACAGCGCCGCACGCTGTTGCCCGTCGCGTGCCGCGCTGATCACCGGGCTGTACCCACATCAGGCCGGCATGGGATTCATGTTGGGCAAAGCGCGGCCCGACCTGCCGCCAGGCTATCTCGGTCAGCTGAATAATCGATTCGTCACGCTCCCGCAGGTGATGCGCGATGCGGGCTACGCGACGCTCATGTGCGGCAAATGGCACTTGGGTGAGCCCGGTCCCATCGAACGCGGCTTCGACGAGTTCTACGGCTTCCTCAGCGGCTTCGAATCGTTCTGGGACGAGTCGCGCTATACGCGTTTGCCCGAGGGGCGGCCGCGGCGTTCGTATGGCTCCAAGTTCTACGCCACCGACGCCCTTACGGACAACGCGCTCGATTTTGTTGCCGGTGCCCGCCGCGAACACAAGCCCTACTTCCTTTATCTCGCCTACAACGCTCCGCACTTCCCCCTCCACGCGCCGAAGAAACTGATCGACAAGTACGTGGCAGTCTATGAAAAGGGATGGGACGCTATCCGGGAAGCACGGTTTGCGCGCCTTAAAACGCTCGGGCTGGTGAAACCGGAATGGCAGTTTACGCCGCGCAGCACCATTCCCCCGAATCGCGTCGTGACGCCGGAAACCTGGGAGAACAAACCGAACCCCGCATGGGATGAGGTGAGTCCCGACCGCCGTGCCGACCTTGTTCGCCGCATGGCCACCTACGCTGCCATGGTCGAGATCATGGACCGCAACATCGGCCGCCTGGTGAAAGATTTGCGCGCGAATGGCGAACTGGACAACACGCTCATCCTGTTCCTTTCCGACAACGGCGCCTGCGCAGAATGGGATCCGTGGGGCTTCGACGGCTCCACGGGACCCGACAACATTCTGCACAAGGGCGCGCAGTTAAAAGAGATGGGCCAGCCGCGCAGCTTTCACAGCTACGGCTCCGGTTGGGCGAATGCCTGCAATACGCCTTGGCGGTTTTACAAGCACTACGGGCACGAAGGCGGCATAGCGTCGCCGTGCATTGCGCATTGGCCCGCCGGCTTTTCACGCGAGGGCGCGTTGGAACACCAGCCCGCACACCTGATCGACCTGATGCCCACGTTCGTCGAACTGGCCGGAGCGAAATACCCGCAACGTACCCGTGACTCCGCCGTGCCGGCCATGGAAGGAGAGAGTCTGACGCCGGCCTTTCACGGCAAGCCGATGCCGGCGAGATCCCTCTGCTGGGAGCACGAAGGCAACCGCGCTATCCGGGAAGGGAAGTGGAAACTGGTGGCGCTGGGCCCGTCGGCGGCGTGGGAGCTATACGATATGGAGGCGGACCGGACGGAGATGAATAATCTGGCACAGGCGCAACCGGGCCGCGTTCACGACATGGCCGGGCGCTGGGAAGCCTGGGCGAAGCGGACGAACGTGCTCCCATGGATATGGAAGCCGCGCTATCAACCGCCGCCGGCGCCGCCCGTCTCATCCTCGTTATAGGAAACGGAATGAACGACACGCAGAGAATCAACGATCGAACGGTGCCGCGAGGCACCTCCTGGGCCCTCGTCCTGATGGCGGTGTGTGTTCCGGCGTGGGCGCAGAACGCCGCCGATCCCAGCTACTTTACCCAGAAGGTCGAACCGATCCTGACCAGCCGCTGCCTCGGCTGCCATAACCAAAAGCTCAGCCTCGCTTCGTTCTCCATGGCTTCGCGCGAGAGCCTGATCAAGGGCGGCAAACGTGGGCCCGAAGTGGTGCCGGGCAAGCCCGCTGAAAGCCGGCTGATTGACGTCGTCAAGCACACGGGCGATCTCCGCATGCCGCCGGGAAAAAAGCTCCCCGATGCGGAAATCGCCATTCTCGAATCGTGGGTCGCGGCCGGCGCGGCGTGGGGAAGCAGCACCACCGCGCAGCCACCCCCGAAGCCCAACCACTGGTCGTTCGTCGCGCCCCAGCGGCCCGAATTGCCCGTGGTGAAGAATGCCGCCTGGACCCGGACCCCGGTGGACCGCTTCATCCTGGCGCGCCTGGAGAAGGAAGGTATCGCGCCCGCCGCCGAGGCTCAACGCGCCACCCTGATCCGCCGCGTTTACCTCGATCTGACAGGCCTGCTGCCCACGCCGGAAGAGATTTCCGCCTTCGAAAAAGACACGCGCCCGGATGCCTGGGAGCGCGTCGTCGATCAACTCCTCGCCTCGCCTCACTACGGCGAGCGTTGGGGCCGCCACTGGTTGGACCTGGCGCGCTACGCCGACTCCGACGGTGGAAGCCGCGACGAACCGCGCCAAATCTGGCGTTACCGCGACTGGGTGATCAATGCGCTCAACGCCGATAAGCCCTTCGATCAATTCGTCATCGAACAACTGGCCGGCGATCTGCTCCCAAACGCCACCCGAGATCAGCTCGTCGCCACCGGTTTTCATCGCAACGCCATGCTTCAGATCGAGGCCGGAACCGACCGCGAGCAATATCGCACCGAAGCCGTCTTTGATCGCGTCGACACCACCGGAACCGTGTTTCTCGGCCTCTCCGTCGGCTGCGCGCGCTGCCACGACCACAAGTTCGACCCCATCTCGCACCGCGAATACTACAGCCTCTTCGCCTTCTTTAATAGCTCCGACGATTGGGGCAACGACCGGCCGCGCTTCCAGATTTCGCCCAGTAATTTGTACGAAGTCCACCGCCCCCTGCTCTACTATTCCACCGATGAAGAAGTGGCCCGCCGCGACGACCTCATGGCGCGCATGAACGCCATCATCGAGAGCCTCGACAAAACGGGCCAGGACGCTGCCGCAGCCGCCGACACCAAGCAAAAGCGCGAAGAGCTGAAGACGCTGCAGAAACAACTCCCCAATCTGGAATGGACGATGATCATGCAGGAGTTGCCGCAGCCTCGCGAGACCCACATCCTCCTGAGCGGCGACTACCTGCAAAAAGGAGAAGCCGTCCAACCGGGCGTACCCGCCTTCCTGAACGCGCTGCCCACTGTCGAAAAACCCAACCGCCTGGACTTCGCCAAGTGGCTCACTTCGCCCGCCAATCCGCTGCTTGCGCGCGTCACTGTGAATCGAATTTGGCAGCAGTACTTCGGCCGAGGCATCGTGGAAACCGAGAACGACTTCGGCACGCAGGGAACGCCGCCCACCCATCCGGAACTGCTCGACTGGCTGGCCACCGAATTCGTGCGGTCGGGTTGGAGCGAAAAAGCGATCCATCGCCTCATCTTGACTTCCGCCGTTTACCGCCAGTCTTCCAATGAGCGTCCGGAGTTGTCGTTGGCCGATCCGCGTAATCTCCTCCTCGCCCGCCAGGCTCGCATCCGGCTCGATGCGGAAATCGTCCGCGACTCGGCGCTCGTTGCCAGCGGCATGTTGGTGCCCCATGTCGGTGGTCCCAGTGTCTTCCCGCCGCAACCTGCCAAGGCGATGGACGCGAGCCAGGTTGCCAAAACCTGGACTACGTCCGTTGGCGAGGATCGTTACCGTCGCGGCATCTACACCTTTTTCTGGCGCATCACGCCGAATCCGGCATTGGTGGTCTTCGACGCCCCAAGCTCGATGACGACGTGCACCCGCCGCGACCGCTCCAACACACCGCTCCAGGCGCTCGCCCTGCTTAACCAGACCACCTTTCACGAGTTCGCCCAAGGTTTCGCGCGCCGCCTTCTGCAGGATGTACCGTCGTCATCCGAACAGCGTCTGCTCCGAGCCTTTCAGCTCACCACTGCCCGCGCTCCGAGCCCGCCCGAACTGCAAAAGGTGCGGGCATTTCTCAACGCCGAGCGCGACTCGCTCTCCGCTCAGCCCGACGAAGTGCAGCAGCTTGTTGGACCCGCCGCACCGCCCAACCTCGATAAGGTCGAACTGGCCGTTTGGACCAGTCTTGCGCGGGCCTTGTTCAATACCGACGAATTTATTACGAGAGAGTAAATCCATGTTCGACGACCTGATCAGCGTGAACGAAACCCGGCGGCACTTTTTCCGCGATTGTGGCGTTGGCTTGGGCCGTATCGCCCTCGGTGGCCTGTTGGCCGGACGTTTGTCGGCCGCCGCTAAGAAACCCCACTTCCCGGCCAAAGCGAAGAGCGTCATCTACCTGTTCATGGCCGGTGGTCCCAGCCAGTTGGACACTTTCAGCTACAAGCCCAAGCTCGAGGAAATGAACGGTCAGAAGCTCCCCGACTCTTTTCTCAAAGGGAAACGCTTCGCTTTCATGGAGCGCATGGCGCAGCAAAAAATTCTTGCTTCGCCCTGGAAATTCGAGCGCCACGGCTCGAGCGGCGCCTATATCTCCGAGTTGCTCCCCAACATCGCCAAGATCGCGGACGAACTGGCCATCGTCAACTCGATGAAGACCACCAACTTCAACCATGCCCCGGCCAAGGTCTTCGCGCACACGGGTTCCATTATTCCCGGCCGCCCCAGCCTCGGCGCCTGGCTCACGTATGGATTGGGAAGTGAGTCCGAAGATCTTCCGGCCTTCGTCGCGCTTCAAAGCGGCCCCCGCGGCCCGCGCAATGGACCGCTCCTGTGGGGCAACGGTTTCCTGCCCAGCAGCTATCAAGGCGTGCCGTTTCTGCGTGGCTCTGAGCCTGTCTTCAATCTCGCGAGCCAGCCCGGCATCACGCCCGCGCGCCAAGAGCGCACACTATCGCTCGTACGCGCCTTGAACGAACTGCGCTTCCAGGCCACAGGCGACGACGAGATCACCACACGCATCGCCTCTTATGAGACGGCTTACCGCATGCAAACCAGCGGACCCGAGTTGATCGACTTTGGCAGCGAAACCAAAGAGACCCTGGAGCTGTATGGCGCCGAGCCGGGCAAGAACTCATTCGCCAACAATGCCCTGCTGGCGCGCCGCCTCGTCGAGCGCGGGGTGCGCTGCGTGCAGGTCTATCACACCGATTGGGATCATCACACCGCACTCGAAAGGGGCATGGCCCAGCGCTGCAAAGAGGTCGACCGCGCCTCGGCTGCCCTGGTGACAGACCTGAAACGCCGCGGCCTGCTCGAAAACACTCTCGTCGTCTGGGGCGGTGAGTTCGGCCGCACGCCGCTCAGCGACAGTGAGCCCGGCAAACCCCTCGGACGCAATCATCACATCGACGCCTACTCAACCTGGTTCGCCGGTGGAGGCATCAAAGGCGGCCAGACTCTGGGTCAAACCGACGACATCGGCTTCAGCATCACCGAAGATCCGGTCGACATCCACGATCTGCATGCCACCATCCTGCATCTGATGGGGCTCGACCATACGCGGCTCACTTACAAGTTTCAGGGCCGCAATTTCCGGCTGACGGATGTGGCGGGAAATGTTGTGAAAAAGCTGCTTGCGTAGGAGTGATTATTTCTTGCACGCTGAAATGGACCTCTACCTATGACCGACAAACTATCTCGCCGCAGTTTCGCCATCGCCACCGCCGCCTCGGCGGCCCTGCCCTTCACCGCGCGCTCCTATAGCCGGATTCCCGGAGCAAATGACCGGATTCAAATCGCCCAAATCGGATGTGGCCACCGCGCCTCCGGCCACCGCGAAATGCTCAAGCTCTCGGCCGCCACCGATCCCAAATTCGACCTGCGCAGCGTCTGCGACCTGTGGGTGACCAACCGCGAACGCGCCGCCGCCCACGCCGGCAGCCTGCTCGGCGCCAAACCGAAGATGTTTCAGTATTCGGAAGAGGTGCTCGCCGATCCCGAATTGGACGCCGTCATGATTGGCACCGGCGATCATCAGCACGCGCGTCTTCTGGCAGAGGTCGTGAAGGCCGGCAAAGACTGCTACTGCGAAAAACCGATGGCCAACACCCTCGACGACGCCAAACTGGCTCGTGAGGCCGTGTTGAAGAGCGGCCGCGTCGTGCAGATGGGCTCGCAATGGCTAAGCGATCCCTACCAGCACCGTGTCCGCGACATGATTCGTGAAGGTAAGCTCGGCAAGATTGTCGCCATCAGCCAGAGTTGGAACTTCAACGGCCCCCGCTGGCATGTTCCGGACGAAGCCGACATCGCCGCGATCAAGGAAAAAGACACCGATTGGAAGCGCTGGCTCATGGGCCGCCCCATGCGCCCGTTCGATCCCCGCCTCTACTTTGAATTCCGCATCTTCAAAGATTTCTCCGGCGGCATTACCGATCAATGGTTCAGTCACGGCTGCGGCCTGGTGCACTTCTACCTGGATACGTTCATTCCCGACGACATCGTCTCCAATGGAGGCATCTTCGCCTGGCATGACGCCCGCCAGAACCCGGATACCTTCCAGGCGCTTTCGACGTTCGCCCAGAAAGAAGTGCTCTACAGCTACGGCACAACTTTCGGGAACGGATTCGGCGACCACACCATCATTCGCGGGACGCGCGGCACGCTCTATTCGCCCGGTGGCGAAGGCTCGCCGCAATGGTGGTTCCAGCCGGAAGCGCGCAGCGAATGGCGCACCAATCGCGTCTTCAATACGAAGGGCGACAGCGCAAAGATTCCGGTCACACTACCTGGCCGCACTGAACCCGGCCCCGTCAAGCAAAGTGACGATCTCAAGTCACACACCGACGACTGGTTCCGCTGCATGCGCAGCCGCGCCAAACCCAACGGCAATATCGAAACCGGCTTCGCCCACTCAGTGGCCGTTGTGATGGCCACGCGCAGCTTTCGCGAAGGCAAGAAGCTGTACTGGGACCGTAAGAACGAACTGATCGTCGATACGCCGCCCAAGGGCTAGACATCCACCAGCAACTCGCTCTTCGCGCGCCCCTCCGGCGCGCGGCCCAGTGTCACCGGAATCACCTTGGCTACGCAGGGAATCAGCGGAGCCGCACTGATGATTGGCTGAAGGGAATAGCGGTCGGCGTTGGCCCAACAGATAGGTGCTGAGCAGCGTCGCCGCGCCTGCTCCCATACCGGTCAACCCGCTCACCGTAGCCACCGCCATGCTCTGGAAGACGTCGGCCGGCAGCGCCAGGAACATCGTCGCACAGCAGGCGCAGGCGGGTCCGAACATGAGTAGAGTCCTCCGCCGCGCCTTGCCCGTCTGGATCGCCGGCCTCTCGACGGATGTGAGGTTCCTGTTCCTCCGTAGCGAGCCCCGATTTATCGCCATCGTTCGAAAGTTGCCAGCGTTACGTCCGGTGACCGTGGCGGTGTCCCTCAAGCCGTTCGTTCAAGGGCAGTAGCCCCACGGGCCGGCGTCACAATGTGATATCAGGAAATACTTCATTACCTGGTGCGATGCCAGGCATGAAGCCCGGTGACGAAGTTATATACTGCCTGCTGATAATGAACCGACGCACTTTTCTTCAGACAGCTTCGTTGGGCACGGCGGCGGCCGCAGGGCCAGCACTCGCTGCCGCGGCCCTAAGTCCCTCGGACGCCAAGCGCCCCAACATCATCCTGATCATGGCCGACGACATGGGCTACTCCGACCTCGGCTGTTTCGGCTCCGAGATCCACACGCCGAATTTGGACCGGCTTGCGACGGGCGGCATGCGTCTCACGCAGTTCTATAACACCGCGCGCTGCTGCCCGACCCGTGCGTCCCTGCTTACGGGCCTGTATCCTCACCAGGCAGGCATCGGGCATATGGTGAATCCCCGGCCGATTCCCGCTTATCAGGGTTACCTCAATGACCGCTGCTCCACGCTTGCTGAAGTGCTGCGCGGCGCTGGCTACAAGACGCTCATGTCCGGCAAGTGGCACGTTGGCGAGAACCGTCCGCACTGGCCTGTCGACCGCGGCTTCGACCACTACTTTGGTCTGATCAGCGGCGCGGACAACTACTGGAAACTTGATCCTGGCCGCAAGATGGCAATCGACGACAAGCCCTACACGCCGCCGGCGAAAGGTTTCTACATGACCGACGCCATCGCCGATCATGCGGCCGGTTTCATTGATCAACATGGCCGCGGCGAGCAGCCGTTCTTCCTTTATGCGGCATTTACGGCGCCGCATTGGCCGCTGCACGCCTACCCGGAAGACATCGCGAAATATCAGGGCAAGTACGAGAAAGGCTGGGATGCTCTTCGCCAGGAGCGCCACAAGCGCATGATCGAAATGGATATCGTCGACAAGAAGTGGCCCCTTACCGAGCGCGACTCCACGGCGCCCGCCTGGGAATCTGTAAAGGATAAGAAGGCCCTTGATCTTGCCATGGCCGTATATGCCGCGCAGATCGACCGCCTCGATCAGGGCATTGGAAAGATCCTCGATAAGCTTCGGGAAGTCGGCGCCGAAGAGAACACCCTGGTCATGTTCCTCTCAGACAATGGCGGTTGCGCCGAAGTGGTTAATCAAGGCAAGAAAGGCGTTCCGCCGGGCCCGGTCGACTCCTATTTGTCGTATGGTCTGGCCTGGGCCAATGCGAGTAACACGCCGTTTCGCCTGTACAAACACTGGGTGCATGAAGGCGGCATATCGACGCCCTTCATTGCGCACTGGCCGAAGGTGATCAAGAAGACGAACTCCTTCTCGAGAGAGGTGGGGCATCTTGTCGATGTGATGGCTACCTGTGTCGACATCTCTGGCGCGAAGTACCCGGGCGCTCCCATCCAGCCGATGGAAGGGAAGAGCCTGCTGCCCGTGTTTCAGGGCAAAAAGCGGCCGGAACGCACGCTGTTCTGGGAGCACGAGGGAAATCGCGCGGTCAGGCGTGGCAAGTGGAAACTGGTGTCGAGGAATCCCGGCAAGTGGGAACTCTACGATGTCGAAGCCGACCGTACGGAATTTAAGGACCTTGCCGCAAAGATGCCCGCAAAGGTTGCCGACTTTGATCAGCAATACACGGCTTGGGCCTCACGGTGCGGCGTCCTGCCATTCGATACCCTGCCTAAAGCAGGCCCACTGTCGGAGTGATGTCTTTAGGGCGCGTCGGGTAGCTACGGCGCGTCGGGTAGCGCGAAGCTGTAGAGCACTCCGCCCGATGCGACGGCGACATACTGTTTGCCATCGACGGCGTAGCTCATGGGTGAGGTCGCGATGTTAGCGCCGGTCTGGAATCGCCACTTTGGCGCGCCCGACTCGGAATCGAGCGCTACTAAATTTCCCTCGCGCGTTGCGGCAAACACGACATTTCCCGACGTTGCCATTACGCCTGCGGAGAGCGATCCCTGGGCGATACGAAACCGCCACTGCTCTTGACCCGTAACTGCATCCAGAGCTTTAATGGCGACTACCGGAGATTCGGCAATTCCGAAGCTGCGCCCGCCCCAATATGCCTTACCGGGCTCGTATGGTGAGGGAGTGAGCACGTATCGCTGCCCGTACTCTTGCGTTACGAGATAGAGCCATCCGCGACCGGCGTCATATGAGGGCGCCTGCCAGTTGGTGCCTCCGCCCAGGCCTGGATACACGACATTGCCTTCGGGTTCGGCGTCCGTGCCGGCCGCCTTGATCGGGCGCCCCGCTTTGGTGAACCCGGCGTTCCAGGTTTGCTTCACGAAGGGCGTGGCCATGAGGAACTCACCGTTCGTCCGGTCGAGAACATAGTAGAAGCCATTGCGATTGGCCTGGACCAGAAGCTTTCGCGGGCGTCCGCCGAACTCGCGGTCGATCAGGATGACATCTTCGTTGGCATCCCAGTCGTGGCTGTCTTCCGGCGTGAACTGGTAGTGCCACTTACGCTGGCCGTTGTCCGGATTCAGCGCAACCACAGAGCACGTGAACAGGTTGTCGCCTTTGCGCAGCTTGTAATCGAAGTCAGGGCCAGGATTACCAACGGTCCAATACAGGAGGTTGAGATCGGGATCATAGCTGCCCGTAAGCCACGTCGCGCCGCCGCCCTGCTTCCACGATTCGCCGAGCCAACTGTCGTGGCCAAACGAGCCTGGTCCGGGTATGGCGTCAAATCGCCACAGCCGTTTGCCCGTAGCGGCATCATAGGCATCGAGAAAGCCGCGAATGCCATATTCGCCTCCGCCCACGCCCACAATGACTTTATCTTTCACCACGAGTGGCGCGGCCGTGATGCCGTAGCCCTCCATCGTATCGGCGAGTTTGGTCTCCCAGAGCGGCAGGCCCGTGCGCGCATCGAGCGCAATCAGGACCGCGTCGAGCGTACCGAAAAACACCCGATTGCCAACGACGGCGACTCCACGGTTATAGCGGTTGCCTTCGTAGGGATTCACGATCTTTTGCCGCCGCTGGTATTTCCAGATCTGAAGGCCCGTGCGGGCATCCAAAGCGAATACTTCGCCCGGCGAACCGGAGGTGTACATGATGCCATCGACAACGATTGGCGTGGACTCGAGTATGGAATCACCGGGCATTTGAGCGGCCCACTTAGCCTGCAGCCCCGCGACGTTATTCGACGTGATCTGCTTCAGGGCGGAGAAGTGGGTTCCCTGGTAGTCGCCCCAGTAGGTGAGCCAGTTGCCGGGTTCTTTCCGGGAGTCCCGAATTCGCTCCCAGCGAAGACCACCGGCGATTGGCGCCTGTGCCGTTTTCGATAGATCGCGGCCGGTCTGTGACTTCAAAAAAGCCACCAGGTCATCGATCTCTTTCGCCGTTAGCCGCTGGCCGTAACTGGACGGCATCATCGATTCGAACTCGTAGCGAAAACCGGCGAGGTCACCCTTTTCGAAACGCTGCAAAGAGCCGTCGGCGGTCGTCATCAGCAAGGAGAACGAATCCTCGGCCCGGCGGGTGCCGCGCAGGGTGCGGCCGTCCTTCGTGGTCACCGAAACCGTTGTGGCGATCCGGCCTCGCGCCTGGGGATTCATGCTCGTCGTGGGATCGAGAATCTTTTGACGCAGCAACTGCGCGGGAAATCGTGTGGCGGCTGACAAGTCAGGCCCCACGATGCCCCCCTTCGCCTGCACGCCGTGGCATTCGCTGCAAGCGGCCTTGCCAAAAAACAAAGCGGCGCCTGTTTTGGCATTGCCGGTGAGTTTCTCCGGTGCTTCGTTGTTTCCGCTGAGGCTCCTGATGTAGGAGACGAGCTGCCAGATCTGGTCCGTCTTCAGGCTGGAAAACCCTGGCATCTGCGTGCCCGGAAATCCGTTCTGGATGCTGAGAAATAATTCGCCGTCGGTCGATCCATGGGCGAACACGCCTGTCGCCAGCGCTGGTCCGCGATCTCCGCGGCCTTCTCCTCCATGGCAGGCTTGGCAGGCCTGTCCGTATAGGCGCGATCCGGCTTCCAATGCGGCCGCATTTTCCGCGAATGGATTCTTCGCTCGCTCCGGCGCATGTTCCTGCGCGGAGGTGTTCGCCGCTTCAAATAAGTAAACGGCGGCGATGATGACGGTTGCCATCACACGGACTTGAAACCGGCTCAATATCTGCATCCCCCTCACTTTAGCAATGCCGCCCAACTTAACATCCCAAGAGCGTTTTGTCGTGGTCCCAAGAGCGTTCTGGCCCAACGTGTACTCATTCGATCGGCTCTTAGTGGATGTTAGAATGATGCCTGTCCGGCAGTTGGACGCGCATGAAGAAGAGATCCAAGTCCACTTATCTCCAGATCGCCGAACTCGCTAAGGTCAGCCCAGCAACCGTTTCGCGCGTCGCAACTGGCAATTCGAAGGTGGATCCTGCCCTGCAGCAGAGAATTCGCAAGGCGGCCGCGAGTCTCGGTTGCGATCTGGAAAAGAAACGGAACGATCGCGCGCGGACCATCGCGTTTGTGCTGGCCAACAAGGACACGCTGAGTCCATTTCATACACAGATCTTGGTCGGTGCCGAGGCGTATTGCTCGACCGAAAATTGGGAGCTGCGATTCAAGTCGTACCGGTATTCGCCGGACAGCCCCTCCCGCGATCTGACACTTTCGCAGATTCTGGGACCCAGCAGCACGGTGCGTGGAGCCATTCTCGGCGGCACTAACCATCCCAATATGCTGGAAGCGCTACGGGAACGCGGCATTCCCTTTTCGGTGTTGGGCAATAACGTTACCGGAGACTGGGATCCGGATCACTACAACACGGTGTTTTCCGACGATGTGCAAGGCGCCCGCGATCTGACACTTCACCTGATTGCCGGCGGCCACCGCGATATCTGGTTCATTGGCGACGCGCAACTGCCTTGGTATTCTCGCTGCGTGCAAGGCTACCGGGAATCGATGATCGACGCGGGACTTCAGCCGCGATTCAGCAACATCAGATCCGACGAAGGCCAACTGGGCTACCTCGCCACGCGGTCGATCATCTCCGGAGGAGAGCCGGTGAGTGCCGTCTTTGCCGGTACGGATCAGGTGGCGGCTGGCGTATACGACGCCTTGCGGCAGTGTGGGATGCGCGTTCCTGAAGACATCAGCGTTGCCGGGTTTAACAATACCGACAGCAAACTGCTCCACCCGGCCGCGACGACCGTCATGGAGTTTCCTCAGGAGATCGGTAGGCATTTGGCTGAATTTGTCCTCCGCCGAATCAAGAACCCTGCCCTGAAGGCCCAGCAAATGAATATTGCGACTCAAGTTGTAGTCCGCGAATCTACGCGCCCCATGGCTATCGCGGAATCGAGAACCAGAGGCAAGATCGCGTGAGGGCCGCGACAAATTTTCAGGCGTTCGCCCCAGGTGGCGTAGGATTCGCTCGCGGAGGGGAACGGAATTTCTTCCACCATAGGTAAGTGCCGGTGATCATCTGTAGGGCAACAATGATGCTGGCGAACATCATGACGACACGGCTGGGCAACCCAAATATGTCGCCTGTATGCAGTGCGCGCGCCACATTTAGGGCCCGGGTGGGAGCGGCCACCGTTCTCGAACTCTGCATCGCGAGGGTGTGTCCGCTGTGCTGGTCTATGGTCACCCAGCTGCGTCCTATGGGCGTTCGATCTTCTGGATGGCGCAATGTCACGATGAACGATGCCGTGGCATTCGCCGGACTTTGAACGGCGAGCGGCTTTGCGTCGGGCAAAGCGATTACTGCTGCTGCGATCGCCTCATCTTCGACCAATGGGCGCGCTCCGGGTTGAGGCTGCGAGCGAACGTTTCTGCCGAGGCCGGGAGGCGGCTGTACGATCGCGATGAGTAGCTGCCTCGTCTCGCGTTCAAACGACAGTACGATTCCCGTAGCTGCAAAGATTCCGATCAACACAAAAGTGAAAGTTCCCAGGGCCAGGTGCATATCAAACGCCGTCCGTCGTAGCGTGGCCGTAAATGCGATGCGCCATCGCTTGTAGGGAAACCATAAGTACACACCGGAGACGACCAGAAACAACAGGACGATCGACGACGCATGGACGACTGCCGCTCCAGCTTTACCCATCAACAAACTCGTGTGCAATTTACTGAGCCGGGATGCCAGTGTTTGCTCATCACGAACTCCCACCAGTTGCCCGTTGAACGGGTTAATGAAGTAATGCTTGCCTTTGAATTGCGCGAAGTAAGTGTCGCCAGGATGTTGGGGGAGCCGTAAGGAAACGGTTTGCAGTCCCGGCATGTGCCCGGGGAGCATTTTGCGAATCTCCGCCACGGGCAGGGGCTCGCCGCCTATCTCTACTGAGAAGAGGTTGGGATTGAGCGCCCGGTCTATTTCCTCGGTGAACACAATGACGCTTCCGGTTAATCCCAGGACGAGGATGAACGCACCGAACACGAGGGCGGCGTACAGATGGATATTGAAAATCGCTTTGCGCAATGTTGATCATCCTATCCGAGGGAAGAGACTGCTGCAACTGGTTTGTGAAAAAAACATCCGAAGTGTGAAATGATTCTCACGGTTTCCAGATCCCCTAGTGCCAATATAAATCATACGTGCGGGTGAAGTCTGTAAGTCCAACTGGCTTGCCAAACGACAGGCGAGAGGCAGTCGCTGGTAATCGTGTGTGAAATATTTCACAAACGATTGAATTGAATTTCTCCGTGTGATAACATGACGCCGGAAAGTCAATCTCGGACGGTACCTGATTTGGCGACGATTGACCTGGTTTCATCGGTCGTGGAGGCGGAAATTGGGCATGCGTTTGACTCTGAACGAGGGCCCTTTTGATCGGGCCGTGATTTTTGCGGCGCGAACCACGCCAACACGATGAATGTGCTCCACCCTTGGGGCAGTCCGGTTTTGATTCTGGGGAACGGCGTCGCAGAGTCATTGGGGTCAGACCTTGCGGACGTGGTGTTCTCCGGCCACCTGCAAGGTGCGCTTGGTGAAATGGCCTATCTGATCGCGCGAGGCCACCGCAACATCCTTTTCGTTTTCGACGAGCGGTCGCCATCGAGCAAGTGCAGGGTTCACGGCTACAATATGGCGATGCGCAATTCGGGTAACGAGTCGCTGTTAAGTCGCGGGACCGCGGAACGCTCCTCGGCCGCAATCTGTCACTTCACGTTGCCTGCAGAGTTGGTGATCCGGGATTCGGTACACTCATTCTCCAAGGGAGGCCATTCTTGAAATACGAGAACGCGCTCACGTCTGCCGCTCTCAATCGGCGCGGTGTTCTTCGGTTGGCAGGCGCGCCGCTGGCCGCACTCACCACGCCCGGGGTGGGCCTGATGGCATCGCAACGAGTTGCCAAAAGAG
>JBDTVQ010000050.1:0-25409 GCA_040007195.1 Acidobacteriota bacterium | reverse complement strand
CGAATTGAAGCCGCGGAAGTGGTGGACCCGGAGACTCCGAGAACGGGGCAAGCGGCCGCGAGAGCATTCTTCGGCGCGACCGTGCGCTATGCCAATGCCGCGGGAGTGGAGCGGGTGGTGAGCATCGTGGGCACGGACGAAGTGGATCTCGAACGGAACCACATCAGTTGGGTGTCGCCTCTGGGTCGCGCGTTGCTGAAGTCGGCAGTGGGCGACACCGTTGCACTCCAGGCGCCGGACGGTACGGAATACCTGGACGTGCTGGAGGTGAGTTACCAGCACATTGCAGTGGAACCGTTCCGTGAGCCTCCTGGATCGGAGTCGTCGTCAAACGGAGCCTCTCGCCGGGCGGTTCCGAGTGAGGAAGGTTGACGCGGCGGCACACGAAAATACCAGGTCACGAGCTACCAACCCGCGTTCGTATGATTTCAGCAAGTCCCGCGCAACGGCGTTCTGGGAAGTTGCGAGGCGGGTCCGAGCGGATGATGCGCAATCCAGAAGGTGGAGATTTCGGCTCGTAATGGGACCAACTGCGATCCGGCATTCCTGCAGCAATTGAAGCTCACCCCTTCACTGCCCGCGTGAACGTATACGCGTAGGTTTGGGCGCCCACGACGTCGCGTAGGCGGAAGTGGAGGAAAGACTCCTTGCCTTTGCGCTCGGTTTCGACCTCGAGGAAGCCGCCTTTGACACGGTGGAAGCGGTGGTAGTTTTTGTCTTCGCCGGGGGTGCCGGAGGCGTGGGAGTCGCTGGCGGGGCCGACGGAGAATTCGTTGGTTCCGGTTTCGGGGTGGACGGAGTGGTATTGCCAGTGGCGGTCGCCGTTGATGTCGACGAAGTTGTCGCCGAGGGTGTTCTTGGCCCATTCGCGGAACTGGCGGCCTTCCCAGGCGTAGTCGCGGTTGGAGTGGTTGTCGTGTTTGGTGGGGCGGTCGGGTCCGACGATGGGGGTGGGAGTGATGAGCACGCGCCAGTCGGCGGTGGATTCGGCCATGGATTTCATGAGCCAGGCCTTTTGCGTTTCGCCCCAGATGGTGTGGCCGGGGCCGTCGGGCGCGTTGTTGGGTGAACGGAAGTCGCGGCCTTCGGTGAACCAGAGCTGGAGGGTTTTGCCCCAGCGGTGGGTGCGGTATGTGGAGGCGCCCATGGGGACCTGTTCGCGGAAGATGCGGACGCCGTCCTGGAAATTGAACTTATATTCGGGGCCGAGCTTCATGTCGGGCCAGACGTCGTCGGTCATGGTGTCGTGATCGTCCTTGGTGAAGTAGCCGGGGACGTGGAGGAGCATGTCGCGGTGGCGTGGGAAGGAGAACATGCGGTCCCAGTGGTAGCGGGCGAGGGGGATGGAGGTGGCGCGGGGGTCGTCGGAGTCGTAGTAGACGATATCGCCGGCGGAGATGTAGAAGCGGGGGTCGAGGGCGCCCATGGAGTTGTAGATATTGAAGCCGTCGGCGTGGTCGAGTTCGGAGTATTTCTGGCAGGTGGTCATGCAAAAGCGGAGGCCGGAGGTGGAATCGGCGGGGAGGGCGGTGCGGAAGCGGCCTTTGAGGGGGGCGTGGAGTTTGCCCGCGGCATCGGAGGATTCGGCGGAGTAGAAGTATTCGGTATCGGGGCGGAGGCCCTGGAGGGCGAACTGGTGGGAGAAGTCGCGGGCGGGGTCGACGGTGGTCCAGCCGGTGTCGCGGGCGCCGGAGAGGTTTTCCTTTGTGGAATAGCGGAGGCGGAGGCGGCCTGGGGCGCCTGGCGTGGAGCCTTCGAGTTCGCGGGTGGAACGGTTTTCGGGGAAGGGCTGGGGGCGGCCGCGGCGGCGTTCGCCATCGGCCTGGCGGGAGGGGGTTTCGGTGAGGCGCATCCAGGCGAGGGCGCTGGTGGGGGTGACTTCGCCGATTTTGAGGCCGGTGGCCTGGCGGGAATCGGGATCGATGGCGGCGAGGGAGGCTGGGACGAGGCCGTGGATGGCGGCGGATTGGACGGCGGCGGACGAGGCGAGGGTGGCGAGGAAGCGGCGACGGTCGAGGGGAGTGCGCATGGGGGAGAGTATATCGAAGGAACGATTACCGGCACGCGCGGGGCCGGGAGGTGGGGCCGGAAGGCGGTTGGGGGCACTAAGGGAAAACAATTGAATTACACCTATAAACTCCCTGCAATTTCGGACCGATGGAGTAGAGAACGGAAGTCTGTCTTTTACATTCCCATGGCACCTGAGCCAACTGCGTTTCCGGGAAATCAGTCGCCGCCGCTGGTCAAGCAGCGGGACGAGTTGGAGCGCCTGAAGGGTCAATTTCTCGCGAGCTTGAATCACGAGATCCGGACGCCATTAAGCGGCGTGCTGGGGATGACGGATTTATTGCTCGAGACCGAGCTTTCCGATGAGCAGGGCGAATATGTGCGGTCGGCCCGGGAGTGCGCGATGGGGCTGCTGGAGGTCTTAAACTCCGTGCTGGCGTATTCGGCGCTGCAGGCGGGATTGTATCGATTCGAGGCGTCGGAGTTTTCCCCGCGCGAATTGATTGAGTCGTTGGGACAAGAGGCGGCGGAGCGGGCGGCGGCGAAGGGGTTGCAGTGGAAGCTGATTGTGGATCCTTCCCTGCCCCAGACGGTGACGGGATCGGCGAGGCACCTGCGCGAGTGTTTGTGGCAGATTCTGCAGAACGCGTTGAAGTTCACCAACAGCGGTTTTGTGGAGCTGTCGGTGACGTGCGAGGAGGTGGAGACGCACGACTTTCAGCGGACGCTGCGGATGGAGGTGCGCGACACGGGAATCGGCATCGCAAGCGAGGAGCTGATTCAGATTTTCGACTCCTTTACACAGTTAGAGAACGGGCTGGCGCGATCGTATTCGGGATTGGGGCTGGGGTTGGCGATCGCCGACAAGCTGGTGCGGAAGATGGGCGGGTTGATTCAAGCGGAGAGCCGTGTGGGCGAGGGGACCGTGTTCACGGTGGTGCTGCCGGTGCAAATGCCGGCGGGCGAGGTGGCGGCGGCAAGGCCGCACCTGGTGAAGCGCGTGCAGGGGACGGGCAAGCGGCTGCTGCTGGTGGACGACAACAAGATCGCGCAACAGATCATGAGGCACGTGTTGAGCCGCGAGCACTATGAGCTGATGATTGCCGATGGCGGTGAAGAAGCGGTGGAACTGGCGCGAGACCACGAGTTCGATCTGGTGATCATGGACCTGCAGATGCCTCGGCTGGATGGTTTTGCCACGGCGGCGGCGATCCGGCGGTACCCACATCATTCCGGCACGCCGATATTGGCGGTGAGCGCGAATTCGGCGGATGAACACAGGGAGTCGTGCCTCGAGCACGGCATGCAGGGGTTCGTTTCGAAACCGATTGACCGTCAGGTGCTGGTGCGGGCGGTTGAGCAAGCGCTGGCGGGACGCACGCGCTAAGGGGCGGGTGGAAGAGGCCAGTCAGGCGAGTCGGTGCGAGAGGCTTTGAACAGCGATTCGGCTTGTTGCACGCGGGCGGGGTTGGCAGCGGCGATGTTGTGGGCTTCGCCGATGTCGGATTCGAGGTTGTAGATCTCGATCGGGCGGCCCGGTTTGGTTCGGACGGCTTTCCAGGAGCCAAAGCGGACCGCCTGCTGAAAGCCGCGTTCGTGGAATTCCCAGTAGAGAGATTCGTGCTGAGGCTGTTGGCCGTGGCCGGTCCATTCGGGAAGCATGCTGATGCCGTCGATTCCCGTGGGAACGGGTTGGCCGGCGAGTTGCGCAAAGGTGGGCAGGACGTCCCAGTGCGCCCACACCTGATTGGAGACGGTGGCGGGGGCGATGCGTCCGGACCAGCGGGCGATGGCGGGCACGCGGATGCCGCCTTCATAGAGGTCGCGTTTGTAGCCGCGGAGCGGACCGTTGTCGTTGAAGAAATCCGGATTGTGTCCACCCTCGTGATGGGGTCCGTTGTCGGAGGTGAACACGATGAGCGTGTTGTCGAGTTTGCCGGATGCATTGAGGAGATCGGTGATGCGGCCGATACCCTGGTCCATGCGGGTGACCATGGCGGCGAAGTTCTTGTCGGGAGCGGGCCAATCGCGCGAGGTGTAAGGCGCCGTGTCGGGGACTTCCATGCCGTTGCCAGTGTCGCGGCCCATTTCGTTGTTGGCGTGGGGGATGGTGAGGGCGAGTTTGCAGAAGAACGGGGCGGGGGCGGGGCGTTCGAGAAACTTGAGGCAGCGGTCGAGGATGACGTCGTGGGCGTAGTCGCGGCGCTCGGTGCCGGAGTTGCCGCGCATGAGGAATTCGCGATCGTTTTCGAGCAGGTGTTCGGGGTAGTAGTTGTGGGCGTGGGTTTGCGAGAAAAAGCCGAACCACTCATCGAAGCCCTTGCGTGTGGGGTAGCCGGTGGTGCCGAGGCCGCCTAGGGACCACTTCCCGAAGAGGCCGGTGCGGTATCCGGCGCGCTTGAGGATTTCAGTGATGGTGAGGTCATTCGGACCGAGGGCGAGTTCGCGCTTTCCATTGCCGCGAATTTTTGCGTGGCCGGTGTTGAGGCCTGTCATCAGGCAGCAGCGGGAGGGAGCGCAGACGGTGGAGCCGGCGTAGGCTTGGGTGAAGCGGACGCCTTCGGAGGCAATTCGGTCGAGGTTCGGGGTGTGGATTTCTTTCGCCCCATAGCAGCCGAGGTTGCTGTAGCCGAGATCGTCGGCGAGGATCAGCAGGATGTTGGGGCGGGGAGCGGCCTGCGCCAAAGCGGGAACGGCTGAGGCAGCGGCACTGAGGAACGTGCGGCGGAGCATGTGGGGATTCTATCTTAGACAGATGAATCTTCAAGGGCGGCTCGTGATGGGTCTTGCGGCGGCGGGTCTTGTTTATGCTCAGACAAAAATGATCGAGCGGCAGCAACCGGAGCTGCTGACGTTCGAAGAACTGCGGAAGCTTTCCGACGAAGCGGTGCCGGCGGGAGAGCTGGGCACGAAGATGCAGAAGCTTCTGGCGACGCCGGTGATCGATAACTCGGCGACGCTTGGGGGAACGAAAGCGTTGAGGCCGCAGTGGCCGGGGCTGGGTCCTCTGCTGAGGGTGGCGATGTGGAACATCGAGCGCGGGCAGGAGTTCGATCTGGTGCGCATGGCATTCACCGATCCGGACGCGTTAATGGCTGAGTCGGCCAAGCGGCGGGCGGAGGTGAAGACCGAATCGAAGCAGGAAATGAGTTCGAGTGTGTTGGAGGAGGCGAAGAAGCAGGCGGGGTGGTTGAAGGAAGCCGATGTCATTGTGCTGAATGAGGTGGATTGGGGGATGACGCGGACGGAGTACCGCGATGTGGCGCGCGAGTTGGCGAAGGCGTTGGGGATGAACTACACGTACGGCGTGGAGTTCATTGAGGTGGACAAGCTGTATCTGGGCGACGAGGACATCGACCTGACCGATGAGCAGCAGGAAGCGGAGATTCGCAAGGGGCTGTTGCCAGACAAGGAGAAGTACCTGGGGCTGCATGGGTCGGCGATTTTGTCGCGGTATCCAATTCAGTCGGCAAAGATTCACCGGTTCCGGCGCTGCTACGACTGGTATGGGAAGGAGAAGAGCGAAATCGCGGAGATCGAGAAGGGGCGGCGCGAGGTGGCCGAGAAGGTGTTTCTCGAACGCATTGCGCGAGAGGTGCGGCAGGGAGGGCGGATGGCCATCATCGCCGAGATTGCGGTGGACGAGGCGCCGGGGAAGAAAGTGACGGTAGTGGCCGCGCACCTGGAGAACAAATGCGTGCCCAAGTGCAGGCAGGAGCAGATGATCGATTTGCTTAATCAGGTGCGGGAGTCGGATGGGCCGGTGATTTTGGCGGGCGATTTGAACACGACGGGATCGGACGCGGCGCCGACATCGGTGCGGCGCGAGATTGCCAAGCGCGTGAAGAACCCGAAGTTCTGGGCGGGTCAGGCGGTGACGTGGTTGAGCCCGGTGAGTATTCCGAAGATATTTTCGATGCCGGCGAACTACTTCAAGAACTATCAGGACCCGACGGCGAAGAGCATTCCGTTTGTGGCGCCGAATAAGGAGGCGGGATTATTTTCCGAAGTAGAGAAGTTTAAGTTTCGCGATGGGGCGGTGTTCGATTTTCGGGGGGACGATGCGAGGAGCGTGAATGGGCGTGCGGGGAAGTTGGCTAATTCGGACCAGCGGACGATGAAGGGCTTCAAACCGACGTTCACGTTCAAGCGGGATTTCAAGGGGCTGGCGGGCGAGTTGCGGTTGGATTGGATTTTTGTGAAGGGGATGGCGCGGGAATCCGATTCGGCATCGGAGAGCTATCATTGGGCGCCGCACTTCGGGGCTGTGTTGGATGAGTTGAACCTGAGCGTACCGGATGGGATCAGCGATCATCACCCAGTGATGGTGGATATGCCGTTGAACGATCCGGGACGGGCGGCGCCGACGTCAAGAAGATAAAGGACGCGTATGCGAACCACACTGCTTTCCATCTGCTTGCTTCTGGTTGTGGCGGCACAGGCCGCGCAGAATTATTTTCCGCCTCCCGATTCGAAGGGCGGCTGGCGCGAGGCGAAAGAGCCGGCCGCGGCGCGAAAGCTGGCGGGGGTGGACACGCGGCGGCTCGATCAGGCGTTCGAATATGCACAGCGCTCGAGCCAGCACGGCGGCCTGCTGGTGGTGCGGCATGGCTATCTGGTCTACGAACGTTACTACGGCAAAGGCAACCGGGACGCGAATCCGACGATGGCGTCGGTGGGGAAGGCGTTTGTATCGGTGGCCTGTGGAATTATGCTGGACGAACGAAAGGCCGACTTTCCCGACGGGCTCGACCAAAAGGTATTCACACAGAAGTATCTGCCGCAGGCGTTTCCGTTGGACGATTCGCGAAAGGCGGAGATCCGGCTGGGCCACCTGTTGAGTATGGCCGCGGGGCTGCGGGGCGAGGGGTCGAATCCGGGTTTCGTAAATGGGATGCCGGGTCCGCTGCCGCCACTAACGCAGCCCAGGGATCCGAATCTCGATCAGGACATGGCCGCATTGCGGACTCCGCTTTGGACCACGCCTGGAGGAGGATATGCGTACGCGTCGACGTCGCCGCACATCGCGTCGATCGTGCTACGAAACATCACCGGCAAGGAGGTCCGCGACTATTTGGACGAGAAACTTGCCCAGCCCATCGGATTCGGCGAGTGGGGATGGATGAAACGGGCCGGCGGGAAGCCTTTGCCGCACAATCCCGGCGGCGGCGGCGTGGCGGTTCACTCGACTGATGCCGTTCGATTCGCCTATTTGCTGCTGCACCAGGGGGCGTGGGCGGGCAGGCAGATTGTACCGGCAAGTTACGTGCAGGCGCTGTCGCGGCCCTCGCCGTATCAGAAGCACGCACCATACAGCCTGATGCTGGAAGTCAACGAGGATGGCCATGTGGCGGGAGCGCCTCGAGACGCATATTTCAAGTCGGGCGCGGGTGGCTTTGGGATTTATGTGATTCCGTCGCTCGATATGGTGATCTACAAGATGGCCGGCAACGATTCGCAGTATGACCCGATGGAGACGGGGCTGAAACAGGAGTATCCGTACGACGGTTCGCGGGATCAATGGAAGCCTGCCCCGCATACGCAATTTTCCGATGGTCCGATCGGCGTCGACGATGGAGTGCGGCGCGTGCTGGAGATGGTGGTTGCTTCAGTGATTCCATAGAACGGATGAATGCCATGAAGAGCTGGTTGTTTGCCTTGATCGCCACGGCGGCTCTGATGCCGGCCCAGGAGTTGCGCGTGACGTCGTTCAACGTGCGGTATCCGTCGAAGGACGATGGCGAGAACTTGTGGGAGAAGCGGAAGGACATTCTCGTGGAGGCGGTTCGCCGGATGGATCCGGACCTCATGGGCACGCAGGAATTGTTCAAGCTGCAGGGCGACTACATTGTGGAGAAGCTGCCCGAGTACGCGTGGATTGGCGTGAGCAGGCGAGGGAACACGGAAGACGAGTATATGGGCGTGTTCTACAAGAAAAGTAAGTGGAAGGTGGTGGAGTCGGGGAACTTTTGGTTGTCGGAGACGCCGGAGGTGGCGGGGAGTTCATCGTGGGGGATGAGTTTGCCGAGGATGGCGACCTGGGCGTTGATGACGGCGATGAACGGCGGGGGGCGGTTTTATTTCGTAAATACCCACATGGCGCACCGGCGCGAAGATGAGGCGGCGCGGCAGAAGGGTGCGATGGTTTTGCAGGAGTGGCTCGGGAAACTGGATACGTTTGTGCCGGTTATTTTGACGGGCGACTTCAATTCGCCGGCCGAAGGGGGGACGTACCAGAGAATGGTGACGGGTTTCGCCGATGCGTGGAAGATTGCGGAGCGGCGGAGCGGAACGGAAGGTACATTCCATGGGTTTCGCGGGACGCCGGGGGCGGCGCGGATCGATTGGATATTCCTGCGGGGGCTGTGGCGGGTAAGAGAGGCCGAGGCCGTGAATTGGAACGACGGAGGGCGGTTTCCGTCGGATCATTTTCCGGTCCGGGCGGTGGTGGAGTTGGAACGGGGGAATCCGTAGGAATGAAGTGCTTGGCAGCGGATGGATACGGATTCCTGTGGATAGCCCGGGTGGGCCGTGCGATAAAATACGGCCCATGTCTCACCCTATTGAAGAGAAGCTGGCGCAGTTAAGCCGGCGTAGTTGGACTCGTACGATCGCGGCGGCGCTGGGAGCGTCGGCGGCGGTTCCGTTGACGCAGGCGCAGGAGCGGCGGGTCGAAGAAGAGCGGCGCGCGCGAGAAGCGAGCATGGTGCGGAACGCGCCGGTCGGCTACAAGGAAAAGCTGAAAGTCACTAGGCTGGAGACGATTCTCGTTAAGCCGCGGTGGCTGTTCCTGAAGGTGCATACGGACGCCGGGATTGTAGGCCTTGGCGAACCGATCACGGAAGGCCGTGCGTTGACGTGCGCGACGGCGGTACAGGAGGTGGCGCCTTACCTGGTGGGGAAGGACCCGCGGGCTGTAGCGCACCATTGGCAGGCGATCTACCGGCATGCGTTTTACCGCGGCGGACCAATTCTGACGAGCGTGTTGAGCGGAATCGATCAGGCGTTGTGGGACATCAAGGGCAAGGCGCTGGGCGTGCCGGTGTACGAGCTGCTGGGCGGTCCGACGCGGAGCCGGGTGCGGGTGTATGCGCATGCGCGTACGCCGGAGACGATGAAGGAGGCGATGAAGCAGGGATTCAACGCCTTCAAGACGGGTCCGGCGAAGGAGCGGCCGGCGCGGTATATCGAGACGCCGAAGCACGTGAAGTATGCCGTGGAGAAATTCGCGGAGTTGCGGGCGGCGGTGGGTGACGATGCCGACATCGCGATCGACTTCCATGGGGCGATTTCGCCGGCGCTGGCGAAGTTGTTGATCAAAGGCTACGAGCCGTACAATCCGCTGTTCATCGAAGAACCGTGCCAGGCGCAGAATCACGATGTGATGGCGGAGATTGCACGGGGGACGCATCTGCCGGTTGCGACCGGCGAGCGAGTGTTCACGAAGTGGGGGTTCCGCGAGGTGTTGGAGAAGAAGGCGGCGACGGTCTTGCAGCCGGATATGTGCCACGCGGGCGGCATCACCGAGGTGAGGCTGATCGCGGGAATGGCGGAGGCGTATTACGCATCGATTGCGCCGCATAATCCGCTGGGGCCGATTTCGCTGGCGGCGGGCGTGCAAATGGCGGCGTCGATTCCGAATTTCCTTATTCAGGAGCAGGTGAGCCTGGGCGAGGGTTATGTGAAGCAGCCGTTCAAGGTGAACAAGGGCTACCTGGAGTTGCCGGTAACACCTGGGTTGGGCGTGGAATTGGACGACAACGCGATGGCCGACAAGATTGGCCACGATTGGCGGAATCAGGAAGCGTATGACGACGACGACGGGAGCGTGGTGGACTGGTAGGGCTTAGCTTACCTAGTTGTTTTTTGGCGATGAGACGCCGGGCGAGAGGAAAACCTCTCGCCCTTGGCGCATTTGGCGGATTATTCCTACCTGATTTTCCTACTTAGACCACTTGATTGTTTGTTTGCCCACCGATAAGGACAGGGTGAGTGGCGGTTGAATGACCCTGGTGCCGGCGCATATGACAACCAAGAGGAAACCGAGTGTAGCAGCACTTCCCGCATTTCCGGCGGTCGCCCGGAAACTGATGCTCCTGGTCTCGCAAGAGAGCAGCAATATGCAGGAGGTTTCGAAGCTGATAAAGAGCGACGCGGTGTTTTCAACCGAGGTATTACGGCTGGCAAACTCAGCGGTATTTGGGCTGCGGTATGAGGTGATTAGCATTCTGCATGCAATGTCGGTGTTGGGAATGGACCGGCTGCAGGCGCTGGTGCTGACGGTGGCGATGCGCGATTTCTTTTCGACGGTGCGCAATGAGCCGCTGTTGCGGCGGTGCTGGCGGCACAACCTCTCGTGCGCGTTGGTGGCGGAGTGGGCGGCGGAGTTCTGCTGGCTGGACAAGAGCGTGTCGTATACGGGCGGCTTGCTGCATAGTTTGGGGCATTTGGGAATGTCGGCGCTCTATCCGCAGGAGTATCAGGAGGCAGCGTATGCGGCCGAACCGGGTCAGCGGCAATTCGTGGAGATGCAGCGCGAGCTGACTGGAACCGATCACGTGGAGATGGCGGAATGGCTGGTGAGCGAGTGGGGACTGCCGAAGCTATTCTGCGATCTGAGCAAATGCCATCACGCGGGAACGGACATCGACACGAGCACTTTGTACGGACTGATGGGGCTTTCCTGCGAGGTGAGCGACCAGCTGGGATTCTCGATCATCGACAGGTTCGACGAGTGGCAGCCGGAGTCATTCATGGAACGCTTGCCTGAGGCGCGGCGGTGGTCAGTGAGCGCACGGCTGGCCGAGTTGCCGGAACTGATTCCGTTCCGCGTCAACGTGTTTGAGCAGGAGTTTCTGGCGTAACGGAGTGAACCGGGGAAAAGCGGACGCCTTCGGTGCGGGCGATGAGGGCGGGGGCGAGGCAGTTGCCGATGAGGTTGACCGACGTGCGGAACATGTCGAGCACGGCGTCGACACCGAGGAGCACGGGTAGAGCGTCGAGCGGCACGCCCCACGCGGTGAGGGTGCCGATGATGACGACGAGCGTTGTGCGCGGGACGGCCGCGACGCCCTTGGTCATGACCAGGAGTACGGCGAGCATGGTCCATTGATTGGCGGAGTCGAGGTGTACGTCGACGGCCTGGGCTAGGAAGAGGCAGCTGAGGAGAATATGGAGCGCGCTGCCGGCGGTGTTGAAGCAGAATCCGAGCGGCATGACGAGGTTCAACACCTGCCGGGGGACGCCAAAGGCTTCCATTTTTTCGAGCGCCACCGGGAGTGCCGCGCCGCTGGCGGTGGTGGCGAAGGCGATGGCAAAGGGCTCACGGATGGCGGATAGAAAGGGCAAGACGGGGATGCGGGCTACAAGCATCAGGGGTAAATAGAAGAGCAGGAGCACGGCGGCAAGGGCGGAGTATTCGGCGGCGATGAGGCGTCCGAAGTTAGAGAAGACGGACCAGCCGCCGCGGGCCATCGTAGTTGCCATGGCTGCGCCGATGCCAAGCGGGGCGACGTACATGACGTAGTGCGTGTAGCGGAACATCAGGTCGTTGAGGGCTGAGAAGAAGTTCACGACGGGACGGGCACGTTCTCCGATGGCCACGCAGGCGGCTCCGAAGAGTGCGGCGAAGACGACGATTTGCAGCATCTGGCCCTGGGCCATGGCGTCGAAGATGCTGGAGGGAACGGATTGTTCGAGGATCGATTGCCAGGTGATGTGAGGGGTTTCGACGGCGGCGGCCGCGCCGCGCAGATGAAGGCCATCGCCTGGGCGGAAATAGTTGCCGGCACCGAGGGCAAGCAGCAAGACCACGACGGTGACGATTTGGAAGTAGACCAGGCTCTTGAGGCCGATGCGTCCCATGGCTTTGCCGCTGCCCGCGCTGGCGATTCCGGTGACGAGGCCGCCGAGAATGAGCGGCGCGATGATGGATTGCACCAGGCGAAGGAAGATGGCGGTGAGGGGAGAGAGTTGGAGGGCGAAGGCGGGAGCCGTCAGGCCCAGGACCGCGCCGGCGGCCATGGAGAAGAAGATGGCCGAGGTAAGGGTCACGGCTGCGGCGTCAGTTCGTGGCCTTCCCAACGGGCGACGACTGCGGTGGCCAGGCAGTTGCCCAGGACGTTGACCGAGGTGCGGGCCATGTCCATGACGGCGTCGATGCCAAGGAGAACGGCAACGCCTTCCATGGGCAGTTGAAAGCTGGCGAGCGTACCGGCGAGGATGACGAGCGCGGCGCGCGGGACGCCCGCGACGCCCTTGGAGGTGAGCATGAGGGTGAGCATCATGATGACCTGCTGGCCGATGGTGAGGTTGATGCCCGCGGCCTGGGCGACGAAGACGCTGGCGAGAGACAAGTAAAGCGTGGTGCCGTCGAGGTTGAAGCTATAGCCAGTGGGCATGACGAAGCCGACGATGTGCTTGGGCACGCCGAAGCGTTCCATGTTCTTCATGGCGAGGGGGAGCGCGGCTTCGCTCGATGCGGTGGAGAAGGCGATGAGGAAGGGTTCCTTTACAGCTTGCACGAAGCGCAGGAGAGGGATGCGCGCGATGGTAATGACCGCGCCGAGTACGCCAACGACGAAGATAACTTGCGCGACGTACATGGTGAGAATCAGTTTGCCGAGTCCGAATAACACGGCCAGCCCCTTGCTGCCTACCGTGACGGCAATAGCGGCGCCGACACCGAAGGGCGCGAGATACATGACGTACTTCGTGTAGCGAAACATGATCTCGGCGAGCGACTCCGCAAATTCGACAACGGGGCGGGCCTTGTCGCCGACGGAGGCGCACGCCGCGCCGAACAGGAAGCAGAAGACGACGATCTGGAGCACTTCGCCCCTGGCCATCGAATCGATGACGGATGTCGGAAAGGTATGTTCGAGGATGGCGGCCAGTTCGGGCGGCTTGGCGCTGACTGCGGCTTCGGCGGCGGTGTGTTCGAGCTTCATGCCGTCGCCGGGGCGTGTGATGTTGACTGCGGAGAGGCCGAGGATAAGCGCAGCCGTGGTGACGATTTCGAAATAGACGATCGACTTGAGGCCGATGCGGCCCATGGCTTTCACAGAGCCGGAACCGGCGATGCCGGCGACGAGGGTTCCGAACAGGAGCGGCGCGATGATCGATTTGATGAGGCGGAGGAAGATTGCCGAGACGGGGGAGAGTTGGCGTGCGATGTCAGGCGCAAAGGCGCCGAGCACGATGCCCGCGATCATGCCGATAAAGATCCAAGCGGTGAGCGAAAGGCGCGGCATTTAGCCTGGACCCCGTTGGCCCCAATGCAGCTTTTGGCGGAGGACGTCGAAGTAGAGGAGGCGTGGAGGGCGGATGAGGCGGACGGCATGCTTGGCGGCGCGGCAGAGGACGCGATCGCCCGATTTGAGGAGGACGCCTTGTTGGCCGTCGATGTTGAGGAAGACGTCGTCGTCGGGCGCGCGCACGGAAAATGTAATGAGTTCACTGTCGGGCACGATGACCGGACGGTTGGTGAGGGTGTGGGGGCAGATGGGCGTGAGGCAGAAGGCGGCGACGGTGGGGAAGACGATGGGTCCGCCGGAGCTGAGGGAATAGGCGGTAGAACCGGTAGGCGTGGCGAGGATGAGGCCGTCGCCGCGGTAGGAGCAGACGTAGTTGCGGCCGACCCAGGCATCGATTTCGACCATGCGGGCTTTCGGAGCCTTGCTGAGTACGACGTCGTTGAGCGCCAGATACTGTTCCAGGGATTCGCCGCCACGCTCGAGCGTGCAGGTGATCATGCGGCGGTGGCCGATTCGATGGCGGCCTTTGAGTGCACGGTCCAGTTCGGGGAACAGTTCGTCGACGGCGAGCGCCGTGAGGAAGCCGAGCGAGCCGAGGTTGACGGCGAGGAGTGGAATCTCGCGTTCACCGATTGCCTTGGCGGCCATGAGCAGCGTTCCATCGCCACCGAGCACGATGACCATGTCGCAGCCTTCGGGCAGTTGATCCAGTGGAAGGCCGTCATCGAGGCCGGCGTAGGAGGCGGTGACGCGGTCGTAACGCGCGGCGAGTTTGCGCTCGGCGATCCAGCCGAGCAACTGGGTCACGACTTCCCCGCCCTGGGGCGCGTCAGGCTTGGAGATGATTCCGATCGTGTGAACGGTACGCATAGAGTAAGAACTCACGGTTGCCTTCGGCGCCTGTGATGGGGCTAGGCGTCAGGCCGCATTCAAATCCCAACGATTCTACGCAAGTGCGGACGCGGGCGCAGGCTTCTTCGTGGAGCGCCGGGTCGCGCACGATGCCGCCTTTGCCGACCGATTCGCGGCCGACTTCGAACTGCGGCTTCACGAGAACAACGAGGCCCGCCTCCGGCGTCAACAAAGCCGGAAGATTCGGCAAGATCAAAGTCGCCGAGATGAAGCTGACATCCATTGTGGCAAAGGCGGGCTTTTCGGGCAGAGCTTCGGGCGAGAGGAAGCGGGCATTGAGCTGTTCGTAGACGACGACGCGCGGGTCGTTGCGCAGCTTCCAATCCAACTGGCCGTGGCCAACATCGAGCGCATGCACGCGTGCGGCGCCGCGCTGTAGCAGGCAATCCGTAAAGCCGCCGGTGGAGGCGCCGACGTCGAGGCAGACTAGTCCAGCGACGGAAATGTGGAAGTGATCGAGGGCGTGGGCGAGCTTCAAACCGCCGCGCGAAACATAGGGAAGGCGCGCGGCAATTTCGAGAGCAGCGTCTTCGGCGACGGCTTGTCCTGCTTTCGAGATGCGTTGGCCGTTGACAGAGACATCGCCCGCCAGGATGAGGGCCTGCGCTTTTTCGCGGCTGGCGGCGAGGCCTTTGTCCACCAGCAACTGATCGAGACGGCGCTTGGCGGGCATGGGATGGTGCTAGGAGTTTCGGTGGACGATCAAATTCGCGATGGCGCCGAGGGCAGCGGCGCGTTCGCCAAATGGTTGAAGTGCGGCATGGGCGGCGGCGAGGTGTTCTTCGGCCATGTGTCGAGAAGTGCCGGCTCCATACACGGCAGGAAAGGTGATCTTGTTTTGCGCGGCGTCTTTGCCTGGCGTTTTACCGAGTTGCTCGGGTGTGGATTCTATGTCGAGGAGATCGTCGACGATTTGGAACGCAAGGCCGATGGATTCGCCGTAGTGCGAGAGCGATTCATAAGCGGGGGATGCAGAGAGATGGCCCGCACTGATGGACCCGAAGCGGACGCTGGCGCGAAGGAGGGCTCCGGTTTTCGCCCGGTGGATCTTGTCGAGCAACTCGGCGGAGGGAGTTTTGTGCTCGCCTTCGAGGTCTTCGACCTGGCCGCCGATCATGCCACGCACGGTGCCGGAAGCGACACTCAGTTCCTCGACCAAGGCGAGGCGTTGGGGAGCATCGAGCGCGGACTGGGCTAGCGCTTGGAAGGCGAGGGTAAGGAGGGCGTCTCCGGCGAGAATGGCCATGGCGTCGCCGAAAACCTTGTGGTTGGTGGGACGGCCGCGACGGAGGTCGTCGTTATCGAGGGCGGGAAGGTCGTCGTGGATGAGCGAGTAGGTATGAACCATCTCCAGAGCGGAGGCGGGGGCGAGAACGGCGTCGGATTCGCAGCCCAGCGCTTCGGCGGCAGCGATGGCAAGGATCGGGCGGACGCGCTTGCCGCCGGCGAAGAGAGAGTAGCGCATGGAGCGATGAATGACGGAGGGCTCTTCGGTCTCCGGCGGTACGAGCCGATCCAGGGAGGCGTGAATGCGCTCGCCTTGGCGCGAGAGGTAAGCGTCAAGGTCAAACATTCTTGGGATCGAAGGGCTCGGGTTTGACTTCACCCGCGCGTTTGAGCAGGATTTCGATTCGCGATTCAGCGGACTCGAGTTGTTTGCGGCAGGAATCGGAAAGGGCGACGCCGCGCTCGAAGAGCGCCAACGTTTCTTCGAGGGGCAGGTCGCCCGATTCGAGTTGCTTGACTACTTTTTCCAGCTCATCGAGGGCTTGCTCGAAGTTGGCTGGCGTGGCCGGATCACCCATCGCCACATTGTAACGTGAGGGGCAGGTGAGCCCGCCGGGCTAGCCCGGCGCGGGAACGCTGAGACTCCAGTGCAGCATGGCGGTTGTGAATTCCATGGAGGCGTTGGCGAACTCGCCGCCGATATCCACTGCTTCGCGGGCGGCTTCTTTCTTGCCGCTGACGGCGAGTTTGAGGACCGATGCGGTGACGGCGTGAAAGCGGCGGTGGACCGTGACGCAGTTTTGGAACTCGGGGGAATCACGGACGGTGGGATCTTCCACGGTTTCGAGCCATTGGCCAAACGAGCATAGGTGTTCCTGCCTAACCTGGGCCGGTGTGTATTCGCTGTAGCCACTCTTGATGGCCGAGAGTAGGTGCGTACGCCAGAGGCCATGCGCACCGATGGCGGACTTGATTTCTCGATCGAAATGCAAGGGAACAGTTCTCCTTTATGAATGCGGATCCACTGTAGGGGGAGGGTGGAACCTTTGGGACTTATCGGCCGAGGCGCGACGTGTGTGGGGAAATATTCAGGCGGTGCGTCTCGCCGAAGCCGGTCTATTTTTCAAAGCCCCGTATGTAGGGGATGACAGGCGGCCGCGGCCCTGTGTTGAACATTGGTCCCCGCGTTGTGCGGTAGGACATGTTCATGAACGGCGTCTCGACGCGGCGTCCGATGTCGGAGTAACGGCCGTTCTCCCAATTGGATTCCATGTTGTAGGAGACGATTCCGGTGGACAGCAGCAGCCGCTCCGCGTTGTACGGTTCCTTTCTGGTCAGCATCATCTCGATCAGCCAATGCTCAAAGGCGTTCGCGGCGTGGTATTGGGAGAAGGGGCCGGGCCAGCCGAGCATCGACACGATCGCCGGGTCTTTGCGCCCCTGGATGTCGCCGGCGTAGGTCCAGCCCACACCCTGCACCGAATAGACTGCCGCTTTCGTCCCATCACGATAGTCCACGATGGAGACGCATGGTTTGCGAGTGGACTGCTGAAAGTGTCCCGGCTTCAGGTCGAAACTTGTCCGCACGGAATCCAGTAGTTTGCCTGCCCAGGGATTACGGTCGGTCCACTTCCATACTTCGGGCCCTTGAATGCACTGCACGGACGCGATTCCTGTCTCACCGCCCTTGCGGCGTTCCACAAAGGATTGGAGCACGTCGACACAATGGAAAAGACTTCCTTCATCTCCAGCGCCTCCAGCGACAACGGATGCCTTTAAGGGCGTATCGATTTCGAGATCGATCTCAGGCTTGCGGTAATAGAACGGAATGGAGGAGCCGCCGAACAAGGGGAAGTTCAGCTCACGGGATTTGTCAAACATCCACTTGGCTTCGTTCCAACTGGTGGAGAGATGCTTGTCGTTGAAGACCGGCACCGAGCGCTTGCTCTGCTCGAACACCTTGATAATTTGCTGGTAGAGCCACCAGCGCGGATAGTATTTCTGCCCAATGAGATTGTCGTGATAAATCCCGTGTTCTCCGACCAGGACGACGCCATCTACGGCAAGTTCCTTTCCGCCGAGCGTGAGGGCTTCGCTTACTGTTTTAAAGATCGGAATGCGTTTCGAGTTGCACACTTTCCGGCCCAATCCGCTCTCTTCAAACTGATGGATGTGCGCGGACACAACGTCCACGCGGGAAGGAGTATGGGCGCCCTTCCACCAATAACCGTCCAACAGCTTGGTGATGATCCAGTCCGCATGTGAGCTCGGAGCAGCCCAATAGGTGACGACGCAGGCGATGCGCGGCCGTTTTTCCGCACCTTGTGATCCAACACCGGTTGCGATGCCGGCCAATGCCGCCTGAGCGGAGGTTCCCAGCATTTCGCGCCGGGTGAAGATTGATTTCGATCCCATACGGTGATTATCAGGCATCTCGAATTTTGGGGGACCGCCTGGTGGGTTTGGAAGGGGAAGGCCGAAGTATCCTATAGCAGTAGGATAGTTTTCATGCCCCGTGGCAGCCCATCACCGAAGCTTACGATCACTGTTGACCCTGACGTTCACAAGAATATACTCGCGGCGGCCGCCCGCGACGGAGTGAGTGTCTCCGCCTGGATGACCATCGCCGCCAGCGAAGCGCTGAAGCGGCGGGCTGGTTTGGCGGCGGTCGTTCAGTGGGAAAAGCAGCATGGGCGCTTCACTGCGGAAGAGATGGAAGCAGCTCGCCGCAACGTGCAGGCGCAACTGCGCGCGGCGCGAACCGTCCGGCGCTCAGCATGAGTTCCGTCGTCTACGACGCCGCCGTTCTCGTGGCCGCTGATCGAAACGAGAGGCGGGCTTGGGCGGAGCATAAAGTCCGTTTGGAACTTGGCATCGTTCCGATGGTTTCCGCGCCAGTAGTGGCGCAGGTAAGCCGTTCTCCACAACAAGCCCAGCTACGGCGGTTCCTGACAGGGTGTGTCGTCGTTCCTCTCGACGAGAACGGGGCGCACGAGGCCGGGCGCCTACTTGGGAAAAGCGGAACGACGGACGTAGTGGATGCGGTTGTGGTGTCGATTGCTGTGCGCAAGAAGGCCGTGATTCTCACGAGTGACGAGGAAGATATGAAACGGCTCGTCAGGGCTTCGGGGGGAGTGGTCCCTGTCATTGCAATGTAGGGTACGGAGAAGCCTCGGATTTCTTGTCGATGCCGGAGAAAAGATTGGGAAAGAGGGCCGATCAGATTCGATCATTGGCCGATGGACACATGTATCGGGAAGATCCGGCGGTCGATGGTGACAGCGGATGGATTTGGGATGCGCACTCAGGCTCACTGATCAAAGACTCGCGCTGACGTACCCGACGGTCGACAGTTCCTGGGCGGTCGACAAGAAGATCGGCGGCAATCCGAAAGTTGCGCTACCGCACCTTATTCTGGCACCGCCACGCCCAGCCGCTTCGCGTGCAGCGCGATCTCGTTCCACAGCCCTTGGGTCATCGGAATGCCATCTTGCGAACGCTTGGACTGTTCGCGCCATTCGGGGTCGCCGGCGACGAGGACTTCGTCGTAGCCGGTGGCGGGGGCCGCGGATTTGACGTGGGTCACCAAGTCGGCGACGCGGGAAGCGAAGGCCTCGCGGGAGCCGAAGCGGGCGGGGTCGATGGCGAGGTAGAACTGCGAGACGCGGAAGCGGCGGTCCTTGAAGCGGAGCCCGCCGAGTTCGGTGGAGATGGCGCCGCCGGAGAGAACGCCGGTGAGGATCTCGACCATGAGGCCTAGGCCGGAACCTTTGTAGCCGCCGAGGGGCATGAGGAAACCGGCGAGGGCGGCGGCAGTGGACATGGTGGGGCGGCCTTCGGCGTCCATGGCCCAACCGGGGGAGATGGTGGGCTCCTGATTGAGTTTGGCTTTGTAGATTTTGCCCATGGCGACGGTGGTGGTGGCCATGTCGAGGAGCCACATGGAGTCGTCGGGATGGCCGCCAGGAAGTGGAGGGAGCGCACAGCAGATGGGGTTCGTGCCCCAGCGTGCTTCCTTTGCCTGCCATGGGGCGACGGCGGGCGAGGCATTGCACAGCACGATGCCGATCATGCCCTCGCGGGCGATACGTTGGCCCCAGAATGCCGCGGGTCCAAAGTGGTTCGATTCGCGAGCGATGGCGAGGCCGAGGCCGTTGAGTTGGGCGAGACGCGAGGCTGCGTCGGCGCAGCGCGCGGCGACAACCTGGCCGAGGGCGTTCTCGCCGTCGTACAGCAGGCACGCACCTGCCTCGCTGGCAACGTGGCCTTTGCCCATGCCGTCGACGCGGCCGTCGGTGAGTTGATCGAGATAGAAGGTGAGCAGTTGCAGCCCGTGGGAATCGACGCCGCGCAAGGATCCGAAGAGAAGGCACTCGGCGGTGAGCGCGGCGTGTGACGGGGCTGCGCCCGCGGCTTGGAGCAGATCGCGGGCGTAATCTTGCAGGCGGCCGGCGTCGACGACCTTGTAGTCGGCGCCCATCAGCCGCCCAGGTACTTCTTCAGGTCGGGCGTGAGGAGTTTTTGCACGTCGGGCTTGTCGAGGTTCTCCGGCGTGATGACTCGCCCTTCGAGGTTGATCTGCTTGGGTGGCGTGCGGCCTTCGAGTTTTTCATGAATGGTCCCAACGGCTTTGAAGCCAATTTGAAAGGGATCCTGCACGACCATTGCCTGAATGATGCCCGCGCGCATGTCGGCGATCATGGCTTCGTTGGAGTCGAAGGCAACGATTTTCACCTTGCCCGCCAAGCCGCGCGATTTGACGGCGAGTGCGGTGCCGGTGGCCGAGGGCTCGGTGGAACAGAAGAAGGCGTCGAGGTCGTCGTGCGCGGTCATCATATTCTCGGCGGCGGCCATGGATTTGCTGCGGTCGCTCATGCCGAACTGGCGGGCGACGATCTTGATGCCCGGAAAATCCTTCTCAATGACTTCCGTGAAGCCGTCTTCGCGGTCTGTCGTGGAGACGGAACCGGGAAGATGCTGGACGACACCGATCTTGCCTTTGCCGTTGAGGAGCCGGCCCATTTCGCGCGCGCCCATGCGGCCAGCCTCTTTGTTATCGGTGGCGACGTAGGAGATGTAGTTGGTGGAATCGAGCCCGGAGTCGAAGACGCAGACGGGGATTCCGGCGGACATGGCGCGGTCGATGGGGCCGACGAGGGCTTTGCGGTCACTGGCGGCGATGACGATTCCGTCGACACGCTGGGCAATATAGGAGTCGAGAATCTGAATTTGGCGCGAGTAGTCGGTTTCCATCGCAGGGCCGTTCCAGAGGATCTCGTATTTGAACTCCTGTCCGGCGGCGACGGCGCCGGCCTGCACGGTGAGCCAGTAGATGTGCGAGGTGCCTTTGGGGATGACGGCGACGCGTTTACGGGTATCGCGATTGCAGGCGGCTCCGGTAGCGGCAAGCGTTGCGGCGAGGGAGGCCGCGAATTGGCGGCGAGACGAGGTCATTGCGCCGTCCAACCGCCGTCGATCAAGATGTCTGTGCCCGTAATGAAGCCTGCTTCTTCGGAGCAGATGAAGCGGGCGAGCGCGCCGATCTCTTCGACCTTGCCCCAGCGGCCGAGGGGAATTTTGGAGAGGAACTGGGCATTGAGTTCGGGGTTGTTCATCAGCGCGGTGTTCATCTCAGTGCCGAAGGGGCCGGGTGAGATGCCCACGACGGTGATGCCTTCCGGAGCGAGTTCGAGGGCAAGGGCGCGTGTCATGCCGAGAAGTGCGGTTTTGGTGGAGGAGTAGGCGGTGCGGCCGGGGATGGAGACGTGCGACATGATGGAGGTCATGTTGATGATGCGGCCGTAACCGTTGCCCTTCATGTGCGGGACGAAGGCGCGGCAGAGCAGGAAGACGCTGGTGAGATTGGTATTCACGACGCTGTTCCACTCATCGAGGGTGAATTCGGTGATGGTTTTGCGGACGTTGATGCCGGCGTTGTTGATGAGGATGTGGAGTTTGCCGTATTTAGCGGCGATATCCTTCTCCAGCGCGATGACGTCGGATTCGCTGGCGACGTCGGCGATGTGAAGCGAAGACTTGCCGCCGGCTTTTTCGACTTCGGCGGCCGACTCTTCGAGCTTGGCCTTATCGCGCGCGACGAGGGCGATGGTCGCGCCTTCGGCTGCCAGTGCGACCGCCATGGCGCGGCCCAAACCGCGGCTTCCGCCCGTAATGAGGGCGACTTTTCCGTTCAATGTTCCGTTGGACATGAGAGCTCCTAAAAGGTGAAAGACTAGCGCGCGTGGCGCGCCAAGTCGAGAATTTTTTCGGCGATGTGCTGAGGCGAATCGACCTGCTCCATGCTGAGCGATCCCGTTTCGCTGGCGGTGACTACGGTGATCGATCCGATGCCGAGCATGCGCTCGCTCAGGGACTGGCGGACGGTGACGTCCTGGATGCGGGCGAGTTCGAGGGTGCGCGTGGTTTTGGAGGCGATGCCGGATTGATAACGGAGCCGGCCGTCGGCGATGGTGATGCGAGTGCTGCTTTTCATGGCCCAGCGCAGGGCAGTGTAGGTGCCGAGAAGGATGGGAATCGCAAGCAGATACTTGTATGGATCTCCATGGGTCTGCCAGAGATAGACTGCTCCGGCAAGCAGGACGGCTTCCAACACAAAACCAAAAATGAGGAACTTGGGTGAGGGACGAACCTCGAATGAGGACATAAGGTGCTTGCGACTCCGAGGGCCTATTGTATAGCAGGGGCCGGGCGGCTATGATCGGAACAGTCAACGGAGGCTACTCAATGAACCGAATTCTCAAGATTGCGTTATCGACAGCGATGGCCGTGGCCGCCGCATTTGGCGCCGATTTCACCTACGAACAGAAGTCAGAGGTGACGGGCGGCAGCATGAAGCAAATGATGAGCATGATGGGCCGTTTTTCGAAAGGCGCATCGGGACCGCAGACGACCACGACTTACCTCAGCGGCGGAAAGATGGCGACGCAGTCGGCGCGGTCGATGACGATCATGGACGCCTCGGCAGGGACGATGACGAGTGTGGATCTGGACAAGAAGGAATACTCCGTGATCACGTTCGAGGAGATGGCGGCTGCGCTAAAGAAGATGCAGGAGAAGATGAGTGCAGCCAAGCCCCAGGACACCGGCGCCAAAACGAACACGAAGGTGTCGCTCGACGAGAAGGGGCCGGGCCGGACGGTGGCCGGAGTGGCCACGCGCAATATGTTAATGAAAATCGACACGGAGACGACGGTCATCGATAAGAAGACGGGCAAGGAAGTGACGATGAATTCGTCGATGGAAAACGACATGCATGTGGGCAAGTTCCCCGGCAGCGAAGCGTTCCAGGAGTTTGCCAAGTCGATGCAGGGACGGTTCCCGATTCAACAGGTGCCGATGCAGGCGATGATGCAGGGCGGCGTGGATGTGGAAGGAATGAAGGCGGCCGGCAAGAAGATGGCCGAACTCCAGGGGTTTCCGCTTTATTCCGTGCTGCGCGTGACGGGAATGGGAATGCCAGGAATGCCACCCCCACAGCAGCAATCACAGGGGAATTCACAGCGGGACGAAGCGGGCAAGCAGATAGCGGGATCGGCAGCGGAAAGCGCGGCCGCAGGGCGGATGGGCCGCTTTGGCGGTTTGGCAGGCTTGGGCCGAAGGGCGGCCGATGGCGCAGGAAAGAAGCCGGAGCAGGCGCCTCCGCCGCAGGCTGATACCGCCGCGCAACCTGCGTCGGCCGGTTCAAACGTGCTGATGGAAATGACGACCGAAGTGACCTCTTTCTCGTCGAAACCGGTGGATGCGAGCGTGTTCGCCGTACCGGCCGGGTTCAAGCAAGTGGAGAGCCCGATGAAGAAGATGGCCCAGTAAGCTGGCGGGGCGGCGTTGGGTAGACGAAGGCGTTCTGCTGCGGCCGTAATCACATCCCGACGGGGAGCCGTGCGGCGGCAATCGAGCCGCTGGGGAAGCGGCCTATCGATACGTGAGGGGAGAAAGCGCCTTACTTGAGGGCGATACTACGCGACTGAGATTTGTTGTTGCCGAAGTTGTGAAGAACCGCGGATGTGAACACGCCGGCCATGCCGAAGTTCGCCACGGTGGCGTAAGGCGCGGCGTGTGGGTTGTTGCGCATCAATAACATTTGGGTGATGAGCGCTCCGCCGGTAAGGCCTGATTTGAAGGCAAAGCCGCGGGCACCGAAACGGCCATCACCACCGCGAAGGAGCGGATTGAGCTCACGTCTGCCTAGTGAGGATACGAGGTCTAACGCCGAAGCTGCCGCCATTACGGCGAGAGAAGTCTTCCACAGGCGGTTGGGGCGGTGGATATCGCGCGAGGGCGGAGCTTCGGAGCGGAGCCGGGCCACAAGTTCAGGGCTAAGCACGGGCGTGGACGGGTTCGTTTGAGCCTGAAGGAGAGGTGCTGCGAATAGTAGGGCGAGTGCAATTTGAGTGCGTCTGTTCATGGGCCCAGTGTGGGAACTGGACTCGAATGGACACATGCCGCTGCGGTCATGACCGGTTTTGGTACCTTACCGCGGGTGAGTACGGGGTAGTACGCGCTGGTTGAGGGAATATGCCGTGTGGGCCTGTTAGCGATCAGCGTGTTAGCGATGGGCGCGTTGCTGGCGCTTGGGAATCTCCGTGATGCCCGGTGGCAGGAGGTCGATGGTCTCTTCGGCTGCCGCTTCTACGGCTTTGCGGCTGAACGGCATGGGGTGATAGCGGCCATTGGCCCAGTCGTCGATGAGGTCGGAGTAGTGCTTGCTATCGGGACTTCCGGTTTCGCCCGGGACATTGGTCATCATGCTTTTGTCCCAGTCGGCGAAATCGAGCACCATGCCGAACGAGGCGCCGGAGCTCTGCTTGAAATTGTTACCACCGGTGGCGTTGACAGTGTCGGCGTCGCCGGGACGCGGAATGGGACCGCGATTCATGGAGCGCACGCCGAGGGCGTGGCGGAAGCTCACGGTGTGGACAGCGCCCCAGGTCCACTTCTTGCGGTCGGCGCCACGCGAGGCGGTGAGATCCGACATGGTCATGTGCAAAGTGTGGCGAAGCACTTCGGCATCGGGGCGGTGTTCGATTTGAGCAATGAGCAGTGTTCGCGAGGCGCGCGGTCCAAGTTCGGTTCCGAAGACAGCGCCGTGCAGTTTGCCCAGCCAAAGTTCGAAGATCATCGCTTCCACGGAGTCGGCTCGGAGGCGCGCATCCCAGGCGAGGAACTGATTCAGAACCGCTTGCTCGTCCTTAGAGAGGCCGGTAAAGCGGACGCGCTTGAGGACCTGCTGAAAGCGGCGGGCCGGGAGGGAGAGAACATCCTGCTGCAAAGCCTGCATGTCTTCGACCCGCAGCTTCGGCATCGTCTCGCCTCGCGGCCGCCCGGTGACGCCGAACAAGGGCAAAACGCCGGGGCCGCTCAGCGATTCAGCGATCCGCTGAAAACGGAAGATCGGCGAGAATTCGTAACCGAGCCGTTCGCGATAGCCCTCCGGGCGGATATCGTGATTGGCCGTGGCCATCCAGCCCTGCGGCGGATTGAGCATTTGGGGAACCTGATCGATGCCGAGCGTGCCTGCCCATTCGAACTCACCGGTGTTGCCGGGAACGGGGAGGAGGCCATCCCAGTTTTTGCGGATAGGCGCCTCGCCCGAGGCGAACCAGCCGATGTTGCCGGAGCGATCGGCATACATGAGGTTTTCGGAGGGCACTTTGTAATTCGCGGCGCCGCGGCGGAACTCATCCCAGTTCTTGGCGCGGCCGAGGGCAAGGGCGCCCAGATAGCCCGCGCCTCCGGGTTCGGCGCCGACCCACTTCAAAGCGAAGGCGCGATGCTTACCGAGGTCTTCGGAGATGACAGGCCCATGAATGGTATAGCGAAGCTCGACGGAGCGCTGAATGACTTTTCCATCGGCGCCGCGAACGGGTATGCGTTCCTTCACGACTTGCAACTTGCGCAGCTTGCCTCGATACCAATACTCGTCGGGGTTGGACTCGTTGAGCTTTTCGACGTAGAGATCACATTGGTCGATATTGACGATGGTGAAGC
>JBDTVQ010000049.1:0-25532 GCA_040007195.1 Acidobacteriota bacterium | reverse complement strand
GCTTGGACTATGCGAAGTTTGGTTCCTTGGCTCAAGATAGCCAGCCCTACCGGCAGTGGTACGCGATCTGTCAGTGCCACCGTCTTGGCGAACGTCGGCGGAAGCAGGGTAGGCGTTATTGAATTGTTGAGTAACAACTGCAATGTTTCTGCATCCAGACAACAGATAACTTTTCAGCAACAAGCATTTTTGTGCACACTCTCACTATCTGCGGACCCTTTGATCGCTCGGGCTGACGCAAGTCGGACGAGAATGTTCGTAAATTCGAATGGCACAAATTGTACATGGTCGACCTCCGTCTCCGCGCCCTGGGTCCTTCTGAGGACGCCGGCAAATCAGATCGGCAGCAATTATGTTGAATTGGATATCCTGGACAACGATACGGGGGAGGCCCGAGAATCGACAGCCCAGATCGGGCCACAGCTTGTCCGGATCTTTCAGGACGCCCGGCAGGCGGCTCTCGGTGCCGTGCCAAATCCGATTCCACTTTGCGAAAACCAAACGAGCGGTTCGAGCGGCTTAACGTGGGATGCCCGTGGGTTCGATTCAATTGAGGTGGGGACGCAATTAGCGGGAGGAAGCCAGTCGGGCAATCAACCTGTCCAAGGTTCGACGATTCAAGGAAATATTCGACGGCCAGGTCAGTCGTATTTCCTTTTCGGTTTGAGAGCAAACGGCGAGAGGAAGTGGATTGCCAGCACGCACGTTGGAGTTTCCAATTGCACGCCTGGCCCTTTCCCGCAGATCGGTCTCGGAGGTCTTGGAAATAGCGCTAGTTTCCAATTTGGTCCGCTTGCGCCAGGTCAACTCGGTACTATTTACGGCTTTAACCTTGCTCAATTTCAAGAAGCCGCAGCCCGAGTTCCGTTACCTACTGAATTGGGTGGCACTCGCGTGAGCATTGCTGGACAGGCCGCGCAGTTGGTATACGCTTCACTAGCGCAGGTAAATTTCGTAGTTCCAGATTCTGTTCCGACGGGGACGCACAAGATTTCCGTTGGTGATTCTACTGGAGAAGTGATTATTGTGCCGGCATCGCCTGGCTTATTCACTACCGCAGTGTTGGGAGGAATTTCCCCATTAGGAAGCGTCGTTACCATATCGGAAGCTGGGGAGCAGTCCTCAAAGCCATTGGTGAGTTGCTCCGTCGGCGGACTTTGTAGGGCTGAGCCAATTACCCTTTCGGACGATGTCAGAGAGGTGATTCTTGTTCTGTATGGCACGGGCATGCGTGCGTCATCGCTGAACCGTTCATGCTCAATAGCCAACGTGCCGGCCGAAATACTTTACCTTGGGCCGCAGGGCGAGTTTCCCGGTTTAGATCAGATCAACGTACGGGTGCCCAATTTACTTCGTGGTGTGGGTTCAGCACTACTTGAGGTGGCCGTCGATGGAAGAAAGTCGAACGCCGTAAGGCTCACGCTCCAGTAGTCCGCCCATAGTCATCAGCGCCGAAACAGCCAGCTTGCCAACGTCAGCACCAGGCTGGTCAGGATGCAGGTCACCAGTGGAAAATAGAACGTCGTATTCTTGCCGCGCCAAATGATGTCGCCTGGCAGGCGTCCGAGGGGCAGATTCAGCTTGCCGGCGAGCAAGAGCAGCCCACCGGCAAGCACGAGTAATGCGCCCGCGAGTATCAGGAATCTGCCCGTGGAGTTCATCGGCGTTGGAGTGTCGCTATGGGCGGCGCGGCCATGCCGAGGCACATCCCTACAGCGAACGCAGGAAGTTTAGCAGGTTCTGCTTCTGCGCCGGCACTCACCAGTGGAAGCGCAGCACTACCGCGTTGGCTTCCGACGCGCGGTATTGCCGGTTGCCGTCGCTCGCATGGGCACGGATGGCTTTTAGCAAGTTGCGCGCGCGGCTATTGAGGGCGCCGTGTGGAACTCGTCGCCGCCAGCCTCACCTGGCTGAATATCGCCCATGGGCGCGCGATCTCTAGATCGAATAGATGCGGCCTTTATGGGCACCCACAAGAATCTGGAAAAGACGGTGCGCGATCAGTTCGTGCAGCGTCAGCAACTCCTTGTTTGCGGCGACGAGGCTGGCGACATCCTTGGGATCGCCGCCGCCACCCGCGCGCAGGGCATCGGAGGCTTCGCGAATCACGGCATCCTCCATCACTTCGCCCGCCATCTCCCAAAGGGTGATGAAGCGGTCCACGGCAGTAGTGAAGCTCACTGCAAAGACTCCCCAATTGGAAGTAGTGCGCGGCGGCTTGTAGTCGAGATTGAACGGGCCGTTATAGCCGTGACTGCGCAGCAGCACAAGGACGTTCAACCAATCGAGTGGATTGACAAGTCCGACGGCGATATCGACGTCGTGCTTCAGGCGGTAGCCGTCGTTGATGTCGAAGTGGAAGAGCTTTTTGCACATGAGCGCACGGGCCAACGCCGCCCTCGGCGCCGCGCCCCACATCAGCTCGTGGAGGTACTCGGGGTTCAAGCCCACCATATCGGGATGCTTCAACAGGCCGGAAAAAATAAAGGCGAGCATGGCGTCGGAGGTCGGTAGCAGGATCTCCGCCTGCGGCTCGAACGGCTTCGCTTCCAGGCAATGTTTCATCGTTGGGCGGCCCATGGCTTTGGCGCGCGTGATGTCGGCCTCACAAGCGGCGTTCATGCCATCGGCGAACCACTGCAACGTCTGCGTCTCTTCGACGGCGCCCTGAACCTGGTAGCCGAGCGAACCGGGCCAATAGACCACATAACTCGCGCCAAGGTCGTGCCCAATATTCACTGTGTTCGCCAGGCGGGAAGCGGCGTAGGTGCGGACTTCGGGTGCTTCGGCAGCGGCGCTGGCGGCCCAGACGGCATGGTGAAAGGTTTCGGTGGTCACCATCGAACAGGCGACTCCGTTGGACTTGAGCGACTTGTCGATCGCCGCGACAATCTCATCCTGTTTGGCTGTGCCGATCGCGTCGGTGGGAATCACATCGGTGTCGTGCGTGGTCCAATGGCCGATGCCGATCTCGGCGTAGTGTTCGATTACCGTCTGAAACGTCACCGGAGTGCGCGTGGGCGCGTGAAACAGCGCGTGCCCTTCGTAAGCGGCCGCCCATTGAGGTCCGGTGAGGAAGAATTTACGCCGCTGTTCGGGCTTGTACGAACCGCCGCAGGCGGTGAGCAGGCGTTCGACAAGGGACTGCTGCTGAGAGACGGGAATGGGAGCCATAAGGCAATAGTGTACACGCAGGCACGGCTCGCGAACTGTTAGGACGAGTGTCGCCGCTATATACTCTTTCCGTGACCCGCCGAGATCTGTTGCGCACCGCGTTCGCTGCCGCTCCGTTGGCGGCCGCCCCTGTTTCGAAGCCATGGCCGCTGGGTATCAACACCTACTGTCTGCGATTCCAAAAGTGGACCGACCGCCGGTTGTTCGACTACTGCGCCGAACAGAAGCTTGACTCGATTTTCCTGCAGGACTCGCTCGACCCCGCGGCACAGGACCCGAAACATTGGGCAGAGGTGCGGGCGTGGTCGCGCGACATGGAGTTGCCGGTGGAAACCGGTGGCGGCACGATCTGGCCGAGGACTGCCGACCAGCGTGTGCAGACCGTAGCGGCGTTACGGAAGAATATCGAGCGCGCGAAGGCGATGGGCTCGCCGCTGGTGCGGGCACTCCTGGCGTCGGACCGTTATGCGATGCCGCCCGGTTCGCTTGAACAGCACATCGAAACGACTGTCGGCGTGCTGCGAGAGGTGCGTACGCAGGCGATGGACGCGGGGCTGAAAATCGGCATCGAGAATCACAAGGAATTGCAGGCGTGGGAGACCAGGGCGGTAATCGAAGCGGCGGGCAAGGAGTTTGTCGGCTCGTATCTGGATACCGGCAATCCGGTGTTCGTGGCGGAAGACCCGATGACGACGGTCGAAACACTTGCGCCCTACGCGGTGACGTTCCATCTGCGCGACTCGGTTGTCTATGAGCATCCGGATGGCATCGCCATTCAGTGGGTGCCGCTTGGCGAGGGCACGAACGACTTCAAAGCCATCGTGGCGCGGGCGGCGGAACTGGTGCCGTCAAATGTGCGCATCTACTGCAAGCCGATCACGGCGCGCCCGGCCGTAGTGTTACCTATTTACGACGACGAGTTTTGGAAAAAGTGGTTCCCGCGGGCGCGGTCGCGCGATCTGTCACGCTTCCTGGCGATGGCGCGGCGAGGCAAGCCATACGATCAGCCGCACTTACTCGCTGATATCAATGGCTTTCGCGAGAAGTATATCGATGCACTCAAAGTGCAGCAACTGGAACACATGCAGCGCAGCCTGGAATACTGCCGGAAAACGCTGGATTTGGGTGTGCGCTGGCGTGGATAGTTAACGCAAACTGAACGATACGATCGTGTTGCCGGCGGCGATGGCAACATACTGCGTGCCGCCGATCGAGTAAGTCATGGGTCCGGCCTTCCATTGCTGTGCCGTGTTGAAGTGCCAGAGAAGCTTTCCGTTGCCCGAATCGGCCGCGACGAAGGCGCCCTGGCCGTCGCCATAGAAGATTAGGCCGCCCGCGGTGGCCATGAGGCCGCTGGCCAGGATGCCTCCGCCGACATTCGGAATTTCAAACGCCTGTTTCCCCGTTTGGATGTCGAGAGCCTTCAGCGATTTCTCGGTGCCTTCTCCAGGCACGCGGCGAGTGGCTCCGCCGTAGTAGGATTGTCCGGCTTTCCACGATTCGGTGGCGAGCGAGTAAATGCTGCACGACTCGTCGGTGAAGAGGTAGTAGTAGCCGAGTGCCGGATTGAAGGCGGTAGACGTCCAGTTGGTCGCGCCGGCGACGGAGGGACAGGTGCGCTGTCCGTCAGCGGTGGGCACGTTGTTGGGAAGCAGGATGGGGAGGCCCTTGGCGTCGATGCCGCTGGCCCAGGTGATGTTGCCGACGAACGGCGTGCCTTGGAGAAACTCGCCGGTGATGCGATCGAGCACATAGAAAAACCCGTTCCGATTGCCGAGCAGCAGCAGTTTGCGCGGCTTGCCGTGCCACGGCGCGTCGACGAGCATTGGGTTTTCCGTGGCGTCCCAATCGTGGACATCGTGGGGGGTGAATTGAAAATGCCAACGGAGTTTGCCCGTGGCCGGATCGAGCGCGACCACCGAAGACGTATAGAGGTTGTCGCCTTTGCGCACGTCGCCGTCGTAGTCGGGGCAGGGATTGCCGGTGGGCCAATAAAGGAGCTTTGAGTCCGAGTCGTAGGTGCCGGTGAGCCAGGTGGTTCCGCAGCCGTGTTTCCAGGAATCGCCGGACCACGATTCCCCGCCGGGCTGATCGGGAGACGGGACGGTCCAGAAGCGCCAAACGCGCTCGCCGGTCGAAGCTCGGTAGGCGTCGAGGAACCCGCGCGCGCCTTCGTCCCCGCCGGAGATGCCGGAGATGACGAGGTCGCCGACAATGAGAGGCGCGCCTGTGGCGCCGTAATTTTCGCGCGAGTCCGCCATTTCCACCTCCCAGATGAGTTGACCGGTGAGGCGATGAAGCGAGAGCAGGTGGGCGTTATCGGTGACGAGAAAAACGCGATCGCCGAGCACCGCTACGCCGCGGTTGATGCCGCTGGCGGCGTCTCCGGCAAGCGAAGGGGTGCGAGGACGGCTCCAGTGCCAGATTTCGCGGCCCGTGCGCGGATCGAGCGCGTAGGCTTCATTCACTGAAGTGACGTACATGATGCCGCCGGCAACCACAGGCGTAACCTGCAAGGACTTGGGTGCGCCCGGGAGCGGGAACATCCATTTCGGAGCTAATTGTCCAATATTGGTTTTGTTGATCTGGTCGAGCGGGCTGAAGCGGTTGCCACCGAGCTGGCCGTGATAGCTAGGCCAGGAGCCGGCGGCGGGATGGGCGATGTCATGGAATGCAACGCCGGCGCCGAGGGCGGCTGTTGTAGTGCGCGGCGACTTGGGATCGATGGTGAGGCGAGTGAGGTAGGCGAGCAAATCACGCGATTCGCCAGGGGCGGCCGTGATCCGGGGGATCAATGCTGGTTCGGGCGTGATGCGGGCGACCTGTGATTTTTCGAGTAGGCGGAGATCGCCGGAAGTGGTGAGGAGGTGTACGTCGAAAGCGGATTCGCTCTTGAGGATGCTACGCAGAGACTGGCCGTTCGTAAGGCGGACGGCAACGGGCCGCCAGTGCGCCGCATTGCGGCGACCTCGCACGGGGCGGGTGGGAGCGGGATCGCCGTGCGACTCCAGAGCATCCTCGATTTCGCCCGATTTGCGCTCCGAGGCGAGGTTCGAAAGATCTGGACCGAGGATGCCTCCCACGCCGCGAACCATGTGGCAGGTGGCGCATCTCCCGGTCCCAGCAAAATACCGTTCACCCGCAGTGGCATCGCCGTCAGCCGCCGGGGCCGCTCCATGCGCTGCGGGCGCTTTCAGGAACATTACGTAGTCTGTGATGAGGTTGAGTTCGGCGGCGGGCAGCGGAAACGCAGGCATCGCGGCGTCGGGAATACCCTGGCGGATGAGGTTGAAGACAGACTGGCGATCGGTGACGCGCGTCCGGCGCACGCTGAGGAATCCGGGACCGTGGCCTCCGCCACTGCCGTCGTCGCCGTGACAACCAGCACAACGTGTGACGTAGGCGCGCTTGGCCGCCTCGGGCGGTTGCGCCGATAGAGAGAACGCGGCGAACACGAATAGCGCGGCGAACCGGCGTGCTATGTCCATTCGCTCCAGCTTAGCTGGACGCACGCTATTTCGCGAACTTCTGCACGCGCCAGTTCTTGATCTCGGCGACGTAAAGGGAACCGTCGGAGTCGATGGCGAGGTGATGTGGGAAATCGAGCTTCCCCGGCGCTTTTCCGAAGGAACTAAGAGTGCCGAGAATCTGGCCTTCCAAGTTTAGTTTGACTACGCGGTTGTTTTCGCCATCAGCCATATAGATCGCGCTCTCCTTCTCCGCATAGGCGAGGCCCCAGGGTTGGCCAACGTCAGTCCACTTGGTGATGAACTTTCCGTTGAGATCGAAGACTTGGATGCGGTTGTTGGCACGGTCGGCGACGTAAACGCGGCCTTGCTTGTCGAGTGCGACGTCATGAACCAGATCGAACTGCCCATCGCCGGTTCCTTTGGTGCCCCATTGGCGTAGGAAGACGCCGTCGCGAGTATAGGAAGCAACACGGGAGTTGATGTAGCCGTCGGAAACGAGGAAATCGCCATTCGGTTGAAACACAATGCCGGTGGGACGGTTGTAGGCGTAGGGTGTGCTGTTGTCACCAGCCGTGTGGCCGGCGTTCCCAAAGGCCATCAGCAGTTTGCCGGCCGGAGTGAATTTGAGAACAGAATGTCCGAAAACATCGACAAGCCAGATATTTCCATCGGGATCGGCCTTAATGCCGTGCGAAGCGACGACCGGAACATCGTCCCAGGCCTGAATAAATTTGCCGGTCTTGTCGAACTCGACAACGGGATGTTTGCCGCGATTAAACACCCACACGTGATCCCGCGCGTCGACGCTGACACCCGAGGTTTCGCCGAAGTTCCATTGGCCCGGTAGTTGCGCCCAGTTTGCGACTAGCTTGTGGGGCAACTTGGGGACGGTGGCCCAGTCGACGGCGAAGGCTTGGACGAGGCAGGCGAGCGCGAGCAGCGCGAAGCGAAGGTGCATGGGGATTTAGCGTAATGGACAGGCGCCTGCGGGTCAAGGCTACGAATGACTTGCTACCTTGAAGTGTGCGGTATTTTTTGCGCAGGCGAATTCCGCCATTCCGGCGCGTGGTGATGATTGAATCCGGGTCAAGGCAGTTGTTGGAAGATCTGCTGCCGGTGTTCTACCAGAACCACGGACCGAACATGCGCCTGGATCTGGTGACGTGTTTTTCGGGTACGCCCAAGGCGTTTCGCAATGAATTTGGCCAGGTCTATCGCGTAACTGAATTCACCGGGCGCGAGGGCCGGAAGCAGCTATACCGCCTACTCAGTGCAAATCAATACGACATTTGTGGCATGATTTGTTCTGGCGAGCCAATCATGACGAAGTGGAAGTGGATGCTCGCGGCGAGGCTGCCGGCGAAGATTTTGGTGCTCAACGAAAACGGCGACTACTTCTTCGCGGATCGTTCGACGCTGGGCATTATTCAGCATTTCGTTCTCTATCGGGCGGGACTGACGGGGGCCGGAGCGGTGGCCACTCTCCTGCGTTTGGCTTTGTTCCCGTTGACGTTCGCGTATTTGTTACTCTATGCAGCTACGGCTCATCTGGGCCGCCGGGTACGAACATGAAAGCAATTCGAGTTCATCAAACAGGGGGGCCGGAAGCGCTCCAATACGAAGACGCGGCGGTGCCGCCATTAGCAGCCGGACAGGCATTGGTGAAGATGCACGCCATTGGTGTGAATTTCATCGACGTCTACTTTCGAACGGGCTTGTACAAAGCGGAATCGCCGTTCACGCCTGGCATGGAAGGCGCGGGCGTCGTGGAGCAAGTCGGTCCCGACGTGACGCATGTGAAAGCCGGCGACCGCGTATCGTATGCGATGTGCCGCGGGTCGTATGCCGAGTATGCGGTGGTGCCGGCCTGGCAACTGGTGGCGTTACCCGACGTGTTGAGCTTTGAGCAGGGCGCGGGTGCGATGTTGCAAGGCATGACGGCGCACTATCTGGCGCGGTCGACGTTTGCATTGAAACCGGGCGACACGTGCATGGTGCATGCGGCAGCGGGCGGTGTGGGATTGTTGCTCGTGCAGATCGCGAAGATATGCGGAGCGCGCGTGCTTGGCACGACGGGCACGGCGAAAAAGGCCGAGCGTGCAAAGGCTGCCGGTTGCGATGAGGTAATCCTGTACAACGAGGTCGATTTTGCGGCCGAGGCCAAGCGGCTGACGGGCGGCAAGGGCGTGGACGTGGTGTACGATTCCGTTGGCGCCTCGACGTTCGACAAGTCGCTCGATTCGTTGCGGCCGCGCGGCATGATGGTGAGCTACGGCAATGCGAGCGGCGCGGTGCCGCCTGTGGCGCCGTTGGTCTTAAACCAGAAGGGTTCGCTATTCCTAACGAGGCCGACACTGGCCCACTATTGCGCGGATCGCGCGGAGCTCGAAGCGCGGGCTGGTGAAGTGTTGGGTTGGATCGCCGCGGGCCGGTTGCATCTCACGTTGGAGCACAGTTATCCATTGGCTGAGGCGGCGCGGGCTCATCGCGATTTGGAAGCGCGCAAGACGATGGGTAAATTGCTGCTGAAGCCCTAGGGATGAAGACATCGATGACGGAGTTCGGCGAACGGCGGCATTGGTTCCAGCAGGCACTCGCCAGCGCGGAGTTGGACGGAGCGCTGATCTCGTCCGCGGTGAACGTACGGTATTTGACCGGTTTCACGGGGAGTAACTCGCTGCTGCTGATGAGCTCCGCGGGCGCGGAATTGTTTACCGACCCGCGCTATACGGTGCAGATCGAGCAAGAGGCCGATGCGGAGAAAAAGACCGTCGCGGCGGGGACGCTGTTGAAGGCTGCCTGCACGTCGGCGCGCCGGAGGCGAATGCACACGGTGGGCTTCGAAGGCCTGCACCTTTCCTACGACAACTATGCGCGGCTGTGCGCGGCGTTGGGCGATCAGATCAAGCTGCAACCGCTGGGCCGCGAGTTGGAAGAGCGGCGCGCGGTGAAGTCGGAAAGCGAGATCACGGAGATCCGGCGGGCGGTGGCAATCAACTCGGAAGCCTACGAGCGGGCGTTAAAGCGGTTCAAGATGGGAATGCTCGAAAGCGAGTTGGCGTCGGAGCTGGACTACCAAATGCGCCGCCTGGGCGCCGAGCGGCCCGCGTTCGACACCATCGTCGCCACGGGCGCTCACGCGGCACTTCCGCATGCGCATCCGCGAGCGGTACCAGTAGAAGCGAATGCGCTATTATTAATAGATATGGGTGCGCAGGCTAATGGCTATGCGAGCGACATGACTCGCATGGCGTTGCCGGGCAAACCCAGCCGCCGCGCGGTGAAACTTTACCGGGCGGTGTTAGAAGCGCAGCAGGAAGCCATACGCGCCACGCGGCCAGGGGCCACGGCGGCATCGGTGGACCAGACGGCACGGCGAGTGCTTAAGTCAGCCGGACTTGATTCGTTGTTTATCCATTCAACGGGCCATGGGCTTGGTTTGGAAATTCATGAGCATCCACGGATCGGCAAGACGGAGAAATCGGCGTTGCAGGCAGGGATGGTGATCACGATCGAACCGGGCGTGTATGTGGAAGGCTGGGGCGGAATCCGGATTGAGGATACCGTGCTGGTGACCGAGTCGGGCTGCGAAGTTTTGACCCCGACAGGCAAAGAGTTGCGCGTATTGTAGGGACGTATTCGACCATCCATGACGATTGACGAAATCAAACAACTGATTGAGCTGGCAAACGAGAGCGGCGTGGCCGAACTGGAAGTGGAACGCGGCGGCGACCGTGTGCGCATCAGGCGCGCCACTGCCGGCGCGACGCAGGAGTATATTCTGCCGTCGGGTCCCGTGATGAGCCATGCCGTGCCGGCTGCGCCGATGGCCGCTGCTTCACCCGTGGCGCCCGGCGAAGATCCAAGCCTGGCGTATGTGAAGGCGCCGATTGTGGGCACGTTTTACGAAGCCCCAAGCCCGGATGCGGCGCCGTTTGTGAAGATCGGCGATCAGGTGACAGCCGGGCAAGTGCTGTGCATCATCGAGTCGATGAAGCTGATGAACGAAATTGAGTCGGAAGTCTCAGGTGTGATTGTGTCGCGATTTGTCACAAACGCGCAGCCCACCGAGTACGGCCAAACCCTGTTCGCCGTCCGGCCCGTGTAGGAGACGGCGCAACCCAAACATGTTCCGAAAGATATTGGTAGCCAACCGGGGCGAGATTGCACTGCGTGTGATGTGCGCGGCCAAGGAGTTAGGCATCCAGACCGTGGCCGTGTATTCCGAGGCCGACCGTTATAGCCTCCACGTGCGGTTTGCCGACGAAGCGATTTGCATCGGGCCGGCGAAGAGCGCGCGCAGTTACCTGGATATTCCTTCGGTGATCAGCGCCGCCGAGATCACCAACGTCGATGCGATTCATCCCGGCTACGGATTCCTCAGCGAGAACGCGAACTTCGCCGAGGTGTGCGAAACGTCTGGCATCAAGTTCATAGGGCCGACGCCCGAGGTGACGCGCCTCATGGGATTGAAGCAGGAAGCGCGTGCGGCGATGGAGAAAGCGGGCATTCCGATTTTGCCGGGCTCGCCGAATGTGCTGGCTTCGGTGGACGAAGCGCTGGAGGTCGCCAAGGAGATTGGCTACCCCGTGCTGGTGAAGGCTTCAGCGGGCGGCGGTGGACGCGGGATGCGCGTGGTGCGCAACGCGGAAGAATTGCCGGCACTAATGGTGCAGGCGCAGCAGGAAGCTGGAGCGGCGTTCAATTGCCCGGACGTCTATATCGAAAAATTCGTCGGCGCCCCGCGGCACATCGAGTTTCAGGTGCTGGCGGATACATACGGAAACGTGGAAGTATTCGGCGAGCGTGAGTGTTCGATCCAACGGCGGCATCAAAAGCTGATTGAAGAAGCGACGTCGGTGGCGGTGACTCCTGAGTTACGCGAACACATGTCGGCGCGGCTGCGAAAGGCGCTGGCTGAGGTGGGCTATACGAACGCGGGAACAGTCGAGTTCCTGATGGACGAAGACGGCAAGCTGTACTTCATTGAAGTGAACGCGCGCATCCAGGTGGAGCATCCGGTGACCGAAATGATCACGGGCGTGGATCTGGTGAAGAGCCAGATTCTGATCGCGGCGGGCGCGCGGATGAGCGAGATCGTGCCGGACGGAGTGAAGCTCAACGGGCACGCGATCGAGTGCCGGATCAATGCGGAGCATCCGGAGAAGTTTACGCCTTCGCCGGGTAAGATCACCGCTCTCAATTTGCCGGGCGGCATTGGCGTCCGCGTCGATACGGCCGCATATGCCGATTGCATCATTCCACCCTATTACGATTCACTGATGGCGAAGTTAATCACACACGGGCGGGATCGCAACGAGGCCATTGCCCGTATGCGGCGGGCGCTAGAAATGTTCGTCGTGGAGGGAATCTACACGAGCATTCCGCTGCACCAGCGCATTCTGGCGCATCCGGATTTTGTGGCGGGAAAGCTGGACACGCATTTTCTGGAGCGCATGTTTGCGATGGCGGCGCATTGAGCGGCGATGGTCTTATCGCTTAAGCAGGGCCTTCGCAAGGATCAGTAACTTCTCGGCACTAGTCAGCCGCACACGCGTTGTGAACACGTCGTAGTGGCGCTCCTCAATCTTGTCCAGCAGCATTGCATACGTGCTCAGCAGCGCCCGCAAGCAGGGCCGGGTGCGTGGTACGACGTGCGATGTCAGATCCACGGCGGCGGCAAAAAGTTCGCGGGCGCGGCTGGCTTCGAAGCGCAGGAGATCGCGCATGGCGGGGGAACCGGCGATCGCCGTGACGCCGAAGCGGGTAAGGTCTTCTTGTGGAAGATAGACGCGGCCGAGTGTTTGATCTTCGGCGACGTCTCGGAGAATGTTGGTGAGCTGCACTGCGACGCCGCATTGTTCGGCGAGTTTGTGAGCCTCGGCGGTATGTGCGCCGAAGATGGAAACAACGGAGATGCCGACGACGCTTGCGACGCGGTAGCAGTAACGATAGAGGTCGTCGTAGGTGGCCTTGGTCGATTCGCGCAGGTCGGAACCGACACCCTCGATCATCTCGTAGAAGCAGGAATGGGGAATTTCGAAGCGGGCAACGGAGTCGATGAACGCAGGCCAAATGGCATGTTCAGGCGGCCGGCCCGCGAGCGCCTGGTCGAGTTGCACGCGCCAAGTCTCAAGAGCCTCCAGGCTTGCGTTCGGCCCGTCGCTTAGGTCGTCGCAACGCCGGTTGAAGGCGTAGATGGCCCACAGGGCCCGGCGGCGGGGCGCGTCAACCAGAAAAAAAGCGGGATAGAAGCTCGACCCACGGGCGAGGGTGCGGCAGTGCTCGTAACTCGCTTCCAGGGTCACGCCGGCCGGCTCACGGCCCATCGCAGAAGTCCTTGCATGAGAATTGCGGCTCGCTCAACGCGGGAGATTTTGGGGCGCGCGGTGAGAACGTCGTAGCGGGCGCTCTCGATCTTGTCGAGCATCCGCAGTCCCCCGCGGCTGAAGAGTTCGAGATCGAGTGAAAGGCGGCGGTTGACCATGCGGGAAAGCGGAAGCCCCTCATGGAAGCGGTCGCGCGCAACGCCGACGGCTTCGCGTAAGGCGGCACGAAAGGCTGGCGTGGCGGTGCCCTTGCCAATATCGGCATCGGATGCTCCGTGGCGCAGAAGCAGGTCCTGCGGCAGATACACGCGATCCTTCCGCCAGTCAATGGAAACGTCCTGCCAGAAGTTGGCAAGCTGAAGAGCCGTGCAGGTGGAGTCGCTCAGCCGCTGGCGGTCGGCGTCGCGATAACCGCAGAGATAGAGCACGAGGCGGCCGACGGGGTTGGCCGAGTAGCGGCAGTAGGCGAAGACCTCATCCCAATTGGCGTAGCGGGTGACGCGCTGGTCGTGTTCAAACGCGGTGATGAGATCGAGGAATGGTTCGGGTGGCAGCGAGTGACGCTCGATGGTGGGGAGGAGCGCGGCAAAGACCGGGTGCGATGCCTTGCCGGCGAAGGCTTGCACCGTAAGTGTGCGCCACCAGTCAAGAAGACGAAGCGATTCTTCGCGCGAACCGATCTCGTCGCCAAGGTCGTCGGCCCAGCGGCAGAACGAATAGACGTTGTAGAAGTCCTGATGAAGGTTCTTTGGCAGCAGGAAGCTGACGATATGGAAGTTCTCGTAGTGATGGGTGGCGAGCCAGCGCGTATAGGCGAGCGATTCTTCGCGGGGCCAGACGCGCTCCATGGCTGCCTCGTCGCGGACGAACTGGGCGGGCTCCAAGAGGCCGGGCACGGCTTAGGGGATAATCGCGGTCTTCATGTGGCCGTTGTGGCTCATGAGGTAACGCATGACTTCGAGCAGGTTGACCAGCGGCTCGACGCGGTTAACGAAATCGGAGGCGCGAATTTCGCCGCGTGAGACCGATTCGAGCGCGCGTTGGATGAGCGCGGGTGTGTGGTGGAAACTCGCCTTGCAGGTGATTTCCGAGTAGTGGAGCAGGGAAGTCTCAAGCGTCACGCGGCTATCGTTGGGGCAGCCGCCGAAGAAGTTCACAACGCCGCCGCGGCGAACCATCCGTACGGCTTGTTCCCAGGTCTCCGGAATGCCGACGGCTTCGATGGCGACATCCGCGCCGTGGCCGCCCGTGAGCTTGCGGACCTCTTCGACGACATCGGTGTCGCCGGCGCTGACGATCATCTCATCGGCGCCCATACGGGCGGCACGTTCGACCTGCGTCTTGCGGCGGCCGACGGCGATGACGCGCGCACCGCGTACCTTTGCCAGGCGGACGAACATAAGGCCAATCGGGCCGAGGCCGATCACAACGACGTCGTCGCCCGGTTTGAGTCCGCTCTCCTCCACGCCTTTCATTACACATGCGAGCGGTTCAATAAGGGCCGCGTCCTGATAGGTGACGTGATCGGGTACCAGATAGGTGTTGCGCTCGACAATACGGGCGGGGATGCGCATGAACTCGGCGTACGCGCCGTTGTTGAATAGCAAATCGGAGCAGAGATTCTGGTTGCCTTTGCGGCAGTAGTGGCATTCGCCGCAGGGAGCGGAGTTCGCGGCGACGATTCGATCGCCAGTGCGGAACTTGGTGACGGCTTCGCCGACAGAGACGACATCGCCTGCGAGTTCGTGACCGAACAACGCGGGCGGCACAATCATACGCGCGTGATAGCCTCGGCGAAATACCTTAACGTCGGTGCCGCATGTCAGGGCGGCCCGCACTTTCACCAAAACGTCTCCCGCAGCGAGCTGGGGAACGGCCACCTTCTGTACGCGCAGATCTTCCTTGCCGTACAGCACAGCGGCCATCATCTGAGTCTTCACTTAAAAGATCCTCTGTGGCTGAACTATAATTTTCAACGATTGCGCGTCAGGATGCAACGCGAGGGCGAAACCATGTTCAATTTCATTGAGCGGAAGCCTGTGAGAAATGAGCTCTGCTACGGGTAGGTCGCCACTGAAAACAAGGCGCGCGGACTCGGTTTGCAGGTCCACATCAGCGCTGTAGGAACCAAACAGGGTGCGTTCGCCGACGCAAATGTCTGCCCCGGACAATTCCAGACGTTCTTTGGACGAAGTTTGGGCGAAGAGCAGAATTCGTGCACCCGGGCGGCTGGCCGAAAGGGCCTCATTCACGAGGCCAGGGGCGGAGGTTGCGGCTACAACGAAATCGGCTCCGCGGCCGCCGGCGAAATGCTTCATCGAGTCGGCGACGTTCACCTCACGCGGATTCCATGCCTCTTCCGCGCCGAACTTGCGGCCGAGTGCCAGACGTTCGGGAATGGTATCGGTGACGGCAATGCGCGCGCCGCGCTGGCGTAACAGCATAGTGAACAGAAGGCCGATCGGGCCCTGTCCTTGTATTAAAACAAAATCGCCCGGTTGTGTATCGGCGATGGCGACAGCTTTCACGCAGGTGTTCACCGGTTCGATGAAACTGGCCTGGTCGTAGCTGATGTGATCCGGAATGGCGACAACGCCACGCCGGGCGATCCAATCCATGACGCGAACGTACTGTCCGAATCCACCACCGGCGGGTTCGAAGCCGGCTGTCACGCCGACTTTTTTATACACCGGACACTGTGCGTAGAGCTTGCGAGCGCAGTAGAAGCAATCGCCGCACGGAATGTGATGGAATACGGCGGCTCGCTGGCCTGGTGAGATGGAAGTGACGCCTTCGCCCACCGCGGCTACGATGCCGGCCGTCTCGTGCCCGAAGATACGCGGCGGCGGCAGAAGGTTATATTCAATTTTCTTGAGATCGGTATGGCAAATACCGCAGGATTCCACGCGGATCAGAATTTCGCCCGGGCCAATGGATGGGACTTCGACATCGTCGATGGCAATGCTGCTTCCGCCGTGATAGACGGCGGCCTTCATCGTAGGTGGGATGGGCTTAGTCGAAGCGGGTGCTGGCAAGAAAGTCTCCCAACTTTTGTGACGCAAACGAGGCGTTGGACGCGAGGCGGATCAAGGCCGGCAGCCCTGACCACGGACGCAGAAGAGCGAGCTGCAATACACTGAGATCGCGGATGCGGCCGTCGGCATCGCGGGCGCGGTTGAGGTCCAGGCCGAGGTCTTCGTGAGCCTCGTCGCTGACGGCGCGGATGATGCGAAACGGAATGTTGCGCTCGTGGGCGAAACGGGCCAGCGCATGGGATTCCATGTCGACGGCGGCTGCGGTGGTTTGTTTAAAGGCGCGCAACTTGTCGGCGGCGGACGTGACGATTTGATCGACTCCGAGGATCTCGCCCGGTTGCCCCTCCGCTTGGCGGCAGGCGACGATGTCGCCGATTCGAAGGTGCGGGGCGAGCGCACCACAATAGCCGGCGCTGATCAGAAGATGGGGGCGCACGTGCGCGACAGCGCGGCCTGCGGCGAGCAGGGCGAGCTTCGCTCCAGCGCCATTGGCAGCCATGAGAAAGTGCGTGCCGCCGCGAATACCTTCAGCGGAATAGTCGAGTCCCCAATCCAGCGTTCGCAGATGCTCGAGCTTGCCCGCGAAGCCGGAAAATTCGCGGCGCTCGGCAGCGACCATTAGCACGGTGATGGGAGCAGTGGGCGTCATATCAGCAGTAGCCGTTGTCGCGAAACCACGTTACAGCCCGCGAGAGTGCCTCGCCGACGGGTTGCGGTTGAAATCCGAGTTGACGCGCCGCCTTCTCGTGGGAGACCCACATTTTCTTGCGCGCCATCCGCACGCCTTCGATGGGCGCGCGCGGTTCGCGGCCGGTGATCCGAGCCCAGCCGGTACTGAGCAAGCCGTAAGTGTAGGCAGCCGGATACGGAATTTGAACAGTGGGTGCGGGGCGGCCGCAAAGCGGCGAGAGTCGTTGCAGAATTTGCTGCAGAGTGAGATTCTCCGCCCCCAAGATATAGCGTTCGCCGGGAGTGCCGTATTCAGCCGCGAGCAAATGTCCCAATGCGCAGTCTCGCACATCGACGAGGTTCAGTCCGGTATCGACGAAGGCGGGCATGTCGCCACGAAGAAAGTCAAGAATGATTTTGCCCGTGGGCGTGGGTTTGACGTCGTGGTCACCGATGGGAGCCGTGGGATTGACGATGACGATGTGACGTCCGCGTTTGGCTTCCGCAAGGGCGTACTGTTCGGCAAGGAATTTGGAGCGCTTGTAGTGGCCGGTCATCTCTTCGAGCGTGATCGGGGTGGACTCATCGCCGGGCGCGCGCGGCGTGCCGTTGGACGCTGCCGGTATCCCGATGCAGCCGACGGTCGACGTATAAATGAAGCGTTCGACGCGCGCCTCCCAAGCGGCGAGCATCAGGTTCCGGGTGCCGTCGAGGTTAGACGCATAGAGTTCCTTCGGATCCTTCGACCAGAGCCGGTAGTCGGCGGCGACGTGGAAAACGGTGTCGCAACCGGCGACTGCCGCGCGGAGCGAGGCGGGATCGCGAAGGTCGCCACGCACGATCTCACCGCTCAGCCCCTCGGCAACGCTAGTGCCGCGCAGTAGGAAGCGGGTGGGCCGTCCGCGTTCTTCCAATGCGCGAGCGACGTGCCAACCGAGGAATCCGGAGGCACCAGTGACCAGGGCGCGTGGCATGATGGCCGCGCTAGCGCCGCACGCCCTTGTGGATATTGCGGTAGGTGGACAATGCGAGCAGCGGGAAAGAGTCGCGATAGAGATGGTATTGCAGGTAAAACACGCGCGGGAAACCCGTGCCGGTCGCTAGTTCTTCCGTCCAGCGTCCATCTTTGCCTTGCGTCTCGATCAGGTATTCGATGCCTTTCTGTACGCTCAGGCTATTGGTGTCGCCCCCGGCAATGAGACCAAGAACGGCCCACGCCGTTTGGGACGCCGTGCTGGACGCCTCGACAAACGTGTTGCGATCATAGCTGGCGCAGCTTTCGCCCCAGCCACCATCGGCGTTTTGCACGCAACGCAGCCATTCGCCAGCGCGCAGAATGGCCGCTTCGCGGTCGCTGACACCGGCTGCGCGCAGGCCCCGGAGCGCTAGAAATGTTCCGTAGATGTAGTTGACGCCCCAACGTCCGTACCAACTGCCGTCTGCCTCTTGCGAGCGCAGCAGGTATGCGACGCCGCGCTGGACGGCAGGGTTGTCCTGCTTCACACCATGAGCGCACAGTGCTTCCATCACGCGGCCTGTAATATCGGGGCATGTGGGGTCGAGCATCGCGTTGTGGTCGGCGAAGGGAACGTCGCTCAGCATGTTCCAGTTGTTGTCGACATCGAAGGCTGCCCATCCGCCGTCCTTGGATTGCATGGCGAGCAACCAGCGCGTGGCGCGCTCCACGACTTTGCGCTGCTGCTCACGGTTGTCGCTACGCGCGTAACGCAGGGCGATCAGCACCATGGCGGTGTCGTCGATGTCCGGATAAAACTCGTTGGCGAATTCGAAGTACCAGCCTGAAGGCTCGACGTCCGGCCGCTTGGTACTCCAGTCACCTTTGCGCCGGACCTCTTTTGTGAGCAGCCATGACGCGGCGTTTTCGAGCACGGGCGCCGAAGCCGCGCCGCTTTCCCCCATGGCGTGCGTGAGAATGGCCGTATCCCACACCGGCGAGAAACAGGGCTGGAAGAAGAAACCACGCTGGTCGTCGACCATCAGCGAGTTGAACTGGCGGACGGCTTCCACGCGATCGGGGTGATCAGGCGCGTAGCCGAGAACGTCGAAGGCCATGATCGCGTACATCATGGGCGGGTAGATGGCGCCGAGGCCGCCGGAGTAGCGCGTGCGCTCAATCATCCAGGTTTCACACTTGCGGATAGCCTTGCGGCGAAGGGCCGTGGAACCCGCGCGTTCCCAAACTTTGAGCGCGGCGTCAAGCGTGAGAAAGAAATTGCGCCAACTGAAAAATCCTTCGCCGTTAATAAAGCGTGGCGGATCGCCATCGCCCCATAGTTCCTTGAGGTCGAAGCCCCCGGGCACAGGCCGGTTCGGATTGGCAGAGTGGACGATCGCCAACGGCACAACGATTGCTCGCGACCAGGACGACATCTCGTAGATGAAGTCGCCGAAGAGGATAAGCTCGGGCGGAATGGTCGGCGTGAATTGGCGTGGGTAAAGTCCGAACAGGCTGAGATTGACCTTGACGTAGCTGTTGGCCTTCTGGATTCCGCCGAGTGAGAGAATCCGCTGGCGTGCCCGCACCAGGCGAGGGTCGTCGAAGCCGAGCCCGCAGAGCTTGAGGGCAAAGTAGGCTTTGACAGTGGCGCTGAGGTCAGTGGGACCGCCGGCGTAGATGTTGAAGCCGCCATCGGGAAGCTGACGGCGGAGGATCGTTTCCACGGCGCGATCGATTTGTCCGCGAGTGGGCGGGTTCCAGAGACCTTGCTGCGGCGGATGGAGCCAGAGTTGCAGAAGGATGTAATCGGATTCGAGTGTGCTGTCGGCGGTTAGATCGCCCCACCAGTAACCGTCGGCGTGCTGGGTGGCCGAAAGCGATTGGACTGCCCTTTGGATAGCCCGCTCACAATTAGTGTCGAGCGAATGAGCTAATTGTAGTCCGCTACTACTCATACTCTGATGGTGGTCAGTCTCTGTGAGGCCGCGTTGAGTTCTGCGGGAAGCGAGAACCGTACGTCCTCATCTTTAACTTCGACTTCCTCGACGGAATGAAACCCGTATCCGTTTCCTAGGGCGGAAATGAGGCCCTGCACGAGATTCTCGGGTGCCGAAGCTCCTGCCGTTACGCCCACAACCGAGGCGCCTCGGAACCATTCAGGCTTAACATCGCGTTCGTCGTCGACCAGGAACGCCGGAACTCCGCTGTTTGCGCAGACTTCCACCATGCGCCGCGAATTGGAGCTGTTTTGCGAGCCAACGACGAGAAGCAAGTCGATACGTGGCGCGATGGCTTTCACCGCAAGCTGCCGGTTCTCCGTGGCGTAACAGATGTCTTGCGCGGGCGGGCCGTGCATTTTCGGAAAACGACTTTTGAGAATACTGATGATGCCTGTGGTTTCGTCCAGGCTGAGGGTAGTCTGGGTCAGATAGACGGTGCGCTCGGGGTTTGGGACCTCGACTACGGCGGCCTCTGCTTCGTCGCTGACGACGATTGTAGATGCCGGCGCTTCACCCATCGTGCCGACAACCTCGTCATGATCGCGGTGGCCGATAAGGAGAATGGAGTAGCCTTCGCGAGCAAACTTGAGGGCTTCCAGATGCACCTTAGTCACCAGTGGGCAGGTGGCGTCGATCACGTCGAGATTCCGGGCCTTTGCATCGCTCCGGACCTCTGGGGAGACGCCGTGGGCGCTAAAAATGACGCGAGCACCGGAAGGTACGTCGTTGAGTTCGTCTACGAAAATGGCGCCTAGGGAGCGCAGTTCCTCGACGACATGACGGTTGTGGACGATTTCTTTCCGAACGTAGATGGGGGAGCCGAAGAGGCGAAGGGCAATCTTGACCACATCGATTGCGCGTACTACCCCGGCACAAAAGCCACGAGGGGTTAGGAGCAGAATTCGCTTATCTTGGCCACCTCTTGGCCCAGCAGGAGCAACAGGCATAGAGTGTACGCCTAGTATAGCAGCCGGGGCCCGAATTACCCTCCCCTAATGGGGGGGCAAATGTTGACTCGCGCAGGTTATGGAGAGACGGCGGAATCACTTTCAGCTGGCAGGGAATGTCCGGCTTTGGGCAGCGGGCGGCCGTCCTTTGGTTGAGCTTCGTTCAGAACTCCTTGCTTCATCATGGAAGCAAGTCCCAGACAACCCTGGCTGGCCATCATCCGCGCGAGCGAATCTTCGGCCATCTCCATCATGGTGTCGCTTGACTTGTCCTCGCCGGTGCCCAGCCACCCGCCGTCACCAGCCTGACGGGCGTGGCGAAGCATTTGCGAGACGAGGAGGCCTTCGAAGTCAGTGGCGGCCTGGTCGAGGCGCTTGTTATCCTTGGCAGGCTTCGAGGCGGGTTCGAGCCCCGCGGCCGTTTCGAGAGAGGATTTCGTGGGGCTGACACGCAGGTCCATGGGGTCTCCTAGATGACTTCCAATTCAGCGCTGAGCGCTCCAGCAGCCTGTAGGTTCTGCAGAATGGCGATGATGTCGCGGGGTGTAGAGCCGATGGCCATGAGGGCGCGGACAAGATCTTCGACCGAGGCGCCCTCCTTCAGATTGATGTTGCGAGCCTTCTCTTCCTTTACTCCGACGCCGACCTTGGGAACGACGGTGGTTTCGCCCGAGGAAAGCGGCGCTGGCTGCGAGACGTCGTAACTGGTTTCCACTTCAACCGTGAGATTGCCTTGGAGGATCGAAACCGGCGAGATGCGGACGTCTTTGCCCATGACGATGGTGCCCGTGCGCTCGTTGACTACGATCTTGGCGGCGCGGTCGACTTCGAGGGAGAGGTTTTCAATGAGCGAATAGAACTCGACCGCTCGCTCGGAGAACTCGGGCGGAACCGTGACCACGACCAGACCGGCGTTCAAAGGCTTCGATACGGGCCGTCCGGGTTCGGCAAATGAACGGTTGATGAGGGCGCTGACCCGGGTAGCGTTAGTGAAGTCCCCATGCTTGAGTTGCAGGCGAAGCTCGGAAGTGTTCATTACAGAGGGAGGCGCGGTCTCGACGATCGCACCGCTAGGCACACGGCCCGTGGTGGGGTGATTGACAGTCTGCGTAGTGCCACCGCTACCGCCGGAAGCGACGAAGCCGCCCGTTACCACCGGCCCCTGCGCGACGGCGAAGACCTGCCCGTTCGCCGCTTTCAATGGTGTGAGCAGGAGCAATCCGCCTTGGAGATTCGTTGAATCGCCCATTGCGGCGGCAGTGACATCGACGCGCACGCCCGGTTGGGCAAATGGGGGCAGAGTGGCCGTTACCATCACGGCAGCCGTGTTCTTAGCTTGCAGCGCCGTGGCATTGACAGTAACTCCCATGCGTTCGAGCAAGTTGCTCAACGATTGCGCAGAGAAGACTGTTTGCCGTTTGTCGCCCGTGCCGTTTAGGCCGACGACCAGCCCATAGCCGATGAGTTGGTTGTCGCGCACGCCTTCGAGCGAAATAAGCTCTTTGAGGCGTGAGAGCTTACGTGCGGGCGTGGCCTCGACGGCGTAAGACGGCGCGGGTAGCAGCAGCACGCAGGCGCAAGCGAGATGGAATAGACGATTCAATTTGGTGACGATCCTTCCCAACCCTTAGAACGGAAGCACTCCAAGCAGGATCCGGTACAAAAGATTCGGGCGGCGAATCGCGTCGCCGACAAGTCCCTTGCCTTGGACTCGGACCTCGAGGTTGGCCAGACGGTCCGACCGGATCTGATTGGACGACGAGAGATCCATCACGCGGGCCACGCCGCGCACTGTGACGACTTGGCGCTCCGAGTTGACGATTACTTCCTTTGTGCCCTCAAGCACGAGATAGCCATTCGGCAACACATGGGCGATCCGGGCCGACATCGTTGTGGTGAGTTGCGTCGAGCGCGAAGTTTGTCCTTGCCCCTGCAACTGTGTTTGGCCAGCCAAGTTCGCAAGGTTAGCCAACGGGCCGACGCGGGCGCTGCCGAGCGCCGCCGTGATCGAGTTGCTGGCCGTGGACTTACGGTCCGACGAACTGGCCCCAGTCGCCACTGCCGACGCCGTCTCATTCACCACGATGGTGACAAGATCGTTGAGCTGGGTGGATCGCGGGTCACGCGCCAAGTCACCCAGTCTGCCTCCCGCTGTATACAGGGAGCCTGCGGTCTGCCCGGATGCCTGTTCCTGCCGCATTGCTTCTTCGATGTACTGATCGAGGGGCGACGGCGTTTTCGCTTCGGCCGACAGGCAAGTTTGCGGTGTCAGGCACTGCCATAACATGAGCACCATCTGCCATTTGAAGACGCCAAAAATCCGTTGAAGATTCATTGTCTATGTTCCCTTTGTTTCGTTCTCAGCCGTGCCGCCGGTCGGGACCAGAAGTTCCGCCGCTCCTGGCGCCGTGACGCGGGCGCGAATGCGCCGATTGGAGTCCGGAAGGCGAACTGTAACCAGTTCGCCGGCCGCGCCCCCGGTCTCGCTGATGACTTTTAGCCGAAGATTCGCTTGGCCGCAGTGCACGACAAGGCTGACCTCCTGCCGCGGTTTCACGTCCTGGCGCGGGTAGAACATCGCGTCCTGCAAAATTGTGCCCGGCGCGAGGCTGCGTCGCGCGGCGCGGCCGCTGAGGCCAGTTGCCGACTGGACGGCAACGCCCTCCATGAACGGATACGTGCGCCCGATTTTTTCTTGCACACAGGGCCCGGTAATTTCGTCGCCGGACGCGAGCGGACACGTGAGCTCGACCCGCACCGTTTCCGATTCGATGTGGGCGCGCACCCAAATGGGAAAACGGAGCGGACGTGATGCAGCGGAACCGGATTCAACATAGCCGATGAGTTGTACAAGGCCGCTGTGTGGATCGGGGCGTGCCAGGCGCAGGTTCGAGCGCGGGAATACAATGTTGCCGACCGGTATGGAGCCTCGCGGAAATTCCTGGACGTCAATTGTGAGGCTGCCGCCCTCACTGGAGTATGCGGCTTCGAGCGCGGCCGTCAGTTCCTCGCGCGTCAGTGTTCGCGCGATGCGTTGGACGCAGATCTCATCTGGTTCGCCGGGATGTGGCCTGCGGATGTTGCCTGCCCACTCGCGAAATTGAAGCGTGCGGCGGACACCTGGGCGCGGCGCGAATCCCACCATTCGCTCTGGCTCGGAGATGGCAGCCTCCGGCAATGCCGTTGCAAGATCGCGCAGGTAGATTCGGTCTCCGTTGACGGTGAGGCAATCCGCCGCAGCGGCGCGGAGAGACATGCTCAGGACAAGGCCAGTGAGCAGGCTAGCGGGTAAGATTGTTGACCTGCTGGTACATTTCATCGGCTGCTTTGACGACCTTGCTATTTGCCTCATAGGCGCGCTGGCTCATGATGAGGTTGATGAACTCTTCTACGACGCTCACGTTGGAAGATTCCACGTAGCCCTGTTGCAGGCTCCCGAGGCCTTCCTGTCCGCCAGGGTTACCGACCGTCGGTTCCCCGCTGGCGTCGGTCGGCGAAAAGAGATTGCGGCCCAAGCTGTTCAGCCCGGCAGGGTTCGTGAAATTCGCGAGCTGAATTTGTCCCGCTAGCTGCGCGGCGGACTGGCCTGGAAGCATATAACTCACCGAGCCGTCCTGAGCGATGGAAACCGCCTGCGCCTCGGGAGGCAGCGTAATCTGTGGCTCCAGCGGATCACCGTCAGTGGTGACCATGATGCCGTCGCGATCGAGATGGAAGTTGCCCGCGCGCGTATACGCAAGTTCGCCGGTGGGCCGGCGAATCTGGAAAAATCCCTTCCCCTGGATGACTACGTCGAGCGGGTTCTCGGTGGCTTGAAAGCTCCCCTGAGTGAAGATGATTTCGTTGGACGACGGTCGCGTTCCCAGGCCCAGCTGCAAACCCGTGGGGACGACGGTCTGTGTGCCCGCCGCCGCTCCCGGTTGAACAAGGCTCTGGTAGAGCAAGTCTTGAAACTGCGTGCGGCGCATCTTAAAGCCGACCGTATTCGCATTTGCCAGGTTGTGGGCAATGTTGTCGACGTTCATCTGCTGGGCGTTCATGCCGCTGCCCGCGCTAAAAAGTGCTCGAATCATTATGTGTTTCCTTTACTGGCCGCGAAGTTGCAAAGGCTAGTTGCCGACACGCGCCACCTCATCGGAGCGGCGTCCCATTTCGGCGCCGATCTGAATCGCTTTTTGCAATGTTTCGAATTGGCGTAAGACTTCGATCAGGCGGACGGAGCTTTCCGGACCGGCCACATTCGCGCCTTCGAGATGCCCTTGCAGTACGCCGGTTTTCGTAGCGGGTTGCGCGGCATCGGCGCGGTTGAGTTGAAAGTAAGTTCCATGGTGTTTCTTCAGCGCCGTCGTGTCGCTCACCTCTTGAATCTGCAGCTTGGCCACTTCGTTTCCGCGCTGCGTGACCACTCCATCGCGCGAGATGGCAAAGGGAATATTGGGACGGAGTTGAATGGGCTGGCCATCGGTCGAGAGGACTGCATATCCGTCGGCCGTGACCAGCGTGGAATCCGTGTTGATTCGGAACGCGCCAGACCGCGTCAGCAACTCACTCGCGGGCCCGCGCACGCGTAAGTAACCAGGGCCGTCTAAGGCGAGGTGCGCCTGGTCGCCGGTGGCCTGTATGGTGCCAGGCGAAAAGTCCGTCCAATTGTCCTGGATCAGTGGAGACTGCAACGGATCGCCTTCGATGGACGGATCAATGACGTCAGTGGCGCGATAGAGGGTATAGGCTTCGCGATCGGCCTTGAAGCCGGCGGTGGCTTGACCGGCATTGGCCACAGGATCGAGAAACGGCTCCGCGTCGCCGATTCCGAACGTCTCCCCTGCCCAGCGTTGGGCCAGTATGGAAAGCGGCTCATCTCCGTACCCTCCATAACAGCGGCTTTCAAAGAAGTAGTAGCTTTCTTCCGGGCAAACCGGAAGCAAACCAAGCTGTGTGAGCCGGGAATCG
>JBDTVQ010000048.1:0-25812 GCA_040007195.1 Acidobacteriota bacterium | reverse complement strand
CACCAAGGAGCGCTCGGCCTGGATGCGCTTTATGACCGGCGACAAGAAGGCGCTTTCGTCGCAGGCGCAACGCGGCTACAAGGTCTTCCACGAAAAGGCCAAGTGCGACAACTGCCACGATGGCAAGCTGCTCAGCGACATGCAATTCCATAACGTCGGCATCGGCATGGACGCCCCCACGCCCGACCTCGGCCGCTTCGTCGTGACCAAGGACGAGAAGGACAAAGGCGCGTTCAAGAACCCGACCCTGCTCGACATCTCGAAGTCGGCGCCGTACTTCCACAATGGCAGCGTGGCCACGCTCGACGAAGCTGTGGACCTCATGGCCAACGGCGGCAAGGACAACCCCTGGCTCGACAAAACGAACCTGAAGGCCGTGAAGTTGTCGAAGAAGGAAAAGGCCGATCTGATGGCCTTCCTGAAGTCGCTCGATGTGACCTACGACATTGCAGAGCCGAAGCTGCCGTAACAGAAACCATCACGATGACTGACAAGCCGGGCGTCTACTTGCCCGGCTTGTCAGTCTGATCACGTCGCCGCCTGCTGCTGGCATTCAGTAGCGATTCGAGTTGGGCGGCGATTCACCCGCGACTCTCGTTGGCCTCTTCATCGGTAAGCAGGCCGTGCACAGGCGCGAACATCTCAAATAAGCTTCCCGCCAGCGGTCCGTTGCGCGCGGGATCAGGCTCAGCGGACGCTCCAGCGCCAATCTCACGCTCACGGATCTCGTGCACATAGCCGGCGAGAGAGAGACTATTGGCCTCCGCCAGGGCCAGCAGGCCGGGTTCAATTTCGGGTTCCAGGTCAAGGATGATGCTCATGGCCGTTCCTTCCTTAGGCTATTGGCCTTAGGCTATTGGCACACTCTATTACCGGTCAAAGGGTAATCACCGCCCATCCCCCGTTTCCTTCAGAAGTCCGTTCATCTGCACTTTCAGACGCCCTAGCTCGCTCCCCTTCTTTGCGATGACGTTCTCCAACTCAAACGGATCCGCGTGCAAATCGTACAACTCGTCCGCGCCCTGCAGTTCGCGATAGCGGACGTACTTCCATCGCTTCGTGCGAACGGCCGAATACCCCATGTTCCGTACTCGCGGGAACACCGTGTCGCTGAAGTATTCGATGAGTACGGCATCGCGATGCGGAGTCGACCACAATGGCCGCCCGTGGAACGGCTGCGGAACCGCCACGCCCGCCAGGGCCAGTGCCGTCGCGCTCACATCCACGCTCAACACAAACTGCTCCGGACGCGAACCGGCCGTGAATCGCTTCGGATACCGCACTAGCAGCGGAATGCGTATCGCCTCTTCATAAGCCAACCTCCGCTCCGGTCCCAGACAGTGCTCGCCATAAAAGTAGCCGTGGTCGGACGTGAAGATGACGACCGTAGTATCGAGTTGGCCCGTCTTCTCCAGTGCCGCCAACACCCGCCCGAGCGAATCGTCCACTGCCTTCGCCATCCGCAGCCGGTTGAGGATCGTTTTGTCCGAAGTGACCGTCTGCGCTCCCAGAGGTTCCACGCCATCCAGCGCCCGCTCGAGCGCCGGCTTGCCCTTCGGCGGCTTCAAGTAGTTGCCGCGCCGCGGCGGCGTGCGCCCTTCATAGAGGTGCCGGTGCCGCTCGGCCGGAATGAACGCATCCGCGTCGTCTATGGTGGCCAGATTCACCGACCCATCGTTGTTCTGCTGAATGTTCGGGTGCACCGCCTTGTGCGCCATATACAGGCAGAACGGTTTGCCGTGTGGCTGTTCCAGAAACGCGACCGCATGGTCAGTCAGGATATCGGTGACATATCCCTTCGTCTCCACCAGTTTGCCGTCGATATTGAGCGGGGGATCGTTGCACACACCCTGGCCTCGAAAACTGACCCAACGGTCGAAGCCCGGCCGCGGCGAGTCGTCGTTGCCCATATGCCATTTGCCCAGGAACGCGGTCGCGTATCCGGTGTCATGCAGCAGTCGCGGCCAGGTTACCAGCCGGTGGCTCAGCGCATCGCGCGCCACGTTGTCCACCACGCCATTTGTGTGTGCATAGGTTCCTGTCAGGAAACTCGCGCGCGATGGCGAACACAACGGAGTCGTGGCGAAGGCGTTGCGGAAGTTCGCCCCTTCGCGCGCCAGCCGGTCGGCATGCGGCGTCTCGGCGAACGGGTGACCCGTGCAGCGCAGCTCGTCAAAGCGCAAATCGTCAACGAGGATGAAGACTAGGTTGGGCCGCTCCCCGGATGGGGCCGCGAGTGACATAAGAAGGTCTCGGCGCCGCATTGTTGTACTGGAGCTGAGTGTACAGGAGCACGGTTACCCCGGTCCGTTTTAGCACGTTGACCCGCGGGTAGCGGTCGCTAGCGGCGGAACAAAACGGCCTGCGAGTCCTGGTCAACGACCTTCCATGCCGGATCCGCCCGCAAGGCCGTGGCCAAGGGCGCTGCTGGAGGCACCAGGGCCAGGCTGACCTTGTACTTATCCAATGTCTCCTGCCACCCGGAGCCCGCGCCTTCCACCTTCAGATACTCGTTGCCAATACTCTCCTGGAAGTAGTCGCTGCGGCCGTCCATGAACACTTTCTGCCGCGGATAGTTTTTCCAAAGCAGGTAGTCTCCCCACTGGTCCGTCGTGAACACATGCGCCGCCGCCAGTTCCGATGCATGGCGGTTGACGATGTCCCGAGGAAAGTATTTTGCCGACAAGTCGGTGGGGAAGGTCGTGCAGAACACCGCCACAGCGGCGACCGCAAGGGCCGACCAGATACTCACCGGCTGCAAACGCTCCGAGACGCGGTCGGACATCTCCCGAATCACCCCAATTATCGACTTCGCTCCCTGCGAACGGGCCAACTGATCGAACAGCGCCGTAGCCTCCACGGCGATGAACGGAAGCGCAACTACCACGAAGATCGGTACGTGGCGCGCCGACACCAGCGAGGCCGCGCCGAAGAAGAGAATCCATAACGCCTGCGCCCACTGTGCGCGGTCGATCATCGTCCGCACTGAGAGCAAGCCGCCGAAAAGAATGGCCAAGTACAGGTACATCGCTTCCGAACGGAATACCGGCGACTTATATTCGTCGATGTACTGCAGCACCCATGGATTGTTGAGGAACTGGGAGATGTGTGCGTACAGCGCAAGCCCGTTGGGATTGGCCAGAGTCGCCGCGCCGCACAGGGCCAGAATCGTGCCGTACCGCCGGACTGCACTCCAGCCGCTTTTCTGGGAAATGGCGTTGATGGTGCTTCCGGCAACCAGCAGTCCAAGCGTCGCCAGAATTACAGGGAAGCCCGAATGCATGTTCGCCCAGAGGAGAGTAAGCGGCACGAGAGACCAGACGGCCGGCGACCGGCGTTGCAAATCACGCGCGATCAGGAAGTGCGCCACCGCCAGGAAAAAGAGCGTGAAGATGTGTGGGCGGGCATGGAAGTGAATCGACATCGCATTGCCCGCGACCAACACGAGCAACATCGAGAGCAATCCGTTTGCGCCACGGGTCACCATATTCCGCAGCAGCACCAGCAGCGTTCCCGCGATCAGGATGCCGGCCAAAAGCACCACGCCTTTCAGTCCAACCCAGCGATTCAGCAGGGCAAAGGTAACCCCGGTCAGCCATTGAAAGGCGAACCAGCGTCCGCCCGGCTTGGTGAAGGAGAAGGGGTCCGTCGTGGGTACCGCGCCATGATCGAGAATGTAGTCGCCCGTGCGCGTGTGCAGCCCGGTATCGCCGTCCCAAACCAGACGGTCCCAACCTTCAGGCGCGGCAAGAAACAACGTGAAGACCAGCGCGAAGAAAAAGACGTCGGTGAGCGAAGGCAGCAGACGTGCGGATAGGGAGGGTGCCGGTGTGGCGGAGAGCGTGGCGGATGCGAGGTCGGACGTGGCCATCGTAGGAGTATTCCCTGAGTAAGGATCGGCGCGGAGCCGCAATTCCGTTAGGACGAAAGCCCGTGCCCGAAATCCGCTACGCCCGAAGAGCTTTGTGCTTCAACCGCCGCCACGTGAAAACGCTGGTAACTCCATAGTTCCAAACGGAGCTGATCGCCAACCCGGCCAGCCCGGCCCATAGCCAAGGCAACCCGCGCGAAAGCAGTTGTTCGGAGATGCTCAGGTTCGTTGCGAAGCCGACCGAACAGGCCAAATAGAACGTCGCCAGGCCCGGCAACAATCGCCAGCCGCTCAAGCGTGCCTCGCGGTGCGTCACCATATTGTTCAGCAGGAAATTCGCCGTCATGGCCACACCCGTCGCGGCCATCTGGGCCTGCGCAAACGACACGTTCTGGTGGAGCAGCGCCCCCAACGTGCCCAGGTGCAGCAGCAAGCCCGCCGCGCCTACCAGCACGTACAGCGCAAAGCGCACGGGAATGCGGTCTCCCAACAGCTTGTCGAGCACGAGATAGAGGTACTCAAGACCCACATTCAGGTCCAATTTGCTTTCCCCATGCTCGCGATCGCGGAATATGTAGGGGACCTCAGCCACTCGCAACGGCCGTTTTGCCGAGGCCAACATGTCCACTAGAATCTTGAATCCGATGCCGGAAGTGTGGTGAACCACCTCGTTCACGAATCCTCGCGTGACGAGGAAGAATCCGCTCATCGGGTCCGTGATCTCAATACGGGTGACGACGCGGCTGGTACGCAATCCGAGGTTGCTCAGCTTCACACGCCAGGGGGCAAACTTGCCCATGCTGCCGCCATCCGTGTTGCGCGTGCCGATCACGACGTCCAGCGAATCTTCCCGCAGGGTGTCGAACATGCGCCGCAATACCGATTCGTCGTGCTGAAGATCGGCGTCCATTACGGCGATCGCCGGTGCCACCGTCGCGAGCATGCCCTCGATGCATGCCGAGGCCAATCCGCGCCTACCGATACGCCGGATGCTCCGGACCCACGGCCTGCTCATCGCCAGCTCGCGGACCACTTCAGATGTCCCGTCGGGCGAATCGTCGTCGACAAACAGGACTTCGAACCGAATACCGGCCAAGGCTCGTTCGAGGCGGGAAACAATCTCCGCAACATTTGCACGCTCGTTGTATGTCGGGATGACGATCGCCAATTCGAGGGCCTGGGGGCTAACGCCCTCCACCAATGCGGCCAACGACCCGGTCAACGCCTGCGGCGAATGCTGCTGCAGCATACCGGTTCATCGGCAGAGCGGGAAGGCTACTTTAGCTGGGCTGCGCGCTCATTGTGAGCCGCCCGCAAGCCGATGCTGCGCTGCCCGCAAGCGGATCCTGCGCCGCCCGCAAGCCCATATTGAGCTGCCAATATAATGTTTTCGCACCACCCGGCCGTTCTATGGATGAGGTGCGAAACCCGTCCATTGACATCCTGCGGGCGGCCGCCGTTCTGCTCGTCTTTTGCCGGCACATCGGCTTCCCCATTGCCTCTCAGGTAGGCTGGGTGGGCGTCGATCTCTTCTTCGTGCTGAGCGGATTTCTGGTCTCCGGACTCCTCTTTCACGAATACCAGGCATCCCAATCCATTCGCGCCGGACGATTCCTGATTCGCCGCGGGTTCAAGATCTATCCCCAGTTCTATCTATTCCTGGCCGGCAGCTTTGCGGTGAAGGTGTTCTTCGGCGAGCCCCCGCCCGCGTCTTCGGTTACGGCTGAGGCACTCTTTGTTCAGAACTATGCGGAGGGGTTGTGGGGGCACACCTGGTCCCTGGGCGTCGAAGAGCATTTCTACCTGATCCTCGCAGTGGCCATTGCATGGTTGGGCCGCCGGGGCGGTGCGAATCCCTTCGCGGTGCTTCCGAAGGCCGCTGCCTCCCTGTTCGGCTTGATTCTTGGCGCGCGCGTCCTGACCTGGCTCCTGCAGCCGCAAACCTCCGATTACGCACATATCTTTCCGTCTCACCTGCGCATGGATTCGCTCCTGGCCGGGGTGATTCTCTCCTACTTCCACTCGTTCCATCCGGACGGCCTGAAAGCCCTGGTCCACCGGTTCCGCGCCTGGATTCAGCCCGCCAGCATCGCGCTGCTGGCTCCCATCGCGTTTCTCGATCAGTCTCATCCATTCGTATACACCCTTGGATTCTCGCTGACCGCCTGGGCTTTCGTCCTTCTCTTGGCACCGCTCGTAATACCCCGCAAAGACGCCCTCTACACCTCGCTGCCGGCGCGGGCCATGGCGAGGTTAGGACAGGCCTCGTATGCCTTCTATTTGTGGCACGGCCTTGTGCTCTTCACCGCCGACCGCCTGCAGCCCCGCCTCCTCGCCCGTGGGATCGAGATTCCGCTTTTGGTCCAGTGGGCCGCAACCTTTGGCCTCACCCTTGGTGTTGCGTTCTTCACCACCTGGCTCGTCGAAATCCCATTCCTGCGCCTGCGTGACAGGTGGTTCCCGTCCGTGTCCCGCAAAGCCAGAGCCTTTTCTCCCGGCGAGATGCCAGCCACCCCGGAAACCGTCGGTGCTTAGCGCGCCAAATCTTTGCATCAAAACCCGGCCGCGTCCCGAAGGATTCGTTTTCGTTCTGCGCGAGCCAACAAAGCACACGGCGCCAAGCCGGAACGGGGCAGGCTGCGTTGTGGGCGATCCAACAAAGCACACAGCGCCAAGCCGGAACGGGGCAGGCTGCGTTGTGGGCGATCCAACAAAGCACACAGCGCCAAGCCGGAACGGGGCAGGCTGCGTTGTGCGCGATCCAACAAATGGCATAGTCTAGTTGTCGATGCGTCTCCGTACCTTCTGGGCAAGTGCACTGTGCGCGCTGGCCCTTTCCCTGTTCCTGTCCGCCTGCAACCGGGAAACCAAGCGCACCATCGCCGTGATTCCGAAAGGCCGCGCCCACATGTTCTGGCAGTCGGTTCACGCCGGTGCGATGAGCGTCGCCCAGCCGGCGGGTGTCGATATTATCTGGAACGGACCGGCATCGGAAACCGATTTCACCGGCCAGATTCAAATCGTCGATGCGATGATCAACCGCCATGTGGACGCCATTTGCGTCGCCCCCATTGATAAAACTGCCATGGCGGGAGTCGTTGATCGCGCGTCAAAAGCGGGAATTCCCGTCATCATCTTCGATTCCGCCGTCGACACGCAGAACTTCGTGTCCCAGGTGGCGACCGACAATTATGGCGCGGGGAAGATGGCGGCCGAGCGGATGGGTGAGGTGTTAGGCGGGAAAGGTGAAGTGGTGATGGTGGCCGTGCAGCCGGGCGCTGCGTCTACGATGGCCCGCGAATCGGGCTTCGAAGACACGATCAAATCCAAATTCCCCGGCATCAGGATCGTCGACAAGCGGTTCGGCATGGCCGACTTCGCAAAGTCGCTTCAAGTGGCTGAAAATATGCTCACCGCGTTCCCGAATGTCCAGGGGATGTTCGCCTCGAACGAGTCTTCCGCTGTTGGCGCGGCGCAGGCGGTCAAAGGCCGTAAATGGGCCGGAAAGCTGGTAGGATTCGACTGGAGTCCCACACTTCTCGACGACCTCAAGAACGGTGTCATCGACTCGCTCGTCGTACAAAACCCATTCAAGATGGGCGCCGAATCGGTCCAGGCCGCATTGGACAAACTTGCCGGCAAGCCGGTGACGAAGATCAACGATCTTGCGCCCCGGCTGATTCTGAAAGAGGACCTGGACAAGCCAGACGTGCAGGCCCAACTCAACCCGGATCTTAAGAAATATCTTCCCTGATCACCCGAAGGCGTTCGACGAGTCCATCATGCTGGTAACTTTCGACATCACCTTGCTGATGTTGGGCGCAATGTCGGTTGGAAACACCGCCCCTACCGCCACTGTCAGAAACGCCGCCAGCATCGCGTATTCAATCAGGTCCTGGCCGCGTCGGTCATAGTAGAGATTCGAAATTATCCGCTTCCACGTTTGAACCATGGTTCCCTCCTCCAGTTTGGTCTATCTGATTATCCCTGGAGTGAGGCGGCAAAAATACTGGGTTGATTCCCTAGAGGCCCTATGAAATCCCCCTAACGTTCCGATAGTACTGGGCCGTCACGGGGTAGTAGTTGTGGGGTATATCCCGGTGCGCTCACCCCACTACTAACGGCCCCAACGGCCCACTGCTAATTCCCTTACGGTTTCGGATAACGTACAACCGTGTAGTTGCGAAGCGTCACCGTTTCCGCCGTAGTCGCCGTCATTCGCGCCTGGAACGCAACGGTCTGCGGGACGTTGAAGGCTTGCGCGAAAGATCCCGCACCCGTCGTCGCCGCTGCCGACGAGCCCCAGTTCTGTCCGCTCCAATATATAGTTGCGGTTCCGGCTCCAAACCCGTAGCGGCATGCCGAGACCGTTTCCGACGTCCCCTGCGCGACATCCTGCACGGTCGTGCTCCCCCATAGCAGGCGATGCTCGAACGCCATTGCCGACCCCTCATGGGTGTACAGGAAGCTCACCTCAACCCGGTCGCCCTCCTGGAGGACGTTCGCCGGAATCGTACACGTGCCCAAGGTAAGCAGCGTGGTCTGGCTCGTCCCCGAACCGCTGCTCGAACACAGCACCTGTGGATAGGAAGCCGGCGTACCCGTAATGCGGTACACTCCCACCAGAATGTCGCCAGCCTGTGGCGTCGCGCCGGACAGGAACGTGATGGTCGATCCCGAAAGCGTATAGTCGATTCCCGTCTTTTGCAGTAATCCATTGCGATACAGCAGCAGGCTGCTGGCCGGGCCCGGTTGGGCCGACAGCGTGAACACACTATTCGTTCCGTTCACAGTGCCCGTGGGCGTTTCTCCGTCGCGGAATATCGGGCCCAGCGCCATCGCAGCACCCGTAGCACACAAGTCCGTGCTTCCGTCGGCACGCACACAGTCCGCGTCCGCGCCCGTTACCGTCGCTATTTCGCCGAATGCGTTCAGGACCACGGCGCGCCCGGGCACCAGCGACGCGCCGGCTCGAATGCGTTCGTCCAAAGCCGCCTGCAAGCCGTCGACATCGGCGATGGTGACAGATCCCACGTTGCCGACGCCGCCACCGCCGCCGCCCCCCACCACCGTGCCCGGCAGCGACGCCCGTACGTCGCGCACTCGCAGAATCGAGGTCGACGGCGGCACATTCCACGTCTCGGTGAACAGCGTCTTTCCGTCGCTGATATAGGTCACCTTATAAAAGGCCGCCGGCGTTGCCGTCGTCGTCGCCACCAGTTGCGTCCGCAATTGGCCGCCGAAGATCCGCAATCGCAGCGATTGCTGGGCGATCTGTGATTGATCCGACGTCTCGAAAGAGTTCCACTCAATTTCCATATAGCCGGCGTATGGCGTGCCATCGGCCCGGTAGATCTGGTCCTGAATGGTCGTCAGCGGGGGCGGCGGCGCTGCCACGGCCCGGAAGCTCAACAGCAAAAAACAGAGCGGAACGCAGACTTCCATCAGCCTGCCACGCGTCGTCGACATTGGGGGTTCGTCCTCCTAATTAGCGATCGGAGCCTAAAAAAGGGATAGCCCGCATCCTCCGGGGGAAAATCCCTAACCCCCGGATTTGCGGGCCATCCGTATCCTCAGCCTCACAATGTGCCGCCGTTTCTTAGGTTTCGGCGGCACTTCTCTCGCCGGATTCAGCTTATCGAACCAATCCCAAATACAGCGCTGCGAGATTTTGCCGCAAACGTGGCAACCGCTGCGCAATCAATCATTTACGTAGCACGAAAATACCGTAAGAGCGCTGTGACTACCCCAGCTTGCCGCGTCCCGTAATACGTTCGGCGTTTAAATACGGGCGCAACGCCTCGGGAATTACCACCGTCCCATCGGCCTGCTGGTAGTTCTCCACAATCGCCACCCACGTCCGGCCCACGGCCAGGCCGCTTCCGTTCAATGTGTGCAGCGGCTCGGTCTTCTTGCCGGCACGGCAGCGGATCGATGCGCGCCGTGCTTGGAACGCCTCGAAATTAGAGCAGGAGCTGATCTCCTTATACTCATTCTGGCTCGGTAGCCAGACTTCGATGTCGTACGTCTTGGCGGATGAAAAGCCCATATCGCCCGTGCACAGCACCACCGTGCGATACGGCAGCCCCAGCCGCTTCAGAATGTCCTCGGCGTCGCCCGTCAGCTTCTCCAGTTCGTCGAAACTCTGGTCAGGCCGCGCGAACTTCACCAATTCGACCTTCTGGAACTGGTGCTGCCGGATGATTCCCCGCACGTCGCGCCCATAGCTGCCGGCTTCACTACGGAAGCACGGCGTGTAGGCGCACAGCGACACTGGCAGAGCATCGGCCTCCAACGTCTCGTCGCGGAACAGGTTGGTCACCGGCACTTCGGCCGTCGGCGCCAGCCAGTAATCGGTGCCTTCGATCTTAAACAGGTCGTCGGCGAACTTCGGCAACTGGCCCGTTCCGAACAGGCTCGCCGAGTTAATCATAAAAGGCGGCAGCACTTCGGTATACCCATGCTCTCGCGTGTGCGTGTCGAGCATGAAGTTAATCAGCGCCCGTTCGAGCTTCGCGCCCAGATCGATGTACACGGCAAACCGTGCACCCGTGACCTTCGCCGCCCGGTCGAAATCAAGGATGCCCAGCTCCGGCCCGAGATCCCAGTGCGGTTTGGCGGGGAAGGGAAGCGGCGGCGGTGGCACTCCACCTCGTACGACGACGTTATCTTCGGCGCTCTTGCCCACCGGAACGCTCTCATGCGGCGCGTTCGGAATGCCCGCCAGCAACTCCCGGAACTTCTCATCCAGGTCGGCGGCCTTCTTCTCCAAGTCCGCCGCCCGGTCGCCCATCGCCCGGACTTTGGCCTGCAGTTCGGTCGTATCGGTTCCGGCCTTCTTTAGCTTGCCGATCTCCATACTCTCGGCATTCCGCTGCGCCTTCAGCGACTCGCTCTCTGTCAGCGCCGCCCGGCGCTCGACATCCATAGCCCGAAAGGCTTCTACATCTAGCGTGAATCCACGAGTGGCCAGCCGCTCGGCTACGGCATCTAAATTGGTGCGAAAAAACGATAAGTCATGCATGGAGGGAAAGAACTATTCTAACGGGCACGGACGCCGCGCGATCACCGGTTCCTCATTCATAATTCCTGCTTCACCTTCAACCACATACTGCGTCCCCTGGCACCCATACGCCTAAACCGGCCGTTACCGTGGGGACGGAGCTACGTTCCCTGATCGCGACAACCATTCGACAGGTTTCGACACCTTCGCGAATTGCAGGCTGTCGCCTGCGCGGCTCAACTGCCCGGCGGCCTATCCGCGTGAATCGGCGTCCATCCGCGGCCCAAAATTCGGGCGGACTCTCATTCGACACCCTTCGACGCTTCTCGACAGATCTGCGAGCCCGTCGAACGCTCTTGGCTGGTAGGTCGCTAGTTTCGCGAGTGTCCGATCGGCGGGAATCGGCATCCATCGGCGGCCCGAATTCGGGAGTGTGCTCGTTCGACACGCTTCGACAGAGTTCGGCACCTTTCGACAACTCCGCGAATCCATCAAACGCCTCACGCGCACCGGCCGCGTCAAAAGTGCCGAAGGCCCCATCGGCGGCCCAAGCTCGGACGGCCTCGGATTGCATACAATGCCAACCATGGCCAGGCTCACCCGCAAACAATTTCTCGCAGCTTCCGCCGCCCCACTCGGCGCCGCGCCCCTCGCCGGACAAGCCGCCCAGCCGCGCCAAGGCAGGCGCCCCCGAAATGTCCTCTATCTCCTCAGCGATCAGCACCGCCCCGCCGCCCTCGGCTGCGCCGGCAACGCCATCGCAAATACCCCCACGCTCGACACCCTCGCCCGCGAAGGCGTCCGCTTCACCTCCGCCTATTGCCCCTATCCGGTCTGCACGCCCTCCCGCGCCTCCATGCTCACAGGCCGCTACGCCCATTCCACCGGCGTCTTCAACAACACCAACCCTTGGCCCTGGAATATCAAAACCATGGCCCATTACTTCGGCGCCCGCGGGTACGTCACCGGGCTCATCGGCAAAATGCACTTCGTCGACGGACAGACCCACGGCTTCGACTACCGCCTCGACTTCAACGACTGGTTCCAATACCTGGGCCCGCAGTCCAAACTCTATGCCGACGAACTCGCCCGCCCCAACTCCGGCTCCGGTAACCCCCAAATCGACGCCCTCTGGAAGGACTTTGGCGACCCATGGAAGAACGCCCGCACCCTCGACAACCGCGAAGGCTTCGTCCACACCGGCCGCCCCTCGCTGCTCGCCGAACGCGACCACTTCGAATCTTTCGTCGCCCGCGAGTCCATCCGCTTCCTACGTAATTTCGGTACGAAGGATCCCTTTTTCCTGATCTCGTCCTACCTGAAGCCCCACGACCCTTTCATGCCGCCCGATGCTTGGGCCTCGCGCTTCCGTGCCGCCGACATGCCCCTCCCGCCCACGTGGGGCAAGCTCGACGCCACGCAAGTACCGAAGGTGATCGGCGAGGGCGCGCGCTTCCATGGCCCCACGCCCGAGCTGCGCGACGCCGCGGCCGCCCGCCAGCGCATCGCCATGTATTACGCCAACATTGCTTTCCTCGATCATGTCCTTGCCGGAGTCCTCGCCGCCCTCCGCGAACTGAACCTTCACGAGGACACCCTCGTTGTCTACTCGTCCGACCACGGAGAAATGCTTGCCGAACATGGCCTCTGGCAGAAGAGCATGTTCTATGAACCCTCCTGCGGCGTACCCCTCATCTTCCGCGCTCCCGGCCATATCGCACCCGGCGGAACCTGCACCGTGCCCGTCACCCAGGTCGGACTCGCCGCGACACTTCTCGACACCTGTGGCCTCCCCGTGCCCGAAGGACTCGACGAGCCCAGCTTTTCCCACCTGCTCACCAACCCCGCCGCGCCCGCTACAAGGCCTGTCTTCGCCGAATATGCCCTGGGCACAAACCAGGCTCGCTATATGATCCGCACCGGCGACTGGAAATACAACCTCTGGGTGAATGACATGCCCGAGCTCTACAACCTCCGCACCGACCCCGCCGAATCCCATAACCTGGCCCGTGACCCCGCGCACGCCGCCACTGCGTCCCGGCTCCGCGAACAACTCCTCGCCTGGCACCGGCCCAAAGAAATGCCGGCATAAATGGAGTGGGACCGTCCGCCTGCCCGATCGGGTCCAATGCCTCTCGCGCGCCTCTCGCGCCTGGGCCGCGGATGCCCGCCGGTCAGCCGGCCGCGGGCTCGACAATCGCCGACATGCTCCCCTGCGACTGCACCATCCGCGGGTCCGCGCCATACCCGTGAATCTGATCCCGCGCGAACTCCGCCTGCGCCAGTTCGCACGTGAGCACCACGGTGCGCCCCATCGTGTCCACCTCCACCGCGTGCCGGAACGCCTGCGTTTCCGTACATAGAAACAGCTTGCACAGCATCTCGATCACGTAGTCGTAGGAGTGGTCGTCGTCGTCAAGCAACACCACGTTCCACAACGCGGCGTGTTCTTCATGCGTACCGGCTCCCGTTCCGGTTTCCGGTGCGGCGATGGTTTCGGTCATGTCCTCTTACGCGCTGCCGAGACGCTGATAAACCTGCTCCACGTTCGTTCGCACAGCATCGGCCAGCACTTGTTCCATGGTAGGACGTGGCGGGGGGATCATGCGATACCCCAAGATCGTTTGCGCCACCTTCTCTCCGTAACCCCCGTCGCTCAATGACTTCAACGACGCCACCGTGACCTCGGTTTTGACCTGTTCCACGCTCTTGCCCGCTCCTCGAGCCCTGTCCACCGCGATCGTCAGTTCTTCGAGGTAACGCGACATCTGGTACAGCACCGTCTTGCCCTGCTGTAGGGCTCCATGCCCCGGCGCAATAGTCCCGAATTCGAAGCTCGCTAACTCCAAGAGCGTACGTGGCCAATCGCGCGGATATCCGTCGCCAATGAAGGGAGCCGAGGCATGCAGCACATCGCCGCTCGCGATCACTTTCTTCTGCGGACAGTGCACGACAATGTCGCCGGGCGTGTGCGCCCGCCCGCGAAACGCCAGGTGCAGGTCGTGGGCCTTGTCGTGCAGGATGAGATCGCGGTCGAGCGTAATGTCCGGCAGCTCCGGCGCAAAGTTTTTCATCTCGGCGATGTAGGCATCCGTCTCGCGTGCCATCCGAGTCCACGTCGCCTTGTCGGCACCCGTCGCCGCCCCAGCGCGTTTCTTGTAATCCTCCGCCTGCTTCCCCGCCAACTCAAGTTGCTGCTTGATCCGCGGCACGCTCTCGCTGTCGATCATCCGGCGCGTCACCTCGCTCGACAAGATGTCCGCCTTCGGCGCCAGCTTCCGGTACGCCGGCAGCCCCTGCGAATGGTCCCAATGGAAGTGCGACGCGACGATGTAGCGCACCGGCTTGGGCGAGATCTCCGCGCGAATCTGCCGTACCAGGCTTGCCGCCGCGGACGGCTTTGAATGCGCATCGACAATCAACAGGTCCGCAGCGTTCTCGATGATTACCGCGTTGCAATTCACCATCGTTTGCGGACGCGCCTGTGCCAGGTACACCCCCTCGGCCGCCTTGTGCAAATCGAACAGCTTCGGCAGCGCCACCGGGACGTTCGATTGCGCCCTCGCGCGCGCCGCCCGGAACAGCGCCTGATCCATCACGGCATACCCGGCCCAAGCCGGTCCCATCAATCGCGCAAAAAAGCCTCTCCGGTGCATGCCGTACATCCTAACGCGGTTAACAGCTCTGCGGGTCCCGCCACGGGGTAAGCCCATTTTGTGCCCGCTGATACAATGGGAATGAAAGGGGGGCGTAACGGCTTCGACGGGATGGATTTGTTCTAGGAAGGCGTGCCGGGTTCCAGGCTCCCGTTAAACGACTGGAAACACAAAACTGCCAACACGCAGTTTGCATACGCTGCCTAATTAATTAGGCGGCCGCCACCACTCACAGGCCCGCATGGGGGTGTACTGGCGTCATCTGGCGGGATCGGGCGTAGGCTTCTGTTCGTAGCCGAGGCCTTAAATCAATCGAACTAGGCCTTCTCCGGGGCGCCGGTTGTCGCGGTTGGGGCCGAAATTAAACAGCCGGATACGCACGTAGGCTTTCTAGGGCCGGCCATTTCGGACGCGGGTTCAACTCCCGCCGCCTCCACCAACCATTCGAAGTAGAACAGCTGCCGCGGCTTTCGCGGTGGTTCCCATATCCAGTTGTTGCGTCGAAATACGCGGCCGTTCGTCGATAAATGCCGCGCGCACCGGCTCCGGCTGCGGCATCATGCGATAGCAGTTGGCAAAAGTCGCGCGTGGCCTTTGCGCGGAGGGCATTCTTGCTCGATTGGTATGGCTTCGCCCGCGCCGTGCGCGAGGGATTGTCCGCGGAAGTGGAGCCCCTGCAGGGCCACGCGCAGATGCTGCGTGAGTTCGCCGCGCGTGGACTTAACGGGCGTGAAGTGCGGATGATGCTTTGCCAAACGCCCGCCTATTTGCTCGGCATATGGTTCTGACATAATCATGCGGTGAAAATTTTCGCTGCCTTCTTTGCGCTTGCGTCCGCTGCCTTTGGGCAAACTCAGATCCGGACCACGCCCGGCGAATTCGTCACCGAAAATCCCACGCTGATCAATCTGGGTTTCGAATGGATGATCGCCGGCGACGACAACCGCAACGCGCAGGTGGAAGTCCACTATCGCAAGCAGGGCGAGGGCGCTTGGAAACAGGCGATGCCGCTGCTGCGGCTGCAGGGCGAGCGCATTTACCAAGCCGAGGGCGTGTTCGACGTCGTTTCGCCCAATATGTTTGCCGGGAGTATCCTCGACCTCGAGCCCGGAACGACCTATGAGGCGCGCTTCGTGCTTACCGATCCCGACGGTCTTCAAGGTCAAGCCGGCAAATCAGTAACCAAAACCGTGACCGTGCGCACGCGTCCGGAGCCGCAGCCCGCGGAGGGCGGCCGTTTGTTTCACGTGTACCCGCCTACTTACAAGGGCACGAAGGTCGAGCCTGCCTTCGACGGTTTGATGTGCGCCTACAACTACTACTGCGGCGGAGGCGACACCGTCGCGGCGGCGCGTCCGCGCGTGAAGGCTGGTGATGTGATCCTCGTGCACGCCGGGCTCTACAAGTACAGCCCCGAATACTATACGGGCGATATCACCATCAACGCGACCACGCCGTTTGAAGGCACATACTATCTGACGGCGAGCGGCACACCGGAGAAACCCATCGTCATCAAAGGCGCGGGCGATGGCGAAGTAATCTTCGACGGCAACGGCAATTTCAACCTCTTCAACACCAAGATCGCGAACTACAACTACTTTGAAGGCGTCACGATTCGCAACACCGACATCGCCATTTGGGCGGGGACGCAATTCATCGCCGGATCGAAAGGGCTGACGGTGAAGCGCTGCCGCTTTGAGAACGTGAATACCGCGATCTTCACGAACTACTCCGGCTCAAGCGATTTCTATGTCGCCGACAGCGTGTTCCTGGGCCGCGACGATTCGAAGCATCTATTCGGCTGGAATGGGCCATTCTGGGCGCAGTTCAAGGGCGTGGATGGCCAGGCGTTCCCACCGAAGCTCGACTCCTACACGGCGGTGCGGCTCTACGGGCCGGGCCACGTGGTCGCCTACAACTACATCGCCGATTTTCACGACGGCGTCGACATTGAGACCTACGGCAACCCCGATGGTTCGCACGCCATCGACGGCCCGCACTATCCGCCAAAAGCCGATTGGGGCAAGCGGCCCGTGGCCATCGACTTCTACAACAACTACATGACCAACTTTCATGACAATGCCTTCGAGATCGACGGCAGCATGCACAACGTGCGCGTCATGCGAAACATGATGGTGAACTCGGCATCGCATCCGTTCTGTAACCAGCCGGCGATTGGCGGCCCGATCTATTGGATTCGCAACATCGCCTATCACGCTCCCGGCGGCGCGCTACGCATGACCAACGGCGCGGCCGGAGTGCTTTTCTACAACAACACGATCCTCACGGAGAGCTCGACGGGCTCGTCGGCCAATGTTCACTGGCGCAATAACCTGATGCTCGGCGAAAACTCCTCACCTGCCATCTTCACCGTCAGCACCAACACGAACTACAGCACTTCGGACTATAACGGCTTCCGTCCAAACCCCGGAGCCGAGACGTCGTTCATGTGGAACTCGCCTCCGCCGAACGTGCTTGCCGACTACAGCGGACTTCTGCTGCCGAGACCACGGCCCGGCATGGGCGGCGGTGCCGGTGCGCGCGGTGGCTTCGGGGCGAACCCCACCTTGCAGACGCGCCGTTTTGCCACTCTCGCCGACTACAGCAAAGCAACGGGGCAGGATACTCACAGCGTCGGTGTAGACTACGACATCTTTGTGAACGTGCAGCGGCTCGACGCGAAGGATCTGAAGAAGGTTCAAACCGTTTACAAGGCCGAAGATTCCGACTTCCGGCTGAGGCCAGGCTCGGCGGCCGTGGATAAGGGCGTGAAACTGCCCAACATCACGGACGGTTTTGCCGGCCAGGCGCCTGACCTCGGCGCGCTCGAACTGGGACAAGCCCCGCCTCACTACGGCCCACGACCGTAACCCACGCGAAGGTAACTTCGCGCCCCTCCTCCCACGCCCCGCGCAATCCGAAGGTAACTTCGATCCCCCGCGCCCAAATTCAACCACTTAGCGCTGGCAAGGCACGTGCATCTATCAGCATCCGTAAGGAGACGCTGCATGCACAACATCGACCGTACTCAGCTTGAGTTTGAATCCGACAACGAGAGCTACGAGTTTGAGTCCGAACAAGCCCCCTGCAAATGTGGCGGGCACCCGTCCAACGTCCTTAACGAAGTGGACGAGATGGAACTCGCCGCCGAATTGCTCGAGGTGAATGACGAAGACGAACTCGACCAATTCCTCGGCAAATTCATCAAGCGCGTGGCGCGCGGCGTGAAGAAGTTCGTGAAGTCGCCAATCGGCGGGGCGTTGTTTAAGGCTCTTAAGGGTGCGGCACTCACAGCCGTTCCTGGGCTGGGTCCCGTGGTGGGCGCGGCCACCGCGCTGGGTTCCGCCGTGAAGAGCGTGGCCAAAGCCGCCGCGCCTGAGCCGACAACCGAAGACGCTGGCGAGATATTTGGCCTCGAACTCGAAGGCATGAGTCCGCAGGATCAGGAATTCGAAGTCGCGCGCCGATTCGTGCGTTTCGGTGCCGAAGCCGTGGCGCAAATATCCGACGCCAACGCCGTGAGTCCCGAGCAGGCCGCACATGAAGCGGTGGATCGCGCCGCCGCCCGCCATGCTCCGGGCCTTCGCAACCATCGCCGTCCGCCGCAACCTCGCGGAGGTTATGGCGCAACCGCGCAATCGCAACACCACGGTCAGAGCGGACGCTGGGTGCGCCGGGGCCGCCAGATCATCTTGCTTGACATGTAGAGCCATGGACGCCGTCGCAACCGCATTGTCGTTGATCTCGGGCGAAGCACGCTCGCTGGTGAGCCGGCTGGATCGCATCATGCCCTTTGCGCTCCACATGACGATGGTCGGCGCGGCGAGTGCCTCGTTGGAGGCCCAGCGGGCGATTCAGGGCCACCTCGACAAGGAGATCGACGACTTGCGCCAATCGATGACCACGCTCATCGATTGGATGGAAGAGGAGCCTGCTCCCGCCCAAGCGCAGAAACGGCTGGCGTTTCTCAAGCTGCGATTCAATCTTCTGCTGTCGCATTTCGACATCTACTCCGATGTCCTGGTACAGCGCAGCGAGCATGAACACGGCATTCAGTTAGCGGGGCTCGACGCAGTGGCGAGCGAAAGCATGCAGATTCCCGGCTACACGGGAGGCCTGCCGCCTGTGTTGTGCTACCTGGACCGCGGACAGGGTGCGGCCATCAGGCGGGCGCGCACGCGGCTTCCAGGAGGCGGCGACAATCCCGTGGGTTTGATTCGCATGCCGCGCGAGCGCATGGTCGGCAGCGGCATCGGATCGTCGCTAGTTCACGAAGTAGGGCATCAGGTGGCGGCGGTGCTCGACCTGGTGACGGCGCTACGGCCGAAGCTGCATGGGCGTTCGCGCGGGAACCCGCTGTCGGCATGGGCGTATTTCGAGCGGTGGATTTCAGAGATCGTGGCCGATTACTGGTCCGTACTGAAGCTGGGCATCACGTCGACTGTCGGCCTGATCGGCGTAGTGAGCCTGCCCGTGGCGTTTGTGTTTCGCATCGGCATGGACGATCCGCATCCATTTCCCTGGCTGCGCGTTCAATTGAGCTGCGCCATCGGCGGTGCGTTGTATCCAGATTCGCAATGGCGCCAGATGGCCGCCGCGTGGGAGCAGTTGTACCCGCTGGACGGAAGGACGGAAGAGAACCGCGAGCTGATTCAAACGCTGCTCGATGGCATCCCAGAATTCCTCGATTTGCTGCTCAGCTTCCGGCCGCCGGCGCTGGGCGGGAAGTCGCTAAGCGATCTGCGGGAACGGCGGCGCAGCCCCGCGGCGCTGCGCGAACTTGGCCCGAGCGTGCGTTCGGGCTCGCATGGCCGCGATTTGCCGCCGACCATCGCCATCGCCGCAATCGGGCAGGCACGCTTTGAAGGCCGCATGACAGCCGGACGCGAATCGGCATTCTTGCGTGAATTGTTAGTCGAATGGGCACTGCGGAGGTTTAACGAACCGTCCGTGGCTTGCCCGGCGCCAGAGATTCAGAGGACAGGAGAACAAACATGAGCACAGGATCATTTCCCCCACAAAACGGCAGCGATCTACCTGAACCCTACCGCGTGGAGATCACCGGCGGGACGATTGGCACGCGGGTCACCGCGCCGACCCCCATCGCCGGCGACATAGCCGGACTTTGGATCACCATCAAAAATCGTTCGGCCGCGATGGAATTCCCCAGGTACGACGATTTCATCAATCGCGTACTTTGCCAAAACGAGAGCGTCGGCGGCGACGACGATGGCGAGCCGAGACCGGGCGACTGCGCGAATCAGAATCCCCGGCGCGTCGATCGAACATTGCGGCAGCGCAAACGCCAGCTGCTGGCGCCTTATCACGGCGTGGACACCTACAATCTGCTACGCGCGGCTACGGAGGCGTTCCTGCTGATGGAGTGCGGCGTGTTCCTCGATGAGAGTACCGACGAGATGGTCGGCCTTGAAGAGACCCGCCTGGGTGAATCGGTTGACGGCGACCGGGCACGCGACTATTTGAGCGGCTACCTCGAAGATCACATGGGCATCAAAGTGTTGCCCTACCTGAAGCGCATCGTCGATGGTGCCTTGAAAGGTGAGCCGCTCATCGACTCTCCGTACTGCTTCGGAATTGTGCGGTCGCGGCTCAGCTGCCCCTGTCTGATCGAACTCATCTGGTCGTATTGGCTCGAAGAGGGAATGCTCGTGCAGTCGATGAACGCACTCACCATGCGCTTCCAGAACCGCCGCAGCAACGGCGACAAGGATGCATTGACGCACCTTGAGCTGGACTCTCTGCGGCCCGTGGGCAATCTGTTGTGGGGCTATCTGCAGGACGAGATCCATCGCCTCACACTGGGCCGCCGAGCCTATGAGTACGACCACCACTACGGCATCAATCTCGTGGGCAAAGCAGTGCCCAAGCTCGCCTCCGCCGACAGCCGCTCGCGGTTCCTCGATGCGTTCCACAACCTGCTCTATCGCTGCGCGGTGTTCTTCAAAGAAGAGGCGAACACGATGGTGATCCCCGACGGGTTTCCGCTGTTGAACGCACTGAAAGAGGTTCACCTGCTGTTGGCCGAAGGCATGCACAACCAATACGGCGATCTGCCGTGGACGGCCCGCACGGAAATGATGATCATGCAGTGGCTGCTGGCGCGTCCTGAGATTCGAGACTTCCTGCGCGGCCGGCCGATGGTGCCCTACAGCGAAGGCTGGATGGGACAGGTGGACGCCATGAAGACGATGCAGGGTTGGAATCCGGCGAGCATCACCCACTTCCGGAATCTAGCGGTATTCGGCGAGCAGGTAATGCTGTCGATCCGCTTCGGCAATTGGAACGACGAAGTGTCGGGCGATGTGGCCAAGGCGTGGGCGCATTACTGGAAGCCGGAGATCCAGGGTTATCTGCACGCCTATCGGGCCGTGACAGGCGTCGATCTGACAGTCGAACCGGTGAATTCGGTAATGCCTGGCCTTCTGTTGCGTGACAGATTGGCGGCCAATGCATCATCCCAGTCGAGAACCAGTAGATAAGGCAAGGAGGTAATGACATGCGAAGCAGCTTTGATTACGCGGAAGCCGAGTTTGAAGACTCGATGGAGTTTTTCGACGAGATGGAGGAATCCGATCTCGAAGGAGAGTACGGCGGAGAATCCGGCGAATACGAATTCGAAGGGCCGGGCGAAGCGGCGCCGGCATTTGACCCCAAGCTGTTCCACCCGCAGCTCGGATTCGGAACGATGGTTTCCGAGGCCGAGTTCGAAGAGGAGGATCAGGAGGAAGAAATCATCGGCAAGAGCGATTCGCGCAGCCCCATAAAGAACACGACGAAGATCCCCTACCGCTACATCTGCCGCCTGGCGATGACCTACCAGGATCCGGGGTTTGCCGGCGGCGCGGCGGTCCAATTCGCCGGAACGGGGACGTTGATCGGCCCAAAACACATCCTCACGGCCGGGCACAATGTCCGGAACACCTTTGGCGGAAAGGTCTTGACGGCGAAGGCGGTGACCGCCTCTCCAGGGCAGGACAGGTCAAGCAAGCCGTTCGGTACGGTGAAGATGTCGGGGTTCAAGTGCAAGAACGAATGGATGAACGACCAGAATCCATGCTTCGACTACGCGCTGTTGGAGCTGGAATCATCGATTTCCGGAAAGCGCTTTGCCACCATCGGCAACAAGCCGTTGGGATACTGGGGCGATTTTCTGAGCGGCAACAATACACGCCTCGAGTTCATCGACCCCGAAAAGCTGCGCAAGCAGAAAGTCCAAGTGGCCGGCTATCCAGGCGACAAATGCGGCTATTTGCCCATTCAGAAATTCAAACGCGGCGACAACTGCAAGTATGCTCCCGTTGCGCCCTTGTCGAAGGACCTGACGGCGTGCCTCAACGCGGGCCTGCATGCGACGGCCCAGTTTGGCGATACCGGCAGGATGCTAGATCCCCTACCGCCGGGCGGAGGCGCGCATCTGTTCCTTTACGACGCCGATACCTGCAAGGGACACAGCGGGAGTCCGGTGTGGGTCCAGAACAGCGGCATGCGCTACCTGATCGGCGTGCACACGGGGCCATATTCCATTGCGAAGGGAAGCTGCAAGGATGTGGTACCGGTGGGCGCAACAATTGACGCCAACCGGGCTGTTCGCGTAACGACGAACATGCTCGACAATATCCACAAGTGGATGGGCAAATAGGAGCGGGTGATGGCACCGGATTGGGTGATCCATCCGCAGTTGGGGTACGGCACGATCTTACCTGGCGAAGCGGAGATGGAAGACGAACTCGTCGGCAATCGCGACACGCGGTCGCCGGTGAGGAACACCACGAAGCTGCCCTATCGTTGGATCTGTCAAATCGTCTGCCGCGTCGCCGGCCAGCCAAAACCGGCCGTGGGGTCGGGACTGCTGATTGGCCCGCGGCACGTGCTGACAGCGGCCCATGTCGTCTGGTGGAAGGAAAACAACGGCACCGTCGTGCGTCCCGGGTCGATTGAGGTCACTCCGGGAAGAAACGTGAAGAAACGGCCGTTCGGCACTTGGAAGGTCGCGGACAAGAAGTTTCCCAAGGAATACACGCCTGGGCCCGGTTCATGCCACGACTACGCATTGCTCGTTCTTGAGGACACTATCGGCGGAAGGAAGTTTCCCGACACTGGCCCACACACGCTGAGCTACTGGGGTAGCCGGGAAGCATACAACGACACGCGGATTGAATATCTTGAGCCGGCCAAGCTTCGCAAACAGGCCGTGCATGTGTCCGGCTACCCCTTCGACAAATGCGGCTATCTGCCGCGTATCGCCTCCGTGCCCGGCGCGCGGTGCTATGCGAACCAAAATGCACCTGCGCCTCCAGGCTTCAAAGATTGTCTCCTCGACAAGGACGAACTGGCGGGTAGCGCTCAGTTTAGTGATAAGGGCCGGATCCTCGATCTGCGCTCCGGTGGGCCCGCACAGTACCTGATTCACGACGCCGACACGTGCAAAGCGCAAAGCGGCAGCCCAATGTGGATTCAGTCGAAGGGGAAGCAATATCTGGTGGGCATCCACACGGGCGAGTTTCACCAGAAGACGGGCACGTGCACGGATCCGTCACCGGGCGTGCTCAGCGACGTAAATCGAGGGATCCGCCTTGACAAAAACGTGCTGGAAAATATCTGGAAGTGGATCAAGGAGGACTATGCGGATTCGGCCTGACGTTGCGGGTCGCTCTGCACCGCCGGTCCTTTGGCGCGCCTCAACTGTATGGCGCGCTCGGTGACACCCAATCGCTCGGCTGCCCGCTTCACGCTGCCGTCTTCCAGTTCCATTGCGGCATTGAGCGCGGCCTCCTTCGCTTCACGGGCGATCTCCTGCAGGCCGACGCCGAGCGCGAGTGCATTACGCACCGAGCTCAGGAATGAGTCGTCAGGCCAGAGCGCTAATTGCCCGCTCGCACTCGGACGTTCCTGATCGGGCAGGCTAGCCGGGCTGATCATACGCGTGCCGCAATGGCGGTGCATCATTCTTGCCACGAGTTGGCGCAGGTCACGCACGTTGCCGGGATAATCGCGGCTCAGCAGATAGGCTTCGAGCGCCGGGTCGAGCAACAGATCCTGTGCGCCGCTTTGGTTCATGCCACGAATAAAGTGGCGCGCGAGGGGGATGACATCGTCCCGGCGCTCACGCAGCGGAGGAAGAACGATGGGCACGCTGGCGATGCGGTAATAGAGGTCGCGCCGGAAGGTGCCCTCCTCGACCATCGCGCGCAAATCGCGATTGGTGGCCGCCACCAGGCGGAACTCGGCCTTATGCCACTGGTTGCCGCCGACCCGCTTGTACGTTTTCTCCTGAATCACACGTAGCAGTTGGGCCTGCAGCGTCAGGCCGAGCTCGCCGATTTCGTCGAGGAAGAGCGTGCCTTCGTGTGCGAGCTGAATCGCCCCGGCGCGTGGGGCGACGGCACCCGTGTAAGATCCACGCTCGTGGCCGAATAGCTCGCTGCCCGCCAGTTCGGGCATCAACGTTGTGCAATCGACGACGACCAGTTCGCGCTTCGCGCGGCGAGTGTCAAGACCGTGGATGAGACGCGCGGCGAGTTCCTTGCCCGTGCCGCTTTCGCCGGTGAGCAGAATTGGCTCCTGGGAGAAGACCGCCGCCTCGACCAGATGCCGCAGCATCTTGCACCACAGGGCGCTTCGCCCGATCATGTTTTCTCTTACGATCGGCGAGCGCACGCGTTCGTCGACTACTTCCCAGCGCTTCAGGCGCGCGGCGATTTCATGCGCGGTTTCTCTTCCGTTCCAGAAAAGGACGTCGGACGCACCAGCTTCGAGCAGCGGCCAGGGGCTGCACTCCGAAGGCTGACGGGGCCGGACACCGAGAGCGATGAGGCACCGGTCTTCGGCTGCGTGAAGGCCGCGCAAGAGCTTGCCGAAATCGTCGTCGGCGGTGTCAAAAAGAAGAATGCCTTTGCCTGGCGGCGGCCAGACATTGTGGGCTGCGATTTCTAATCCCGCGGCTGTGAGCGCGAAGCGAGCTTCGGCGGCGGCCTCTGCCGCCACATGCGCACACGCATGGAGCCAAACCTGCATTTCCGAACCTCTCGGCCACTAGCAACTGAGCAGTGTTCGGAGAATTGCACTGCTGGATCCCAACCAAGTCCAGGCTCCCTCGAGCAGTGAAAATCTTAGCTCAATCCTGGGAAACACGCAAGCAATTTCGGGCCGATTTCTTATCGGTGCTTGTCTTGAAGCAAAGGCGCCATCCCAATCCTGTAGAATCCAAAAGCCGGGAGGACCTTTCATGCTCATGACGCGCCGATCCTTAATGTCTTTGCTCGCCTCGACGGCAGTGGGCGGCGTGGCTTGGCCGGAACGGTTTCGGCGGCGAATTCTCGGGTACCTCGACGAACATCGCCGTCCTGAAGGCGCCTATGGCTGGTCAAGCGACGTGCAGGCACAACTCACGCCCTCCTTCGCGGCCGTCGGCTGTCACCACCTGTTGGGGGTGAAGACGCCGGACGCAGCGCGCGTGGCCGCCTTCGTGCGCGACCACTATCCCGCGCCTGAACCGCGCCGCACGGACCGCCCCATGTGGCGGCTCGATTTCGAACAAGTGCAAACACTGCTGTGGCTGGGCGAATCCATCGAGAGTTTCCGCGAGCCTGCATCCTCCTGGACAGCGCCTTCGGTGCTGACGCCGCGTTATGAGCTGCACAAGCAGCCTGTGCTGCAGAACCAGGCGATGGCCGTGCACATCCGGTATCTATTGAAACTTTCGCCTTCGGACGCCGACCGTGCATGGCGCGACTATTTCCTGGAACGTTTACGTCCGGATGGGACCTTCAACAACACGCCAGCGGCAGACGGCACGGGCGGCCACGTGATGAACACGCGATGGGGATTGCTCGCCGCGGAGCATCTTGGCATGGAGCTTCCGCCGGCACCGGGCCTGGCGGAATGGGTGCGCGCCTGCCAGACGGATTCCGGCGGCTTCACCTGGATGCCGCAGCCAAAGCTGGGTGCGGTGGACGACCTTGCGTATACATGGTGCGCACTGCAGGTGCTGGAACAACTGGGCGCGAAGCCGAAAGATGCCGGGAAGTGCGCGGCGTGGATCGAATCGCTACAGACTTCCGAAGGCGGCTTCCAAGATAGGCCCGATGGCGAGCCCAATCCTTTGGCAACTTTCTATGCGCTCTCGTGCATGCAGCTTTTGAAGCACGTTCCTGCCGGCGGCGTGACGCCCGCGCCCCGAGCCCGCCGCATTGCCATGCCCGATGGCCTGAGTGTATTTGCCATTCAGCTGGAAGCGCCCGGATCGGGATCGCCGCGCGAAG
>JBDTVQ010000047.1:0-25864 GCA_040007195.1 Acidobacteriota bacterium | reverse complement strand
GTCACATAGTCCGAACCACGCGAGCTCAGAAACACCGCCAGCGGCGCAATATCTTCCGGCGTACCCAGCCGCGGATTGGCCTGTCCCGACTTCAGCCAGTCCCGCATAAACTCCGGCTTCCACATCTCGCGGTTCAAATCCGTTTCGATAAAGCCCGGCGCAATGCAGTTTACCTGAATGTTCGACTTGCCCCACTCGGCCGCCAGCACCCGCGTCAGCCCCCACAAACCGCTCTTCGTGATCGCATACGGCGCCAAAAACGGGAAGGCGATCAGCGAAGTAAGCGAACCGATCATCACGATCTTCCCGCCCTTGTTCCGGTCCACCATCCGCTTACCAAGCACTTGCGTCAGCCGCACGATCCCATGCAGGTTCGTCTGCAGAATCAGGTTGTATTCTTCCGGCGTGTACTCTTCAAATCGCTTCCGCACGTTCGTGCCCGCGACGTTGATCAGGATGTCCAGCTCGGGCATGTCCACGCAGGCTTCATCGACTTTTTCGTTCGACGATACATCCAGCGTGTGCGCGGCGGCCGAGTACCCCTGAGCCTTCAGCGCGTCCACTTCCTGCTGCAATTTATCGGCTGAGCGCGCGGCCAGAATCGTATGCGCGCCAGCAGCGGCGATCTCTTTCGCGATCGCCAGACCAATACCGCGGCTTGCGCCGGCAACGAGGGCGGTCTTTCCCTCGAGTGAAAAGGGTGAATTGTTGGGCATGAAACCGCTAGTGTACATCGGCCCCTACGCCCGCCGCTTCCCGCACGGCTCCCGTACTCCTCCCGTCTGTTACGATGTCCTCTTCTATGCGCAATTTCTCCATCGCGGTCATTCCCGGCGACGGCATCGGCCAGGAGGTCATCCCGCCCGCCCTCGACGTCCTCCGCGCCGCCGGTCAAAAGTTCAACGTCCACTTCGAATTTGCCCACTTCGACTGGGGCGCCGAATACTACTTCCAGCACGGCGCCATGATGCCGCCCAATGCGCTTGAGCAACTCGCCTCGCACGATTCCATCCTCCTCGGCGCCGTCGGCCACGTCGACCTCCCCGATAACCTCACGCTCAACGGCCTGCTCCTGCCCATCCGCCGCGGCTTCGACCAGTTTGCAAACGTCCGCCCGGCCATCCTCTTCGATGGCGTCCCCTCGCCGCTCGCCGGCCGCAACCCGGGCGATATCGACATGGTTGTCGTCCGCGAAAATACCGAAGGCGAGTACGCCCAGATTGGCGGCTTCCTCTATCACCACCAGCCCGAAGAGGTCGCGGTCCAAACCTCCGTCTTCACCCGCCGCGGCTGCGAACGCGTTATCCGCCACGCCTTTGAACTCGCACGCCGCCGCAACGGCCGCAAACGCGTCGCCTCCATCACCAAATCCAATGCACAGGGCTACAGCATGGTCCTCTGGGACCGCGCCTTCCAACAGGTGGCCGCCGAGTTCCCCGACATCACCACCGAATCCCTCCTGGTCGATGCCGCAGCCATGAACTTCGTCCGCCGCCCGCACACCTTCGATGTCGTCGTAGCATCCAACCTGTTCGGCGACATCCTCAGCGACCTCTCCGCCATCGTCACCGGCAGCATCGGCCTCGCCGCCAGCGCCAATCTCGACCCCACTCGCCGCTTCCCCTCCATGTTTGAACCCGTCCACGGCACCGCCCCCGACATCCTCGGCAAGGGCATCGCCAACCCCATGGCCACTCTCTTTTCCGCTTCCATGATGCTCGACCACCTCGGCGAACCCGACGCTGCCTCGGCCGTCCACAACGCCATCGTCAAAACCCTCGCCGCCCGCCAGGAACTAACCCCCGACCTCGGCGGCACCTCCACCACCGCCGCCGTCACGCAATCCATCCTCGCCGCCCTCTGACCCAACGCGCGGCACCTCCCCCGGCCTGCGGGCTCAATCCAGCACCGCTCGCCGTCCGTCGCGCTTCGCTCAATCCAGCACCTCCCCCGGGCTCCCGGCCCGGTTCCTGGCCTTCCGTCGCCCTTTAGCCCCCACTCACATTTCCCTCAAGCCCCAGGCCCTAGAGTCGATGAGACTTCAGAAGCAGTTCCAACGACGAGGGAGACCAAATGGCGGTAGATATTCTGATCGTGGACGATTCGGCGGCCATCCGCAAAATCCTGCAGCGTGTCCTGTTGCAGGCTGAGGTGCCGCTGGGCAAAGTTCACGAGGCCGGCGACGGAGTGGAGGCCCTGGCCAAGCTGAGCGAAGAGAAGGTGGGACTCATCCTCTCTGACATCAACATGCCGAATATGGATGGCTTGGAGTTTCTAGGCAAATTGAAGAGCATCGACTCATTAAAAGACGTACCCGTTGTGATGATTACCACTGAGGGCGGCCAGGCGAAGGTTCTCGAAGCCGTCAACCTCGGTGCAGCGGGCTATGTTCGAAAGCCATTTACGGCGGAGCAAATCAAAGAAAAGCTGGTGGGGATCATTTGAGCGGCCAGCGGCACGGTCGCTTCTTGATCGTTCAGTTCGTGCCCTTGGGCATGGACCACCCGCGACGCGCCACCCGCTATTCAGAAGGAGAATCCGAATGAAATTCATGATCACGCACGAAGACCTTGTACAACGCATCACCGTCGCCACGCAGGAGGTCTTCTCCATGATGCTGGGCAGCGATGCCATCCCCGGCGTCGCTCGAACCGAAGACGGTGGTGTGGGGCCAACCGAAGGTGTCGTCGCCCTTGTCGGCCTCACCGGACCGCTGGTCGGCACCGGCAGCGTCTGCTGTACGCCGGGCCTCGCCTGCAAACTCGCCGGCCACATGTTGATGACCGAGTATCCCGCTGTCGATAACGACGTCCTCGACGCCGTCGGCGAGGTCGCCAATATGATCATTGGCAACCTCAAGACCTCGATCGAAGACCAGTTCGGCGCCATGTGGCTCAGCGTCCCAACCGTCGTCTACGGCCGCAATTTCACCACCCGCAGCATGGGCCGCCACAACTGGACCGTCGTCCCGTTCGCCTGCGATGGGGAAGAGATGCTCGTGCAGATGTTCCTCACCGAGGCCAACGATCTCACCAAGCTCATCCGCCCGGGCCTCACCGTCCTGCAGAAAGGCTAGTGCGACCTCTTCGGTCTCCCGCCACGGCCGCTGAACCTCCTGCCACGCGGATTTCGAAAAATTAAGAATCGGCGGCAGAAGCTGACACCTTCAGTTGCCCGCGTGCGTCTACTTAAAGGAGAAATCTTCTCACCGGAGAGGATTCCTCCTTTTGGTGAAACTGCGCAACTTCTGATGCCCGCAACTATCCTTACCCCCGCACAGCCCCCCGTTATTCATCCACCCGCTCCGGCTCCTCCGGCTCCGCCACCGCAACGTGCCCGGATCGGTATTCTTATTTTCTTCGCCGCTGCTGCGTCGCTCGGTTATTGGGCCTACTCCCGTGGTGCCGCAAAGCCCACACCACCCCCGGCCATCCGAACGGCCACGGCCACTCGCGGCACCCTCGTTCAATCCCTTCGTATTACCGGCATGGCAGTAGCCCAAGATACGGCTCGGCTTGTTACCCCCCGGCTTTCCGGACGCCGCTCGCGTAGATCTTCTGACAGCGATTTCCGCCTCACCCTCAAATACCTCGTCCCCCCCGGCTCAAAGGTTAGTGCCGGCGACATCGTCGCTGAATTTGACCGCCAGTTCATGGAGCTTCGCCTCGACGATCTCGCCGCCGACGTCCGCACCAAGCAACTGGCGCTCGAAACAGTTCGCGCCAACCTGGCAGTCAACCGAAAAGCGTACGACCAGCGCATTCTTGCCGCCGAAGGCGACCTCGGCAAGGCCCGCCTCGACCTGCGTACCATTCCCGTGCGAAGCGCCATCGTCGCCCAGGGCTACCGCCTGAACCTCGAAGAAGCGCAGGCCCGCCTGGAGCAAATCCGCGTCGAATCTCACTATTTCGACATCTCAGAGGCCGCCTCCTTGCGCCAGCAGGAGCTCGAACTGCTCGAAGAACAACTGGATCTCCGCCGCTCGCAACGCAACAGCGAACGCATGCAAATTCGCGCCCTGATCAGCGGCGTCTTCGTGCCGCAACGCATTCGCCGCGGCGGCGAGTACAAAGACATTCAGGCGGGTGACGACCTCCCCTCCGGCACGGTCATCGGCGATATCCACGATACCTCCCGGCTCATCGTCGAGGCTTCCGTCAATCAGGCCGACATCCATCTCATCCGCCCCGGCCTCGGCGCTGCCCTTCACGCCGATGCATTCAAGGACCTCTCCCTGCCCGCCAAGGTCGTCCGCATCGGTTCGCTTGCACACGGCGGCGGCGCTCGCGCCGACTATGTGCGGACCATTCCCGTGCGCCTGAATGTCCTCGGGACCGATCCTCGCCTCATGCCCAACTACACCATCGCCGCTGACGTTGCGCTCGCCAAGATGCCTGATTCAATCCTGATTCCCCGCGCGGCCGTCTTTTCGCAGGGCGGTGACCACGTCTTCGTTCGCACGAAAGATTCCTGGCGCAAACGTCCAGTTTCCGTGGCGGCGAGTAACCACTTTCAGGTGGCAGTGGCCTCCGGTGTCACCCAAGGTGAGGTGGTTGCTCTCGAAGTCCCGAAATCACTGTAACAATGTGACTTCTGGCAGCCCTGATATGCCGCTATCACCTTCCCAGGTTGTATTTCCTGTTGCGCTGCGTCCCCGTTTTCGATAGACTTTATTTCATGTTGTTCGTTCGCTCGTTCGCGTATCGATTTTGGTGCTAAGTAGCGCGGCGAGTGGTGCGGGCAGACGTAAGTTTTGAAGTCAGCAACCCAACCCACTCTGGATGAGTGGGTTTTTTGTTTGACTCCGTAAGGAGAAGCCATGATCATCTCGATGAAACCCCATTCCTCTCCGGAGGAAATCAAATCGGTCTGCCAGCGAATCGAGGATTTTGGCTACAAGATCCACACCATCGAAGGAGTAGAGCGCGTCGTCATCGCGGCCATAGGAGTCGGCGATACTTCGGCTTGCCTGGAATCCCTGGAGGCACTGCCCCAGGTGGAGAGAGCAATGAGAATCACCGCGCCCTACAAGTTCGTCAGCCGTGAATACAAAACCGCCAAGACCCGCATTCGGGTGCGCGACTTTGAGATCGGTGGCGACGAGTTCATCATGATGGCCGGACCCTGCTCGGTCGAAAGCGAACAGCAGATCATGACCTCCGCCGAAGCCGTCGCCAAGGCCGGCGCCCGCATGTTGCGCGGTGGCGCCTTCAAGCCCCGCACCTCCCCTTACGATTTCCAGGGCATGGAAGAGGAAGGGTTGAAGCTCCTCCGCAAAGCGGGCGACGCCACCGGCCTCGGCGTCATCACCGAAGTCATGAGCGACAGAGATGTCGAACTCGTTGCCCAGTACACTGACGTGCTCCAGATCGGTGCTCGCAACATGCAAAACTTCGCGCTCCTCAAAGGACTCGGCAAAGCGGGCCGTCCCGTATTGCTGAAACGCGGCCTGAGCTCCACCATCAAAGAGCTGCTCATGTCGGCCGAATACATCGTCGCCCACGGCAATCGCGACGTCATGCTCTGCGAACGCGGCATCCGCACCTTCGAAACCATCACACGCAACACCTGCGATATCGTCGCAGTCCCCGTCCTCCAGGAACTTACGCACCTCCCGGTCATTCTCGATCCCAGCCACGCCACCGGCAAGCGCAACCTGGTGCCCCCGCTCAGCCGTGCAGGTGTGGCGATCGGTGCCGACGGCATCATCGTCGAAGTTCACCCCTGCCCCGAAAAGGCTGTCAGCGACGGTGCCCAGTCCCTCACTCTCGACCAGTTCACCAACATGATGCGCGACCTCGGCCCCTACCTCGATCTGTGGCGCGGCCAGCGTATGTCGCAGGAGTTGGTCTCGGCCTGATCGGTTAACTCTGTGAGGAAATCGTACCGGCTGTGGCAACTGATCCTCTTTGTTATTCTCGGCTGCGGCCTCGTTCTCGGTTTTCTCTACTACCGTGAATCACGGTCGATCACCAATCTGTCTCAACTCCTCGCCCGCCTGCCGGCCGACCGCGCCGTTATTGCCGCCGTCGATGTCAAAGCCCTCCGGAATGTCGGCGTCCTCGACCTGATCGCCGGATCGCGAAGCGTCGAAGAACTCGACTATCAAAACTTCGTTCGAGAGACCTCCTTCGACTATCGGGAAGACCTCGACTACGTCGCCGCGGCGTTTGACTCCGAGCACAAGTACTTCCTTCTGAAAGGCCGCTTCAACTGGCCGCAACTCATGCGCTACGCAACTGCCCACGGTGGCGTCTGCACGAATGGATTTTGCGCGGTCCGGGGAAACTCTCCCAATAAGAACATCTCGTTTTTTGCCGCCGCCGGTGACGTGCTTGCGCTCGCCGTTGGATATGCTCCCAAGGCCGCCTACACGCTGATGCCCGCCGACCGCCCGGAAACCGGCATTCAAATTCCCAGTGCGCCTTTTTGGGTGAGCCTCCCCGGACCGCTTCTCAGCGCCGGCGATAAACTTCCCGACGGCGTCAAAGCCTTTGCCTCCGCCCTGGCCGGATCCGATCGTGTCACCCTCGCGCTCGATTCCGGCGCCACCGGATTCTCGGCGAATCTCCAAGCCGAGTGCCCCAACGACAAACAGGCCCAGGACGTGCGTGACCGCCTCCGCTCCCTCACCGAAGTGCTGACCAAGATGATTCAACGTAGCGGTCAAAAGCCGAGTTCCGAAGACCTCAGCGGCGTCCTCACGTCCGGTACGTTCGAAGCCGACGGTAAGCTTGTCACCGGTAAATGGCCGCTTCCCCGGACCCTGCTCGAAGCAGTTTCGGCCGGCACGCTCTAACCGCCTCATGCGCCGCCTCGCTCGCAGACTCGGAAACCGGCTCCTCGCGGCCCTGTTGTGCGCCACGCTGACGCTCAGCCTTCCCGCCCATTCAGCCGGCCTCGCCGTCTTCACAGGCGCTGCGCGGCTTACCAGTACACTCAAGGCCACCTCCACGCACGAAATCTGCGTGCCCGTCAGCCGGGAGCGAGCCCAGCTGCCATCAGGCAAACTGAGGGATCCGCACAACGATATCGTCTCGCTCGCCGCCGCGCGTCCGGGAGTCCTGCCCTCCGCCGTTCTCCGGCGTCAATCGTCCCAACTTACAGGCGAACCGCGGGTAAGGCGGCACCGCCTCACCGTCGGCCGCTCCCCGCCGCAGTCCTCATTGGCACTCTAACTCCCCTCACCAACCTCTCCCCGGCACGCGCTAGCCATACGTGCGTCCGTACCGGCATGCCCAAAAACAGCTAAGGAGAATTGCATCATGTCCAACCCCAAATCCGGCTCATCCGCAAGCGACGTGCTCTTGCTGGTAAAGCTCCTCGCCGCCGCCGACGGCATCCTGGCCCTGTTCTGGTTCGTGGACCGTCACGTTTCAGGAGGCTGATCGATCACAATACGCAACGGGGGCGGGTGCAATTGCCGCCCCTGTTGCCACGCCCTCCACCGCCGTTGCCACGGTCCCCACAAAAATATCTCCCCCACCTTCGTCGACATACAAGCCGCCGAACGCTGCGACGCACGCCCCAATGTCACCATGAGCGCGACGGGAACACCGGGTCCTCGGCCCTGTTCAAGCCCGCGCTCAGTCATTTCGCAGCCAGTCTTCCAAGTGCCACGGGCGCGCGCCGGAACCCGAAACGAGTTTGTGACGAAACGAACCCAAACCCGACTGAAAACAATGGACCGCGATGCGGCTGCAAACCCACCTGCACCTAAAACTCAACGAGCGGCGAGCGGAGCCGCTACCGGTAACAACCTCACTGCTAAACTGGTTCATTCCCCTGTGTTTCACTACATCGAAAAACAAATTCAGCAGATCGTGTCGGACCATCTCATGGCTCGCTACGGCGAAGCCATGCCGGTCGCCATGGAGGCTCCCAAACAATCGACATTCGGCGAACTAGCCCTGCCGGCCGCTTTCCAACTCGCCCGTGCCCTCAAAAAAGCCCCTCGCGTCATCGCCCAGGAGTTGGTTGATGAGATCGGCTCGCTGCCCGGCGTGCGCGCCATTGAAATCGCCGGCAACGGCTACCTCAACCTTCGCCTCGATCGCGGCGCATATGGCTTCGGGCTCTTCAACTTGCCCTCGCAGCCCCCTTCCATCGGGCACAAGATCATCGTCGAGCACACGAACATCAATCCGAACAAGGCCGCCCACATCGGCCACCTCCGCAACGCCGTGCTCGGCGACACTTTTGTTCGCATGCTCCGCGCCTCTGGCAATGGCGTTGAAGTCCAAAACTACATCGATAACACCGGCGTGCAGGTAGCCGACGTTGTCGTGGGCTTCCACTACCTGGAAAAGAAGTCGCTCGCCGAGGTCGCCGCCCTCACCGCACAGCCCAAGTTCGATTTCCTCTGCTGGGACGTCTACGCCCGCATTTCGCAATACTTCAAGGCGAATCCCGAAAGCGAGAAGTGGCGTTCGGAAACGCTGCACGCCATCGAAGCCAACGCAGGCGAACTCGCCGAAATGGCCCATATCGTCGCCGACGCGATCGTCCTCTGCCACCTGGCCACCATGCGCCGCCTGGGCATCATCTACGATGTCCTGCCGCGCGAAAGCGAAATTCTCCACCTCAAGTTTTGGGCCACCGCTTTCGAACTGCTGAAACAACGCAATGCCATCTACCTCGCCCGCGACGGAAAGAAGGCAGGCTGCTGGGTGATGGCCGGTTCGCACTTCCGTGAAAACGTCGCCCAGGAAGATGACGACACCGACGACTCCAAGGTCATCGTCCGCTCCAACGGCATCGTCACCTATGTCGGCAAAGACATTGCTTATCAGCTTTGGAAATTCGGTCTGCTCGGCAAGGATTTTTACTACAAACCGCTTCTGAACGAGGGACCCGACCACACCGTCTGGGTCTCGAGCGCCGAACCGCAGTGCGATGTTTCGCCCGCTTTTGGCGGCGGCTACATGGTCTACAACGTCATCGATTCGCGCCAGTCGTATCTGCAGGACGTCGTCGCCGCCGGCCTCCGCGCCCTCGGCTACAACGACCAGGCCGGTCGTTCCATCCACTTCAGCTATGAGATGGTCGCCCTGTCGCCGCGCACCTGCGTCGAACTCGGAATCGAGTTGAGCGATGAGGACAAGAAGCGCGCCTACGTCGAAGTCTCCGGCCGCAAAGGCCTCGGTGTTAAGGCCGATGACTTGATCGACAAGCTCATCGAAAAGGCCCTCGTCGAAGTCGACGACCGTCACCCCACGAAGGAGCCCGAAGAGCGCCGCCGCGTCGCCACTCAACTCGCCACCGGCGCTCTGCGCTACTTCATGCTGAAGTTCACGCGCAATACCGTCATCGCCTTCGATCTCCAGGAAGCCCTCAGTTTCGAAGGCGAAACCGGACCCTACGTCCAATACGCCTCCGTGCGAGCCCGCAACATTCTCCGCAAGCTCGAAGAGCGAGGCGGAGCGCTTCCCGACTTCACGGCAATCCTCACGCCCTCCGCCTTCGAACGCCAACTCGCCTCCGAGGATTTCTGGCAGCTCCTGCTCACCATGTCGAAAGCCGGCTCTTACATCGAACGCGCCGTCTCCAGCGGTGAACCCGCCCACGTCGCCAAATACGCCTTTCAACTCGCCCAGGCCTTCAACACCTTCTATCACGACTACCCCGTCCTCTCCGAAGAAGACCCCGAACGCCGCGCCTTCCTGCTTTGGATGACTCAATACTTCGGCAGCCAGCTCGCCTGGACCCTCGACATTCTTGGCATCCCAGTGCCGGAATACATGTAGCCCTTGACACCAGCAACTGTACACTGTATATATACACTGTACAGTGAAGCCGCCGCCCTCCATCTCGGTTGACCTATCAAGCTCGGAGGCAGTCTTCCGTCAGATCGCCAACCAAATCCGGCGCAGCATCGTGGAGGGCCCCCTCGTCCCCGGCGACGAACTCCCCGGAGTCCGCCGCCTCTCCATCGACCTCGGCATCCACTTCAACACCGTTGCCGAAGCCTATCGCCAGCTCGCCGCCGATGGCTGGATCGAAGTCAGCCACGGCCGCTCCGCCCGCGTCTGCAAACGCGATAAACAGACCGCCGAGCCCGAAACCGTCGCCCGTATGAGCGGCCGCCTGGGCGCTCTGCTCGCCGATATGCGCGCAGCCGGCATCCCGCTAAAACGCATCCGCCGCGAACTCGAACTCGCCCTGGAGGATCTCAAGAAATGACCCCACAATTCCTCGCCGTCTTGCCCGCCATTCTTCTCATCGCCATCACCTTCGACCTCATCCGCCGCCGTCCGCGTCGCGGCCTCTATTTCGGCGTCACTACCGGCCCCGGCTTTGCCGCCTCTCCCGAAGGCCGCGCCATCGCAAGGCGTTATCGCTTCCTGGTATGGTTCGGATGCCTGCTCGCAATCGCCGTTGCCTACTTCGCATTCCCTCCGCTTGGTCCGCTTCTGCTAGTCGCGATCGGCCTCATGGCCTGGCTCCGGGCCTGGCGCCGCTCCTCGCACTACGCCGCTCAGCCCGGCTCCATCCGCTCGGCGCCCCTTCAGTACGATGAACGGATCTCCTCTTGGGTCACGCCGCTGCTGCTCGCCGCCTTTCTGGTTCTTGGATTGACCGCCGTGGCCCTGCAGTTGAATTACAGTTCGCTGCCCGATCGCCTTCCGATCCACTACGGCATCAGCGGGAAGGCTGACGTGTTCCGCGGCAAATCCTACATCACCGTCTTCCTACCACTCCTGATCGGCGTGATTGTCACCGCATTGCTCGCGCTCAATGTCTACGGCATCGCCTTCGGCAGCCGCCGTGGCGGCTCGCCTGAAACGCAGGCCTTCCGAACGGAGCAGCGCCGCTTTCTCAGCCGGCTGCTCGCCGTACTCGCGTTCGGCATCAGCCTGCTGTTCGCCTACATCTCGCTCTCCCCCATCGTGAGCGAGGTCGGTCTCCCTGGCGGACCGTGGGTCATCCTGGCGTTCACCATCGGCATCGTCGGATTCGCGCTCTACGCCGTTCTTCGCTGGCAGGAGCACGCCGGCGCCTCCGGCGACGACACGCCCGACTCCTGTTGGAAAGGAGGCTTGATCTACTACAACGCCGCCGACCCCGCGCTCATGGTGGAACGCCGCGACGGCCTCGGCTACACCCCCAACTTCGCGCAACCTCTCGCCTGGGCCATCGTCGCGCTTGTCGCGGCCCTCGTCCTCACACCGGTCTTTCTGTACTCCGCCTGATAGCTGCTTTGGCACCCCTGCGATAAACTGGAAGTAACCCATGTCACATCCGAATAGTTTCGGTTCAGCCGCCACTCTGCGCGTGGGCGGCAGCGATTATCGCATCTACCGTCTTGACGCGCTCGAAAAGGCCGGCGTCGCATCGCTCGGCCGCCTCCCGGTTTCCATCCGGATCCTTCTCGAAAACACGCTCCGCATGGAGGATGGCGTCACCGTTCGCCCCGATGACATCAAGTTCGTCGCCGGCTTCAACGGCAAACCCGAGCCGCGCGAAATCTCCTTCATGCCGGCCCGCGTGCTGCTCCAGGACTTCACCGGCGTCCCCTGCGTGGTCGACCTCGCCGTCATGCGCGAAGCCCTGCAGAAGATGGGCGCCGACCCCAAGCGCGCCAACCCCCTCATCCCCGCCGACCTCGTCATCGACCACTCCGTCCAGGTCGATTACTTCGGCACCAAGGAAGCCCTCGGCCTTAACGGCATTCTCGAATTCCAGCGCAACGCCGAACGCTACTCGTTCCTGCGCTGGGGCCAGGGCAGCTTTCAGAACTTCCGTGTGGTGCCGCCAAACACCGGCATCGTGCACCAGGTCAATCTCGAGTACCTCGCCCAGGTGGTCTTCTCCAGGCAGACCGCAGCGGGAGTCGAAGCCTATCCCGACACTCTCGTCGGCACCGACTCGCACACCACCATGATTAACGGCCTGGGTGTCGTTGGGTGGGGCGTCGGCGGCATTGAGGCCGAAGCCTGTATGCTCGGCCAGCCCGTCTCGATGCTGCTGCCCGAGGTAATTGGTTTCAAGCTCCACGGCAAACTCGCTCCCGGCGCAACCGCGACCGACCTTGTCCTCACCGTCACCCAAATGCTGCGCAAGAAGGGCGTCGTCGGCAAGTTCGTCGAGTTCTACGGCCAGGGCCTTTCCTCGCTCTCGCTCGCCGACCGCGCCACCATCGCCAACATGGCACCCGAGTACGGCGCCACCATCGGCTTCTTCCCCGTCGACCACCTCACGCTCGACTACCTCCGCCTCACCAACCGCCCCAGTTCGCTGGTCGCTCTCGTCGAAGCCTACGCCAAGGAACAGGGCATCTTCCGCACCGACTCAACGCCCGACCCCGTCTTCACCGATTCGCTCGAGCTTGACCTCTCCACCGTCGTCCCGTCGCTGGCCGGACCGAAGCGCCCGCAAGACCGCATCAACCTGCCCGACGTGAAGTCGAGTTTCCTTGCAACGCTCGGTGCGGATCCTAAGCACACCACCGCCAAGAACGGTGTCGAAGTCCCCTTGCAGGATGGCTCCGTCGTCATCGCGGCCATCACCAGCTGCACCAACACGTCGAATCCTTCCGTCATGGTCGCCGCCGGCCTGCTTGCCAAGAAGGCAGTAGAGCGCGGCCTCACCACGCAGCCCTGGGTCAAATCGTCCCTCGCCCCCGGCTCGAAAGTCGTTACCGAATACCTCGATGATGCGGGCCTCACGCCCTACCTCAATAAACTCAAGTTCAACACCGTCGGCTACGGCTGCACCACCTGCATCGGCAATTCCGGCCCGCTCCCCGAACACATCGGGGCGGCCGTCGAATCGGCCAACCTCAACGTCGCCAGCGTCCTCAGCGGCAACCGTAACTTCGAAGGCCGTGTGAACCAGCTCGTCCGCTCCAACTACCTCGCTTCGCCGCCCCTCGTAGTCGCCTACGCCCTTGCCGGCCGCGTTGACATGGACATCGTCAACGATCCGATCGGTCAGGATCCGCAAGGCAAGGACGTGTACCTCAAAGAGATTTGGCCCACGCCCGAAGAGGTCGCCGCCGTTCTGAAGCAGAGCGTCCGCCGCGAGATGTTCGAGAAGGAGTACAGCTCCGTCTTCGCCGGCGACACGCAGTGGAACGCCGTGAAGTTCCCCTCCGGTGATCTCTACAAGTGGGAGGCCGACTCCACCTACATCGCCCGCCCGCCATACTTTGATGACATGGTCGATCCTGCGGCTCCGATTCAGGACCTGCTGAACCTGAAGCCCCTCGCCGTCCTCGGTGACTCGATTACCACTGATCACATCTCCCCCGCGGGCGCCATCAAGAAGGACTCGCCCGCTGGCCGCTACCTCATGGAGCACGGCGTTAAGCCCGCCGATTTCAACTCCTACGGCTCCCGGCGCGGGAACCACGAAGTGATGGTGCGCGGCACCTTCGCCAACATTCGTCTGAAGAACCTCATGGTGCCCGGCGTCGAAGGCGGCTTCACCCGCACCTCGCCCGACGCCGAGAAGGAGTTCATCTACGACGTCGCCATGCGCAACATCGCCGCTGGCGCCGGAATGTTCATCATCGCGGGCAAAGAGTACGGCTCCGGCTCCTCGCGCGATTGGGCCGCTAAAGGCGCGGCGCTCCTCGGCATCAAAGCCGTCATCGCCGAAAGCTTCGAGCGCATTCACCGCTCCAACCTCGTCGGCATGGGCGTGCTTCCTCTCGAATTCACAGCTGGTGACAACCGCGAGTCGCTCGGCCTCACCGGCTTTGAGACCTACTCGATCACCGGCCTCTCCGACGCCATCTTGTCCGGTTCACGCCGGGTGAAAGTAACGGCGACATCGGAAATCGGCAACACGGAATTCGAAGCCCTCGTCCGCATCGACACGCCGCGTGAAATCGAATACTTCCGCAGCGGAGGCATTCTGCCCTACGTGCTGCGCCAGGTCGCGGGCTAGAGGAGCCCGCGGACCGGAGCGCGAATGCCAGAGCCCGCAGGCCAGCGCTCGCGCACTAGAACCAGCGCTGCTTATCCACCACATTCGTGAGCGGTTCGCCCCGTGCGAATCGCTTCACGTTTTCCAGCAGCACCGCCAAGTGCCGCTCCGAAATCCGCGGCGAAAAACCCGCCACATGCGGCGTTAGAATCACGTTCTCCATGGCCCATAGCGAATGCCCTTCCGGTAGCGGCTCCGTCTCAAACACATCAAGCGCCGCGCCCGCGATCTCGCCCGCCTCAAGCGCCGCCACCAGATCGTCCAACACCACAATCGCCCCCCGCCCAATGTTGATCAGGAACCCGTCGCTGTTCATCTTCTGGATCAGTGCCCGGCTGAACATCCGCGCCGTCTCCGGCGTGTGCGGCGCGCAGATCACCACGAACCGGCTCTGCGCCAATAAATCGTTCAGCCGCTCCATTCCCCACAGCGTCACGCCCTCGCACGGAGACTCCCGCCGCACCGGGTCCACCGCCAGCACCGGCATCGAAAATGCCCGCGCACGCCGCGCCACTTCCGCCCCAATTTCGCCGCAGCCCACCACGCCCAGCGTGCAGTCGCTTAGATGCAGATGCGCCTTGTCGATGTTGTTCACGACACCCGGACCTTGCGCAAACCCCACACGCGCACCCTCGCCGCCGCACGGTTGCCACTTCCGCCTGCGCATGTACAAATGCAGGTTCCGCGCAAAGCAGATTACATAGCCCATCACCTGGTCCGCGATCACATCGCTGAACAGCCCGCGCATGTTCGTCAACGTGCAGGGATGCTCGATCAGGGCGGGGAAGAGGTAGTGCTCCAGGCTTGCGGTCGGCGATTGTATCCACCGCAGCTGCTTCGCGGACGCCAGAAGCTCCGGCGTCATCTTGCCGAAAAACCCATCAGCATCTGCAATCTCGCGCAACGCATCGTCCACTTCGGAGCAGTTCACCACGCGCATCGCTCCGGCGATGCCGGTCGTCGTCGCACGCGATGCCAAGCCTGCCGCGTCCGTCACGCCCGCCGTCGCGTCCGCCGAGCCCGCCGCCGCGCGCACCTTCTCTAACCGTTCCGCCTCAATGGGCGGCCACACAACAAGTTTCATAGGAATGGTTCAGTCTAGGACAGAAAGGAACTCGCCCACAACCCGCGCCGGTTTGTCCTCGGTCAATTGCCACGGCTCAAACTCAGGATTCAGCGGTTCCATCCAGATCTCCGCATGCGTCCACTCGCCGTCGTCGCTGGCCTTCTTCGTACTCCGATAGCGCTTAATGGTGTAACGCTCCCCGTGTTCCGGTTCGCTCAAATCTTCCACCAGCACGAGCTTGCCCGCCCTCGACCCCGCGCCAAATTCGCGAAACAGGCACATGCTCCCGCTGGGAATCTCCGGCTCCATTGACCGCCCCACCACGTGCGCGACAAACATGCCTTCCCGCACCTTCGTGCCCGGCGGCACTTCAATCCAGTCTTCCACCTCGGCCGACTGCTGCTCCCCATAGCTGCCTGCCGCCGCCCGCACGCTCCACAGCGGTAGATGCGTCTTGAACCTCTGAACCGTTGCCGGCACATGCTTCTCGTACAGCCGGTTCAATGTGGAGGCAAACCCGCCCATTAACACCTGGTCCGGCTCGCTCATCCGGATCGTGTTCGAAAGCGTTTCTTCCAGATAAGCCAGAAACCCCGTACCGCCCATCTCCAACGCCTTCCGCTGAATGTCGTCCTCCAGCAGTTCCAGCACCTCGAGATCGTTTTCGTCGTCCGTCAACGTCTCCCAATCGCGCCGCAGCCGCACCCCCAGCCGTTCGTCGGAGGGATCGAAGAGCAACACCCCGCAAACTTCGCCGTCCTGTTCCGGTAGCGCAAGTTCCAGTAAACGCAGTTCCGCCGTGCGCGCCGCGAGAACTGTTCCCGTCTGCATCTGCTTCCACTCGCCTTCCACGCTCTTATCGTCCAAATCGCCCTAAGGCGCGAACGGATAATAGCCGCTTCTGTGCCGCACTTTCACCGACGGCAGCGACGGCACCTCCACCTTGATCTCGTGGAACTGCTTGGTCGACTCGGCCCGCTCCGGTATGTAGCGCATAATGTACTGCGTTGTGATCTCGCCGGCAATGTTGGCGATCGATCCGAAAATGCCCTTGGCGATTTCGCTCGCATATCCGCCCGTGCCCACCTTCAATGCATAGTTGCCTTCGTCGGAGGGAGTCGAGAGATACCCGCTCACGTCTTTGTACAGCCCGTTCAGCGGAGTCTCCACTCGTCCGCCCGTGTCTTCGGCCAGCTTCAGCAGGTTCTTCTCGCCTTCGCTGTTAAAGCCGAACGCCACCGTGCTCACGCCGTAGACCGTCACCAGGTTGCGCTGGGCCAGCTCCAGCACCTCTTGCAGCGATTTCTTCGACGCCGAATCGTGTCCGTCACCGATCACCACGATGATGCGCCGCGGCTCAATCGGTTCGCCCTTCACCAGGTCGCGCCGCGTGCACGACAGGTAGATCGCGTCATAGAACGCCGCGCCGCCGCCCGGCTTCAACTTGCGAATCTTATCGACTATGTTCTCCGGGTCCTGCTTCGTATTAGCCTGAATTTCGGCTTCGTTGCCGTAACTGACCAGGTAGCCCGAATACTGCGGCTCGCCCGGCATCAGGTTCAGCACCAGGTCGATCGCCGCCTCCTGGAACACCTTCCAGTGCAAACGGCTCGCATTGCTGACATCGATCAGGAATCCCACCACCACCGGCTGATTCCGCTCGCGGCTAAAGAACTTGATCGTCTGCTGCTTGCCGTCTTCAAAGATCTTGAAGTCGGCCTGGTCGAGATTGGAGACAAACCGGCCCTTATCGTCGGTCACCGTGACGGGAACGATCACCTCGTTCACGGCCACCCGAATATCGCCCGGTATCGGCGTCCCTTGTTGAGCCCGCAACAGGCCTCCGCCAATCAACGGGGAAGCGAGCAGACCTAGGGCGTTTCGTCGAAGCATAGATACATCGACGATTATACGCCTCGCGGCGTTTCCTTACTCCTGTTTCCGCGCTCTACCATTCCCGCGACGCTCCCTCCGGAGGCGCTTCGCGGTACCTTAGCTCCCCGCAACCGCGCGAGGCATGGCGCAAGGCAGCGCTCGAGGCAGCGCACCAGGCAAGGTGTACTGCAATCGAATCGGAATGCCGTGCCGCCCCCTACCGCTGCACGCGCCCGGAGCCGCCGCCTTTGATCAGCGCGTGTACTTCATCGGCCGTGAACCGGTTGAAATCGCCGGGAATCGAATGCTTCAGGCACGAGGCGGCAACGGCAAACTCCAACGCTTCCTGCGGCCCGGCCAGATTCATCATGCCGTAAATGAGCCCCCCGCCGAAACAATCCCCACCGCCCACGCGATCGACAATGTGCGTGATGTCGTAGTGCTTGCTCAGGTAGAACTGCTTACGGTCGTTCAAACAAGCGCTCCAGCCGTTGTGCGACGCACTGTGCGACTCGCGCAGGGTAATCGCGATCGACTTCAGGTTCGGATACGCCGCCAGCACGTCGTTCCCCAATGCCTCGTACTGTGCGCTGTCCAGCTTGCCCGAATGCACGTCCGCTTTGCTCTCGATGCCGAGCGACATCTGGCAGTCTTCCTCGTTGGCGATACACACGTGCGCGTGTTTCAACAGCTCGGGCATCACGTCCTTCGCCGCCTTGCCGTACTTCCACAGGTTCTTGCGGAAGTTCAGGTCGATGCTCACCGTCAGGCCCGCCGCTTCGGCTGCCTTCACGCTCTCAATCGCCAGGTCCGCGGCCGATTGACTCAACGCCGGCGTAATGCCCGTGATGTGGAACCACGCGGCTCCTTCAAAGCACTTCTTCCAATCCACGTCGCCCGGTTTGGCGAGCGCGATTGAGCTGCCCGCGCGGTCGTACACAACCTTCGAGCCACGCTGGTTCGCGCCCGGCTCCACAAAGTAAATACCGAACCGGCCCGCGGCCCGCACAATGTGATCGGCATCCACGCCGAACCGGCGCATCTCGCCGATAAACGCGTCCACAATCGGATTCGCCGGCGGCAGCAGCGTCACATAACGCGACTGCCCGCCGAAGCCGGAAACCGCCACCGCCACGTTCGCCTCGCCTCCGCCGAACGTCGCCACAAACTGCGGCGACTGCAAAAAGCGCTCCATTCCCGGCGGCGCCAGACGCAGCATAATCTCGCCAAAACTCACCACTAACTTGGACATTGAAATTGCCTTTCCTATTTCGGAAGCGCCACCACGTCGACGCCGAAACTGGCATCGAGCGACGGCAGGCCCTCGAACAACACCAGCGTGCTCGCCGGCGGTTTGCTCTTGTCGTAAAACTCAAAACGGATCGCCCGCACCTTCGCGATCGTCGCGTTGCTCAGCGGGTATATGCTGGAAAACAGCACTTGGTCCATGCCGCTTCCCGCGCTCTCCAGAATCCCCTGTAGCCGCGAAAACGCCAGCCGGACATCGGCATCCTGCGCGCGAAACGCCAGTTGCGTCGTCGTCAGCACCACTTGCGGCGCGCCGACCAAAACCACGTGCGTAAAGTTCGGCGATGCGGTCAATCCGGGTGGCTGCACAAACTTCGCCGGCGCTCCTACATCGGCCTTCAATCGCGCCACTGCTTCGCACTCCACCACATGCGAAGTCGGCGACCGGACCGACTGTACAAATGCCAGCGCCGCCTGCGGAAACGCGATCGCCACATGTTGCCTGGCTTCGCTGTAGTCTTCGAGCGAGGTCGCGAGGCAACTCACCCGCACCACGTCCTTGGCCTCCAGTTGCACGCCCGCCAGCGCCGTCTTCAAATCGGTTACTGCTTTCGCGGCCAGGAGCGCCACCTTCATCGAAGGGTTTGCGGGATCGATCGGTGCCGTGCCCGCCTGTCCGGAAATGAAAGCCAGCCCGTGCGGGTTCTGCACCTTTTTCGCAACGCTCGTCGCCTCCAGCAGCACCTGCGCCCCGTCCATCGGCAACAGGCCCACCTGCACGACATTTACCACCGGCAGTTGCTGCCGCTTATCGGCGAACATCTCGCTGACGATATTCGCCACGCGCCTCATGTCGCCCGTGCCCGCCACCCACGCCCGCAGCCTCACGATCGAGGCGCCTTGATTCTTCCGCCACAGTTCCTTAATGCCGTCACGAACCTGTTGCGACAGCAGTCCTTTGCCGGTGAGGGACGAGACGTGAAACACCAGCCTCGTTGTGTCTACCTTCACCGCGCTCGGCGGATCTGGCAGCACCTCCAACGTCTGGGTAATCTCTTCTTTTTTATTCTTCTTATTTCGTTGTGCCGCGGCCGGTTCTACCCATACCAGCCCGGCGGCAATGGCGATTGCCAGAAAGGGGCGAAATTGCATCAAGCTCACACCGGATTTTATCAATGAAAGCCCACGCCCGTGAGAATCACTCCCAATTCGCGTTGATCGCCTCCCGCCTGAAACGTCTGGTCCACCGTCAACACGACCGTCGCCGACTCTCCTTGCGGCCGCAGCGGCTTCGATTCCAGTTCAACCTGTCCTGTTCCCACCGCCTGATCCACTACCGTTTCGCCGTCCACCTGCAGCGTAATCCGGCGCACCCGCGACTGGTCGAACACGCGTATGCTGGCTCGCAGCGGCATCGCCTGCGACGGCGACTTCAACAGGAGTACCGCACGCCCCGCGGTCCACCGCCACGCGCCGCTCTCCAACGAGTACACGCCGCTCACGATGTGCTGCTCGGCGTCCGGCGCGTTCATCGGCAAATACTCCCGCACCGGCTTCCGCTCCACCACCCCATCGGCGCGCACGATATCCACCGGCGCGCTCGTGATGCCGAACGGCAGGAACCCCATATCGACGCTCGAGTATCCGGAATTCGCTTCAAGCCCGATGAGTTGCAGCGGCAATCGTGGTTCGATGCGGCGTTCGGCAAGCGGCGCCAGCATGCCGCCCCCGGTAGAAAAAGAAACCGGATGCAGCAGCTTGCTCGAAATTATGAGATCGCCCGGCCTCACCGCCTGCCCCAACTCCATCGGCAGCGCACCTTCGGCTTCGGCATAGAAGCGCAGCCCCAGCTCACTGTTCACCCAAACACGCCGGTCTTTCATCTGCGGAGCCAGCGATGCGACGAAGTCGCGATACCCGGCCCAGTGATAGTAGTTGGCCACGCACAGCGCGAACGACAACGCCAACTGCGCCGCCAAGCCCACTGCCAACCAGCGCTTGCGGTCGCGCAGCTTCTCACACACGAGCAACGCCACCGGCAAAACCAAGGGCAGCAGATACCGCATCGAGCCCGCAAAAAACACCGCAATGGCAAACGCATAGAAAATGCCAATCCACGCCCACAGGAATTTGCGGTCGTCCGCGCACTGCCCTTCCGTCTTGCTTCGCCAGGCAAGCCCCAACAGGGCAGGGAACACAACCCAACCCAAATGCACCGTCAACATTGCCGCGTTACGCAGCTTGTTGGCCGCGCGCTGCAGGCCGTACTGCGAAAAGTAGCCTGTCAATACTTGTGCCGGCAGCGCACCGCTCGAAACCTTTTCGAAGATCTGGTACGCGGCAAACGCCACGGCCGGCGCAAGCACGACGCCCCATGCCGCCACCCATCCGCGCCGCCGCTGCCATAGGTAGAAACCGAGAATCGGAATCGCCGCCATCGACTGATAAGCGAACATTGCGGTTGCCGCCAGCGCCACTGCCGAGCCTATGAGCATTGCCCGGCTGCCGCTATCGACCGCCCGAATGAACAGCGCGAATGCCGCCAGCCACAGCGCTACGAATGGCAGGTCCGATTCGAGCGAGTTCCCGTTGATGACAAATGCCGGCGTCACCAGAAACATCGCCGCCGCCCACAACGGCACGCTTGAAAATCGCTTCGCCAGCGTATATGCCGCGGCCGCCGCAAGAAGGCTCCAGGCGAGATACGCCGCATGAAACGGCACCTCCCGCACATCGCCCATCCACGCGAGCAACGCCGCCAGGAACCAGGCATTGCCCGGCGGATGCGGATGCCCCCGCATGTCCACTTCTTTGCCCTGGAACACGTAGCGCGCATGCGACGGATGCCACGGATCAATCTGCGCATGCTGCGCACCAAACAGATAGTAGGGATCGTCGCCCTGAATCGGCGTGCTCAAAAACGGCAGCCGGATCAATATCACCAGCGCGGCAATCACAAGCCACGCGCGCATAGCCGCTCTTACGGCCTCCAGCGCAAAATGGGTTTCCGCGCCGCCGTTACTTCATCCACCTTCGGCGTACGCGTCATGTGTGGCGCCGACTTGATCAGTTGCGGGTCGTCCAGTACCTCTTGCGCAATCGATTTCATCGCGTCGATAAACAGGTCGAGCTCTTGCTTGCCTTCCGTCTCGGTCGGCTCGATCATCATCGCGCCATGCACGATCAGCGGGAAGCTCACCGTGTACGGGTGGAATCCATAGTCGATCAGCCGCTTTGCCACATCGCCCGTGCGAATTCCGTGCACGGACTGCTTGTCGTCGTTGAATACCACTTCGTGCATCGAAGGCGCTTCGGCATGCACGTCGAAGTGCCCGGCCAGATGCTTGCGAATATAGTTCGCGTTCAGAATCGCATCGAGCGTCGCCTTGCGCAATCCTGGACCACCGTGCGCCATGATGTAGGCCAGCGCCCGCACCAGCACGCCGAAGTTCCCTTGGAACGCCCGCACCTTCCCGATCGTCTGCGGAAGGTTCTCATCCAACTCGTAGCGCCCGTCGCGCAAAACAACGCGAGGCACCGGCAGGAACGGCGCCAGGTGCTTTTTCACCGCCACCGGACCCGCACCCGGACCACCGCCACCGTGCGGTGTCGAGAACGTCTTATGCAAATTCAGGTGCATCACGTCGACGCCGAAATCGCCCGGCCTCGACAACCCTACCAGCGCGTTCATGTTCGCGCCGTCCATGTAGAGCAAGGCGCCCTTGTCGTGCAGCACGCGGGCCACGGCGTGAATTTGCTCCTCGAACACGCCAAGCGTATTCGGGTTGGTCACCATCATCGCCGCGGTGTCGCCATCGACCGCCGCCGCCAGCGCCGAAACATCCACCATGCCCTTGGAGTTCGACGCGATGTTCGCGACTTGGTAGCCGCACATCGCCGCCGTCGCCGGATTCGTGCCATGCGCCGAATCGGGCACCAGGATCTTCTTCCGCGGATTCCCTTGCGATTCGAGCAGCGCCCGCACCAGCATGATGCCGGTCCACTCGCCATGCGCGCCCGCCGCCGGTTGGAGCGTCACGGCGTCCATGCCCGTGATCTCGGCCAAGTTCTGTTCCAGCCGGTAAATCACTTCGAGACAACCCTGCACATGCTCCACCGGCGCATACGGATGCGCCCAGGCCAACCCCTCCGTGCGCGCCACCACTTCATTCACGCGCGGGTTGTACTTCATCGTGCACGACCCCAGCGGGTACATGCCCAAATCAATCGCGTAGTTGTACGTGGAAAGCCGCGTGAAGTGGCGAATCGCTTCAACTTCACTCACCTCGGGGAAACCATCAATCTCGCTGCGCACTTTGCCGTCCAGCGCCTCGGCCGGATCGACATCGGGCACATCGAGCGGCGGCAGTTGATACGCTTTCTTGCCTGGTGAGCTCTCCTCAAACAACAAACCTTCGTTTTGAACCAGATGCTTTCGTGTCTTGCGGATCATGCGCCCATCACCTCCGCCACGATGTCCATATGCTCTCGCTTGCTCATCTCGGTCGCGCACAGCAGCATGCTGTTCGATAGCTCGGGATAGAACCCGCCCAACTCCAGGCCGCCCAGAATGCCTCGCTTTGCCAGCGCCGCGTTCACTTCGGCCACCGAACCCTTGCCAGGCGTCGCGACGAACTCATTGAAGTAGGGCCCCGTAAAGTTCCGCGTCAACTTCGATCCCAAATAGTGTGCCTTGGAAAGGTTCTGCGTCGCCAGTTCGCGCAGGCCCTCTTTCCCATAAACCGTCATGAACACCGTTGCCATCAGCGCAATTAACGCCTGGTTCGTGCAGATGTTCGACGTCGCCTTCTCACGCCGTATGTGCTGCTCGCGCGTAGACAGCGTCAGGCAAAATGCCCGGTTGCCATTCGAATCCGTCGTCTGTCCCACCAGCCGCCCCGGCATCTGGCGCATGTACTTCTCTTTGCACGCCATCACGCCCGCGTACGGACCGCCATAGCACGGCGAAATCGCAAAGCTCTGCAGCTCGCCGCACACAATATCGGCGTCCACTGGCGCTTCCACCAACCCCAGCGCCACGGACTCGCTAAAGATTACCACCAGAAGCGCGCCGTTCTTGTGCGCCAGTTCCGCCGCGGCCTTCACCGTCTCCACGCATCCAAAGAAATTCGGCGATTGAATGATCACCGCTGCCGTCTGATCGTCCAGCTTCGCCTCAAGATCGGCCAGGTCGATTAACCCGCTCGCGGCGTCGTAGCCAAATGTTACGACCTCCATCTCCTGATTGCGCGCATTCGTGTCCAGCACCTGCCGGTATTCCGGATGAACGCTCGACGCCACGGCGACCTTATCTCGCCCCGTAATCCGCATCGCCATGAGCGCAGCTTCTGGAACCGAAGTGGAGCCGTCATACATAGATGCATTCGCCACATCCATGCCCGTCAACTGGCACACCATCGTCTGGAACTCGAAAATGGTCGTCAACGTGCCCTGTGCAATCTCCGCCTGATACGGCGTGTATGAGGTGAGGAACTCGCCTCGCGATACGACGACGTCCACCAGCACAGGCCGGTAGTGCGCATACACCCCCGCGCCTAGAAAGCTTGCGGCGAAGCGCGTGTTCTTTTCGCCGCGCGCCCGGAACCAGTCCACAATCTCGTACTCTGACATCCCCGGCTCAATGTCGAGCTCGCGATGCAGCAGCGCTTCATCCGGCAGGTGCGAATATAGACCGGCCAGACTGGTCAGGCCGATCGAGGCAAGCATCTCCTGCCGTTCCGATTCAGATTTGGGTAAATATCGCAAGGTTGTACTCTGTGCCTTCCACTCGGGCGCGCCGGGACCCGCCCGCCGCCCGCATGTTCGAAACTACCTGGGAAGTTTTACCCCCCAATGTATTCTTGATACTCCGCGGCGGTCAGGAGTTTGCCAATTTCTTCCGGCGCCGACAATTTCACCTTCACCAGCCAGCCGCTTTCGTGCGGGTCCTGATTTAGTTTTTCGGGGGCCGAAGACAGCGCCTCATTGATCTCGACAATCTCGCCCGTCACCGGTGCATAAATGTCGCTCACGGCTTTCACTGACTCCACCGAGCCAAACGAAGCGCCTTGCGCCATCTGCGTGCCGGGCTTGGGCAAGTCGACATAGACGATATCGCCAAGCTCGCTCTGCGCGTGATCGGTGATGCCGATCGTCCCGGTGTCACCGGATACCATCACCCACTCGTGTTCTTTCGTGTACCGGAAAGTTTCTGGATATGACATGTTCTATTTCGCTCGTTTGTAGAACGGCAGGGGAACCGTTACGGCGTCCACCTGCTGTCCCCGTATCAATACTTGAACCGTATGGCCTGGATCGGCAATCGCCGCCGGCAAATAACACATCGCGATGTTCTTGCTTAATGTAGGCGACGGGCTGCCACTGGTCACCCATCCCGCAGCCGCGCCATCGGCATACATCTCATAGCCGTCGCGAGCAATCCCTCGCCCCACCATCTCGATGCCGCACAACTTCCGATGAGGGCCTTTGGCCGCGCATTCCACCGCTGCCGCCTTGCCATGGAACTCCTTGTTCATGTCCATGTTCCGCAACAGCCCGGCCTCCACGGGATTGATCGTAGGCCCTATCTCATGGCCATACAGCGCCATGCCCGCCTCAAGCCGCAGCGTGTTCCGCGCACCCAATCCGCAAGGCTTGATGCCATGTGGAGCACCAGTCTCCATGATCTTCATCCACAGCGCCTCGGCATGTTCCGGCGCCACGAATAGTTCAAAGCAATCCTCGCCTGTGTACCCGGTTCGCGCGATCCGTGCCGCCACGCCCATTACCTCGCCGTCGGCGAAGCGATAGTAGCGAATGCCCTTCAAATCGACCGTTGTGAGCTCCTGCACCACCGCCGAGGCAAGTGGACCTTGCACTGCCAGTTGCGCATACTTCGCGCTGGCAAACTCCACCGTGCATTCGAATCTCTTGTCGCTCTGAAGCGCGGCGATGTGCTCGTAGTCCTTCTCTTGGTTCGAGGCGTTCACGCACAGGAAGTAGTGATCGTCGCTTACTTTGTAGATGAGAATGTCGTCCACAAAGCCGCCATGGCCATAAAGCAACCCGGCATACTGCGCCTGTCCCAGCGCCATCTTGGCAACCGCGCTCGTCGCCGCATAGTTCACCAGATCGAACGCTTGCGGACCACGAATTTCCACTTCGCCCATGTGGCTGACATCGAACAGTCCCACCGCGCGCCGCACTGCATGATGCTCTTCGATGATCTGCGTGTACTGTACCGGCATGTCCCAGCCGCCAAAGTCGACCATGCGCGCTCCCAAACCGCGATGCACGGCATTGAGAGGAGTCTTTTGCAGCTCCGGTGCGAGGCTCATGAAACAGTCAATGTAGCATAGTCGGCAAAGCCCGCTTCCCGGGCTTGGGAAACCGCTCCCATTCGCTTCCTTGCCCTCATGGAGTACGTAGGCCCGACGGTTTGGCATACAGCGTGCTACTTGTCAGGTCAACTGGTCGGAAAGCTGGTAATTGAAGGTAGGAATGGGATCAGTTGTGAAAATAATACTGGACGCGGGTAGGAAATTTTTACAATCCGAGCCCGATCCTGCCCTCCCTGCAGCAGCTTTCCCGGTGGTTTTGAGATCCCTCCAGGTCTTAACCGCCGAACGAAATCGGATACGCCAAAAGATTCACCAGGTGATCTCGCGGCGGCAGTGGGTCGTACTCCTCCAAGACCCCTTCCGACGGTTCTCGCGCCGCAGCCTCCCTCTCTGCGGCGCGAGT
>JBDTVQ010000046.1:0-25888 GCA_040007195.1 Acidobacteriota bacterium | reverse complement strand
GTATGTCGAACAGGTCATCGGCGGCAATGCGCTTGTTCTCGGCATTCACGGCGCTGTACGCCTCCAGATCGGCAATGAGGCCGCGCAGGTGATCGATGACAAACGGATAAGCGACATCGCGGTCGAACTCGAGTTCGGCCATGGTGGCCAGGCGGCCGGTATTCGCCGGATGCCCGCTCACCAGGCTCAGCTCACCTTCGCGCGCGCCCGCGCGGCTCCACGTCAGGAAATGTTCCACGCGCACGGGCTTTCCATTCTCGTAGGCGCGCAGGAAGCTGACATCGAGACAGTAACGCGGGTAGGTGTAGTTGTCCGGATCGCCGCCAAACATGGCGATGGAACTCTCTGGCGCAAAGACCAGCCTGATGTCGGTGTACTTCCGGTATTGATAAAGGTGGAACGCCTCGCCCGAGTAGAGCGCCACGACATCGCAGCGGTTTCCGGTCGAGTCGGCACAAGCCTTCTCGATCCGCGCCATCTGCGTCTTAACCAGCCGCGCCGAATCGGCCGAATCCTTGCCCTTCCCCCAAACCGATCTCACCTTGGCGGTCACATCGTCGGATTTCAGCAGGATGTTCACTTCCAGGTCCGGGCACGGTTTCTCGGCGGCGCGCGTGGCTGCGTAGAATCCATCTTTCATGTAGTCCGTGGTCTTGCTGCTCAACTGCTGAATGCACATGCTGGCGACATGGTGGTTGGTGACAATCAGTCCGTCGGGCGAAACAAACGACCCCGAGCCGCCAATATTGAGGCGGACCGAGCTCTGTCGAATGCGGTCCAGGAGAGAATCGGGGAGGGTAACGCCATAGGTGCGCTCCACAAGAGCCTTAGGAAACTGGTCGAATAGCCAAATTCCCTCATCCGCCCACAGGCCAGTGGTGGCCAGCGCCGTGAGCGGCAGAATCAAAGATCGAACGTGCATTAGGGTATTCGCTACTATTATGGACGACTCAGCGGATGGTTCGGACCGCCTCCGTCAATTTACCTATAAGTATATTACTTTGATGTATTTACGGTGATTTTACAAGTCCAGGTGATTTGGAAACCTAAATTTATTGTGAGATACTGTTCGATAACTCTGAGCAATCCGCTCCAATGAAATGACCCAGCTCGACGAGGCTTTAGCGCGCTTTGACAAGCTAATCCACTCGCCGGCGTATCAGGATTTGGCCTGGGCCCACGCCCTGCAGGAACAGATGGCCGCGCAGCAACTGCTGCCAGGCGGCCGGGCAATTTGCCCTGTTCTCCGTCCACACCTGTTGACGCGGCGCCAGTATGATTCGCTGCAAAAAACCACCGCCGTACTTTCGGCGGTGATGGACCGTGTCAGTGAACAGGCTTTGGCCAACCCGGCGATGCTCGCCCGGTTGCAACTCCTGCCCGCCGAACGAATGCTTGCCTCGGTGAACCACACCCATGGGCGCGCGGCGGCAACCTCGATTACCGCCACGGTGGGCTTGAATGACCATGTCATCACTGCTGTCAGCGCGGAGCCCCCGGCCAGCGTCGTCTACACCGAACCGCTAGGCGACCTCTTCTATGAAAGCGCTCCGCTGAAGGAATTGCGCAAGCGCTATAAATTCACACGGTCGAAGACCGTCAAAAAGCTGTTGCAGTCAATCCTGGCCGCCTACAAGGGACAAGGGAAGAAAAAGTTCCCCTGCATCGGCGTCATCGAGTACCGCCAGTCCGTGAAGGCCGCTCCGAGCACCGAAGCCCTGCTGCTCGCCGAACGTTTTCGCGCCTCCGGATATCCCGCCGAAGTCGTGATGCCCGAACAGTTGGAGTATCGCAACGGCGAGTTACGCCGCGGTGACTTTGCCATCGATATCGTCTACCGGCGCGTATCTGCGCAGGAACTGCTGGTGCGGTCGGACCTGAACCACCCCCTGCTGCGAGCCTATCGCGAACACGCCATCTGCATGGTGAACAGCTTCCGTTCGGAGATCGTCGGCAAGCTCTCGGTGCTCGCTTTGTTGAGCGACGACTCAGTGGTGGGCGCTTTCCCCGCCGCCGAACGCAAACTGCTGCGCCAGCATATTCCCTGGACCCGGTTCATGGCCAACGGCAAGACCACGCACGGCACCGAACAGATTGACCTTGCCGAATGGGTCTCGCGCAATCGCGAAAATCTGATCTTGCGTCCGCTCGATTCCGACAGCGATCAGCACAACTTCAACGGAGACAACCTCGACCAGAACATGTGGGACCGGGCGGTCAAAACCGCGCTGCGCTCCCGCTACGTGGTGCAGGAAAAGACGGAAAGCGTGCGCGCCACCTTCCCGGTGTTCCAGTCCGGGCAATTGGAATCGCGTGACTTCCGGGTCTCGGTCCAGCCCGCCCTCTTCGGGGGCAAGATGGATTCGGCGTCGGCGACGGTTGAAGACGCAACCAGCGCCTTCTCGCTGATGAACGGCGTCACCCCGGCGTTCATTCTCGAAGGTTCTGCGTAATGCGGCTGGCCGCGCTACTCCTAGCGGCCACCTTCTGCGACGCGCAAACCGTTGTCATTACGGCCCCATTCGTAATCGATGGCGCGGCTGAGTACCGTTCCTTTCAACAGTGGCGGCGGCAGCCCGCCAATAGTGCGCTCAAGTGGGAAGAGGCCATCAGCCAGTATCGCTGGAATCTCGCTAAGCAGCAGGGTCTCCCGAGGGCCGTCGTCGAGCGGACACTGCGCATCATCGAAGCGCGCGACGAAGCCACGCTCTATGACCCCGTTTACGCCGCGCCGCCCAAGTTTGACACCAGGCCGAACGCACTGCTGGTCGAAGCCGTGGCGAATCGTACGCCCGGAGTGGCGCTCGACGTCGGCATGGGACAGGGGCGGAACTCCCTTCATCTTGTGCGCAAGGGCTGGAAAGTCACCGGATTCGACGTGGCTGCCGAGGGACTTGCTCAGGCGCGGAAACAAGCCGCCGCTGAAAGCCTGACGATCCAAACAGTTCATGCCTCCGATGAGGAGTTCGACTTCGGCACAGCCCGCTGGGATCTCATCGCAATCCTCTATCCGATCGAGAAACGTTCCGTGTTCCGCGTGGCCCAAGCGCTGAAGCCGGGAGGAATTGTAGTCGTCGAGTGCGCACACAGGTCGGCCGGCGGCGCGCCGTTCGAATACGGCGACAACGAACTGCTCGATATCTTTAAGGGATTCCTCATTCTGAAATACGAGGACACCGTGGCAATCCACGATTGGACGCGGAAGCCGCTGCGGCTCGTGCGTTTGGTCGCGCAGAAACAGTGACCGGGCCGCCTTAACGCCCTTCGATTTCTACCTTCGCCCGCAAATTTGCAACGCCCGCCGTGTAGCGCGTGTCGGCCACGGTGAAGGCAACGGCATCCTCCATCCAGTCGTGCCATACCCCGTCGCGATCGTGCGAAGCGGCGGTAAGCGTGTATTCCTGCGGACACAGCGCGCATGTAAATCGGAAGAGCACGGAACGCTCGTCGCCTGCGGCACAAGGGCCCAAAGCCACCTGCTCCAGTTCCGTGTTGGTACCGAACACCTCAAATCCGATCCGCGTACGGATCATGATGCCGACCACCGGGTCGTCCACCGCAGCCGCATAACGCACGCGCACACGCACCCCCACATCCTGCCCGCTCTGCCAGGCGACGGTGGGCTGCCCGGCAGCGTCAAGGGTTTCCACGGCGATCAACTCGGCCCGTCCATCGCCTCGGCGCAGCGAGGGTGAGAGTTCGATCTTCTGTTGGGAAGCCCACACTCGCAGGGATTCCAGCGCCGCCCGCTGGCTGGCCGCAAGAACCTCGCGCGGGGCTCCTCTCATGGCAATTTTGCCGCCGTCGATCCACCACAACTCGTCGCACAGCGCCGTTAGAAGCTCGGGCTCAAAGCTGCTCAGCAGGATCGTGGTGCCCTGGCGGCGCAGGCGCTCAATCTGCGCCCGCTGGCGAACGCGCTCCGTCCAAGCCGTGGCCGAGAACAGGAACGGCAGCGTCAGGACACCGGCGGCATCGGGCAACGGAACGCCCGGGGCGCCGTACCGCTTCGGTCCCCCTTCCACCTCGCCTTTTGATGGCACACAGACTCCGCCGGCAAGTTCGAGAATCGCCTGGATCGCCGCCGCGTCCTCACCCACCAGGCCTACGACCGCGCCGGGCGGCACCTCGGCCGAAAGTTGCCCGAGGCCCTTCACGGTAACGTTACGGAATCGCAATGCCATGAACGATAGAATAGCGGGTAGATGAGACTCAACTGGATAGTCGGGGGCGCGTTGCTCGTGTCCCTCGCGGGATGTTCGACTCCGGCACAGAAATTACAGAATCAAATCAGTAGTGGTGGAAAGGTATATTTGCCCGATGGCGTGACGGAGCTGAGCAAACCTTTCGAGATCACACCCGGAACTCAGAATCTGGAACTGATCGGTTCGAAGAATACCGTGTTGCGCCCGTCGGCGGAGTTTCAGGGTCCCGCCTTCATCCGCTGCCGGTCGTGCAAGAATGTCCGCCTGCGTGGATTCGTGATTGAAGGCTCGGCCGGAAACGCGAGCGTACTTCCGGTGGACTTGCCACCAAGCGACGTACCGTTCCTGACTCACTTTCAGAACAACGGCATTACGGCCGACGGGGCCGACGGCTTTCTGATCAGCGAAGTGACTTTTCGCGATATTGCGAGTTTCGCAGTGATTGTTTCGCACTCGAAGAATGTGCGCATCGAGAAGGTGAACGTTGTCAATTCGGGCACGCGTAATTCGCGCGGCCGCAACAATACCACCGGGGGCATCCTGCTCGAAGAGGGCACGGATCGGTGGGAGGTGCTGGATTCCAATTTCGAAAAAATTCTCGGCAATGGCGTGTGGACGCACTCGCGCTACAACTCACCGCGCAACTCAAACGGTCTGATCAAAGGCAATACGTTCAACACCATTGGCCGCGACGCCATTCAGGTGGGCCATGCCAACCGTGTGCGCGTGCTATCGAACAAAGGCAAGCTGATTGGCTATCCCATCGACATCATCGACGTGGAGAACAACGCCACACCCGTCGGCATCGATACTGCGGGGAAGGTGGATGAGACCTACTACAACGACAATACCTTCGAAGAGGTCAACGGCAAGTGCTTCGACCTCGACGGATTCCATGATGGCGAGGTGGCACGCAACACCTGCATCAACCGCGGCAAGCCGGAAGATTATCCCCAAGGGCATTTTGCGCTGGTGATGAACAATACCTTTCCGGAGATGCGCTCGCAGTTGGTGACCATCCGCGAAAACACGTTCGACGGCATGAAGTTCGGCGGGCTGTTCATCATCGGCGCCGGACACAAGATTTTGAACAACCGGCTGCTCAACCTGAACCGCGCCTCGTGCAACGAGCGCAAATCCGAGTTCGGCTGCGTCGCCTTTCCCGACGAGCCCGACCTGATGCGCGCGGGAATCTATTTGGGACAGCGCGCCGAGCGTCCGGATCCGGCCGAAGACATCTTGATCGAGAACAACACGATCACCGGCTACCAGATGAAGGCCAACTGCATTCTCTATGCGCCCAAGGTCGATCCCGCGACCCTGCACTCGAAGGGCAATACCTGCACCGACGTGGTCTGGAAAGACGACAAGGCACTGAGCTTCCCGACGAAGAGCCATGCGCCCACGCAGGGCGACGAGTATCGCGTCCTGCCCATGCCCGAAGTGAAATAGACGTGTCCGATTCCGCCCCACTCACCCTCGATACCGTTCGCGCGCGCATGCGCCAGGATTGGAATGCCCGCGCCGAAGAGGACGCGCATTACTACGTCGCATTCGGGCGGCGGAACCAGTCGGGCGACGAGTTCTTCGACACGGGGAATGAGCAGGTGAACGGCTTCAAGATCGAGATGAAGCGCCTGGCGCCAGGGCCGCTACAGGCGCGGCGAGCGTTGGAGATCGGCTGCGGGCCGGGCCGGCTGATGAAACCGCTGTCGGCGCTGTTCGGCGAAATTCACGGCGTCGATATTTCGGATCAGATGGTCGCACGCGCGCGGGAGAATCTGGCGGGCGTGCCGCACGCGCATCCGCATCACGCGCCGAACTCTAATCTTGAGGCCTTCGCCGACGCGTCGTTCGACTTCGTCTACTCTTATGCGGTGTTCCAGCACATCCCAAGCCGGGAAGTGGTTGTGGGCTACCTGGACGAAGCGGCGCGCGTGTTGAAGCCCGGGGGGATCATCCGCGTACAGATCAACGGGCTGCCACAATCGGCACGCGTCTACGACACCTGGAGCGGCGTGCGCATTCCAGATGAGGATGTGCGCGCCTGGGCACGCTCGACGGGCCTGCAATTGTTGGCGCTCGAAGGCGCGGGCACGCAGTACATGTGGGCCACGTTTCGCAAGCCATTGCCGGTGGCGGAGGAAGCGCGCGCGGTGCGCATCCGGCGCGTCACCAACGCCCATTCGAGTGAGCCAGTCGCGCCGGTTCGCGGGCGCTTTGCGGCGCTGGCGCTGTGGGTGGAAGGGCTTCCGCGCGAAGCGGACTTAAACCGCATCGAAGTGTTGGCAGGGGGCCGTCCAGCACAGCTCACCTATCTCGGCCCACCGGAATTCGACGGAATGCGACAGTTGAACCTGATTTTGTCCGAAGGCCTCGACACGGGGCTGGGGTTGATCGAACTGCGCGTGCCCTCGTCGCATGAAGCGGCGCGCGGAACGATCCGCCTGATCTCGCCTGGCCCACCGGTGCCGCGCGTTCTGTCGGTAAGCGATGGAATCGACCTGCTGTCGGGCACGCGCATCGTGACAGGTTCGGTGAAGGTGGTGCTCGAAGAGGTGGAACAGCCGGAGCGGCTTCGGGCTTTCGTCGGTGGCGTGCCTGTGCCCTCGCTGGACTACTTCTGCACCGACCCCCGCCTGCCCCGCTGGGAAGTCAATTTCGATGTCCCGGCTGAGGCGCCCGCGGGCCCAGGCAGCGTTCGGATGGAATTAGGCGCGCGGTCGTTGGGTGAGTTTGCGGTCGAGATCGTGCGGTAATTGAGCGTCAGATGCCTAGAACCGTGACGACGTCATGTGATCGCAGAGTTTGCGTGAGCCAAGCGTGAAAGTCGCGAATCAGTCCTCCCAGAGCCGCCCGGTGTCGCACGGCATCCCTCTCAAAGCACGCAGACAGGCCAACTGCACCTGACCTACCTACAGGAAGCGTCGGCTGGCCGCCGTCGCGTGCAACGGTGAGGTCATTCTGGAGGCTTGCCAAGTCGCTGACGATCCCCTTCCAGGTATCACCGGGAATCTCACTAGGCCCATAGTGCGCGTACGGTGGGAACCTCTGCTCGAATACGCCCACAAACAAGCAGAAAGTGTCGTAATGAATGAAACGGCTGCCGGGTTGCCAATGCAGTTTTTTGTAGGGACCTGGCGTGATTTCAACGAACATAGTGCCCTTGAGCAGGGCAGGATCATCGTGGAATCGAAAGTCGAACGCAAGGTCCATGACAGCCAATTCCGACTATGCTCCGCGAAGACGGTCCATCTCCCGCAATATTCCCGGATCTTCCTTCGCCTCCGCGAGTGGCGTTAACTGGTTCTCCACGTAACCCCAATCGAGATGTCCTCGATGCCGGATACTGACCCCCTCCGCATCACGAAGATCAAGGGGCCTCCCCGCGAACAGCTTAAGCACAATCAAATCTTCGGCGGAGCAGGTGCGGATGCTCACTCCCGGTTCGAACTCAAAGTCCGAGGCCCGTTCGACTACGAGACTCTCATACGCCAGCGCCGCTAGCGAAATATCGATTCCCACTCCGTCTGGGGAGCCAAGCAACAGGACGCGATGGCGAAGTGCAAATTCCCGAGCGTCCCGGATCCGGGGACGGTAATGCGCCAGCAACGAGTCGACGAATCGAGCTTCCTCACCAAACCCGGCAAGCAGCGTCATATCGGCGTCTCGCGTGATTCTGGGCTCACCCCAACGCTGGACAGCGATGCCGCCGATGAAACAACTCCGCCAGCCTTGCCCATCGCAGAACCGCTGCAACTCCTCCGCAACTCGGAACAGTCCGTTCATCCCCTCAGCTTGGCCAACACCCGCTGCATCTCCACCATCCCCGAAGATTCCCGCATCGGCTGCGCTCGAAGCGCCTGATTGAATGCCGGCTCCAGCACGGTGAGCACCTTTTGGTTGTCGGCCGTACGAATCTCCTCGCGCCGGATCGCCTCCAACTCCGGAGCGGCTGCCGCCCACTGCCGCGCCCACCGCTCGATCGCCTTCCGCTCATCCATGCCCCGATGATCCCACACCTGCAGCGCGGCTATTCCCTCCGCGCTAGCCGCCTCGCTTCAGCCAGCGCGCCATCCGCCGCCACGCGGACATCGGGCTCCAGACCGCCGTCGGGCCTGGCATCCAAAGGCACGGAGGCGATCAGAGGGATATCGATCTCAATGCCCGAATTCGGCAACTTCAGGAAGAAGAACTTGCCGCCGTTGATGCCGCGCTGGTTGCCGCCCGTTGTACCGCCGATCAAGGTGGCGAGCTTGTTCTCTTGCAGAAACTGCGCCAGCGTGAAGGCCGCCGCGGCATTGTGCCCGTCAACGAGCAAATAGTACTTGGCGATCAACGCGTCCGGCCCGGGCTCGAGAGCCTCGCGCTCAGCGTCGCGGTAGAGGAACATGCCGCCGGGCGCATCCGTCACCTTGCCGCGCAGGTCGAAGAAGGCGCGATCGGAGGCCGTGAGATAGGGACGCACATCCGCGGGCACAGTCTCGTAGCGCGTCAGGCGCTGCACTCCGGGCATCACGGCCGGCTGCCACACAACGTACTTTGCCAGTTCCACCAGCACCTCATCGGCGCCGCCTTCGTTACCGCGAATATCGAGCGCGACGTGCCGTAGACCGCGCGCCTTCATATCGCCGAAAGCATCGGCGAGGAATCCCTTCCAATCGAATTTGCCGTCGTAGACATCGAATGAGCCCATACGCAGGTGCGCCAGCCGGCCGTCGAGGACTTCGTAGCTCCACTGATCGGCGATCCGCGGCGCTGGTTTCCTGGCCACAGGACGAAGCGTGTAGCCGGGAGGCTCATCGCCCGCCAGAATCACTTGATAGCCCTCGCCACCGGGTGGAACCAGGAGCGGTTGGTAGATGTCGAACGCCTCATGCTCCCGCTGGCCGGTGAGTTCGAGCTGCGCCCAACGGTTCGCATCATTCGATCCGTCGGCCTTTATATGGGCCAGAAGCCGGCCGCTCAACTCGTCCACGCGAACGCCGTTGATCTCGAAAATCTCGTCGCCGGGCTTCAATCGCTCGTCCATGCTGGCGGTGACGACCATACGGCCGTCCTGCCAGCGAAACAGGAACGGCAGCTTGTCCGCGCCGCCCCAAACCTCACGCACGGTGGCTTCGTTTTGATTCCAAAAGCTCGGGTACGTTCGGCCACACCGGATCTTAGCCGTGAACCGCGAGAGCGCCAGGAATGCGTAGCGAAGGGAACGGGGCCGGTCGAAATCCTGTTCAAGCGCCCGGAAGGCCGACTCGATTCCCCCCGGCGTATTAAACCGGTACAATCCGGGATGTAGTTGCACCATGGCGCGGCGCAGAATTTGGACGTCTTCGGCCAATCCGTCCTTTGTGAGGACAGTTTGGGCGATAATCCGCCTCGGGCTCAGTGCCAGGAATAATCCGAGGAAGACAATGAAAACATTGCGCCGCAAACCTGTTTGACGGCTGAAACGGCGCGGTGTGCACAAAAAGTGATATTTCTCAAAGTTTTCATGAACCCGTAACCCTTAGCACTACATATAGATATTTCCCTTGACAGGCCACTAGCTATAGGGGGAAACTGGCAATCGTTCGCTCTTTTCCCCGCCAGAATTTGAGCGTTTCTATTGAGGGGTTTGGCTAAGTGTTTGTTGACGGAGGCATTACATGGGACAGTTGACGGTTGACCTTGGTCCGCGGTTGAGCGAGCTAAAAAGGTCTCTGCCAGTAGAGCAGCGCACGGGAATGCATTTTCCCCGCTATTTTACGGCCAATCTGGCCGCGGGGAAGACCCCCTACGACGAGATAAATTGGGAGCTGCGCACCGCCACAATCGGCAACGACAAGGGCGCCGTAATCTTCGAACAGCGCGATATTGAGATGCCCGCCGACTGGTCGCAGACGGCAACGAATATCGTCGCAAGCAAATATTTTCACGGCAAGATGGGCTCGCCCGAGCGCGAACGCTCCTTGGCCCAACTGGTGCACCGCGTGGTGGACACCATCGCCGACTGGGGCATCGCCGGGCGCTATTTCCGCACCCCCGAAGACGGCGAAAACTTCCGCAACGAGTTAGCTCATCTGATGCTGACGCAGAAGGCCTGCTTCAATTCGCCCGTGTGGTTCAACGTGGGCGTGAAGAGCGAGGCGCGCGGCTATGGCTGGTATTACGACGAGAAGTCGCAAGCGGTTCAGCGCGTGGAGGCGGGACTGCACCGCCCGCAATGCTCGGCCTGCTTCATCAATTCGGTGAACGATTCGCTGGAATCCATTCTTGAGCTCGCCAAGACCGAAGGCATGCTGTTCAAGTACGGCTCCGGCACGGGCAGCAACTTGTCCGCCCTGCGCGAAGAGGATGCGATTCTTTCCGGTGGCGGACGCGCCTCCGGCCCCCTCAGCTTCATGAAGGGCTTCGACGCCTTCGCCGGCGTGATCAAGAGCGGCGGCAAAACGCGCCGCGCGGCGAAGATGGTGATTCTCAACGCCGAGCACCCCGACGTCGAGAAGTTCATCTGGTGCAAGGCCAAGGAAGAGAAGAAAGCGCACACGCTGATCGACTGCGGCTACGATTCGTCGCTCGACGGCGAGGCGTACTCGAGCGTCTTCTTCCAGAACGCAAACAACAGCATCCGCGCCACAGACGAGTTCATGCACGCCGTGGTGAACGATGTCGACTGGTGGACCAAGTCCGTACACACCGGTGCGCCGGTGAAGCGCTACAAGGCGCGCGACATGATGAAGCAGATCGCCGAAGCCACCTGGCAGTGCGGCGACCCCGGCATGCAGTTCGACACCACCATCAACCGCTGGCACACGTCGAAGGGCAGCGGCCGCATCAATGCCTCCAACCCCTGCTCAGAATACATGTTCCTGGACGATTCGGCCTGCAACCTGGCTTCGTTCAACCTGGTGAAGTTTGTCGGTCCCGATGGCCAGTTCAACGTGGAAGCCTACCGCCATGCCGTGGACACGATGATCACGGCAATGGAAATCATCGTCGAAAACGCGAGTTATCCCACCGACCGAATCTCCTTTAACTCGCGCAACTTCCGCCCGCTGGGCCTGGGCTACGCCAACCTCGGCGCGCTGCTCATGTCGCAGGGCATTGCCTACGACTCCGACGAAGGCCGCGCCTGGGCAGCCGGCCTCACCGCCGCCATGTGCGGGCAGGCTTATCTCACCAGCGCGCGTATCGCCGAATCCACGGGGCCCTTCCCCGAATACGCGCCGAACGAGATGAGCTTCCTTGAAGTCATCCGCATGCACCGTGACTCGGTGCCCAATATCGATTCGCGCAAACTGCCGGCGTCTTTGTTCGAAGCGTCGCGCCAGTGCTGGCACGATGCTTACGAAAAGGGCCGCATGGTGGGCTTCCGCAACTCGCAGGCAACCGTCATCGCGCCCACCGGAACCATCGGTTTCATGATGGATTGCGACACCACGGGTATCGAGCCCGAACTGGCGCTGATCAAGTACAAGAAGCTGGTCGGCGGCGGCGTGATCAAGATCGTCAACAACACCGTGCCGTCGGCGCTATTTAAGTTGGGCTACAAACCCGACCAGGTGGAAAAGATCGTTTCGCACATCGACGCCACCGGCACCATCGAAGCCGCGCCGAGCATCAAGGACGAACACCTCTCCGTGTTCGACACCAGCTTCCGCCCGCAGAACGGCACACGCTACATCCAGCACATGGGCCACATCCGCATGATGGCCGCCACGCAGCCGTTCATCTCCGGCGCCATTTCCAAGACCATCAACATGCCGGAAGAGTGCACGGCGGAAGACATCATGGACGCCTACATCGAGAGCTGGCGTTTAGGCATCAAGGCCGTGGCGATCTACCGCGACGGGTCCAAGCGTGTGCAGCCGCTCAGCTCTGGTTCGGGCAAGGGCGAAAAGAAGAGCGTGGAGCCGATCACGGTGGCCACCAACATCGTGGAGAAGATCGTCTACCGGCCCATTCGCCGCCGCCTGGGCGACGAGCGCGATTCGGTGACCCACAAGTTCTCCATCGCCGGACACGAAGGCTACATCACGGTGGGCCTGTTTGAAGACGGCACCCCGGGCGAACTCTTCGTACGCATGGCGAAGGAAGGTTCGACCATTTCGGGCCTCATGGACAGCTTCGCCACGGCCATCAGCTACGGCCTGCAATACGGCGTGCCGCTGAAGTTCTACGTAGACAAGTTCAGCCACGTGCGCTTTGAGCCCAGCGGCTGGACCGGCAACAAACAGATTCCCTACGCCAAGTCGATCATGGATTACATGTTCCGTTGGCTGGGCGCGCGCTTCCTCGGCCCCGAGTACAAAACCTCGGAAGCCGGCGGCGAAATGATCCTGAAACCGACCGAGCCCGAACCGCAACAATCGCTGCAGTTCGAGCATGCAACGTCAGACGCGCCCATCTGCGCCGAATGCGGCTCCATCATGATGCCGAACGGGGCATGCTTTAAGTGCGAGAACTGCGGCGGAACGAGCGGCTGTAGCTAGACAAGATCAGTAGCACCTACGAACTCACTTGAACTCTCAACCCGGCTCTCGAAAGGGAGCCGGGATTTTTTGTGCGGTCCGTTCGAAATGCGAGTTGTCTGTGTGCACTGACGCATGGCCATCGAGCGCCTCGATAAACTCACGCGACATCAAAATTCGGAGAGTGCCTCCAGTCCAGCCCGTTGCTCAAATCCTGGTCGAATGCATGACGAATTGAGCCCAGAATAAGACACTGCGGCGACTGCCGTGAAGTACACTATACACATGAAACGCACAAATCTTGTGCTTGATGAAGAGGTGTTGGAAGAAGCAACGCGCATCTCTGGCCAGAAGACCTATTCCGGAACCGTGAATTTTGCACTGCAGGAAATGATCAGGTTGAGGAAGCTTCGGGAGATACAGGACCTGGTCGGTTCAGGAATTTGGGAAGGCAACCTATCGGAAATGCGAGAAGACAGCCCGCGACGGAAGTCCCGAACGCGCCGCTCATGATCCTCGTCGACACTTCCATCTGGATCGACTGGCTGAGGCCTGGCAATCGTCAACGATTCGTGGACACGCAACTCCTGGATCTGGCTACATGCGGTCCAGTGGTGCAGGAGATTCTACAAGGAATCCGGCACGAAACGATGGTCACGCGAGTGCGCGGGATCCTTCACGCACTGCCTCTCCTGGGCGACCCATTGAAACGGACGACGTTCGAGCACGCGGCCGAGATTTACAGAATTGGCCGCCGGAGCGGGATCACTGTCCGGTCTTCGACCGACTGCCTCGTCGCTGCAATCGCCCTCGAAAATACCGCTTCAGTTTGGCACGCTGACCGCGATTTCGATCAGATTGCGCGATTCACTTCGCTTCGCACGATCAAGCGTCATCGCTGAAGCCTCCCTACTTCCCCGCCGTCCACCCATACGCACCCATGATCACGTCAAACAGGTGCGTGTTGGGAAAGAAGCCGGTCACCTTGTCGGCGCCGGGACCCATGGCCGCGGCCAGCACCTCTTCGCCGGTGTGCGAATGGCCGACGCGCAGCGCGGGGATGGACACCATTTCTCGCGGTGCGTGAGTGCCCTTTTGCCACTCATCGAACCCTTTGAGCAGCGGCTCGCCGCGGCGTCCGCCAACGGTGCGCAGCTCGAACGAATGGTCGGCTGTAAAGAGCAGCAGCGTATCTCGCAGATCTACCTTGGAAGCGATCTCGCGGATCAGCTTGTCGAAATTGACGACGTTGTTCAAGCCACGCTCGGGGTTGTCGGTATGCGCGTCCCACTCGATCATGAGAAAGTAGCCCTTGCGATTTTTCGAAAGACGGTCGAGGGCGGCCTGCGCCATCGCAGGGACATCGGAGGCGTCGTCGAGCAGCGCCAGCGGACGCAGATTGTCAGCGGGCACATCGGCGAGCTTTGCGTAGATGGGGCGCTTATGTTCCGCGGCGACGGCGTTGAGATCCTTGCCGGCAGTCTGCACATCGCTGTAGATCTTTTTCCGTCCACCACCGATCACGACATCCACACCGTCGCCGAACTTGGGCTCGAAGATCTGCAAATAGAGATCGCCTTGCTTGGCGCGGTCGTTGGCGTGGCCGTAACAGGCCGCCGGCGTGGCATCGGCGATCGATACATTGGACACAACACCAGTCGACAGGCCGCGCTCTTCCGCATATTCGAGCACGGTCTTCAACGCCACACCGTCGGCTTTGCCGCGAGCGGTGCTGGCGTCCTGGCTGATGACGCCGTTGTGCGTCTTGTGGCCCGTGACGATGGCTGTCATGCCGGCGGCGGAGTCGGTGACATAAGTGACCGCGGGCGACGTATCGGAAAGACCGATGTGCGGCCAGCTTTGCACGAACAGCTTCTGGGGTTCGCCATAGCCGACGAGCGAGGCGGCGTTGAGAGTGGGGATGCCGCCCGCGTCGGCGAGAAAAATGATCACGTTCTTGGCGTGCTTTTTGGGCTTAGGCGCGGCAGGGAGTGCGCTGCAGAGCGCAAGCGCAATGAGGATTCGATGAAGACGCATCGCACTGAGCTTATCGCACAGCGGACCATGGCAAAATACGGCGCGCAATCAAATCCGTGAAGATCGCATGACGAAGGCTGGGCGCCAGATGCGCCGGGTCGTCGTGTTCACCGAACCAGACCAGTTCGGCGACTTCGGCCGAGGGTGCGGGCTCAGCCGAGAGCGCGCCCGTGAAGAGTTCGACGCGAATGGAACGGAAGCCTTCCGTGGCGGCATAATCGTAGGTGCCAAGGAACAGCGGATCGAGGAGCGATGTGCCGCTCAGCTCTTCGCCAAGTTCCCGTTGGAGCGCCTCGATGGGCGTTTCGCCCGGCTCCAGCTTGCCACCCGGCAATAAGAGAGTGGTCTTCCCGTGATTGCGGGCGAGCAGAACTCGCGCGTCACGGAGGTAGAAGAGTCCGGCCTTGTGGACTTCGGGAGTCATTGCAGCACCGTCAGCGTGAGGTGATTTGAAGGAATGAACAGGCTGCCTTCGGTGGTCCCTTGCGGGGCGGCGCGGCGGAGGCGGTCGCTCAACTGGCGCGTAGTAATGGCTCCCGCGAGTGCCTGCGCGAATGCGCCGGTAACTGCCCGCACCTGCGCCGCGGACTCATGGGCAAACTCCAGGCGGTAGTGGACGATTCCGGCGGCAAGCCAGGTCTCCAGGTGCGCGCTGCACTCCTGCGCTTCGGCTCCGAAGATAGTGTTGCGGCAGCCGACGTCGGCAATCACCGGATGTGCACGGCGGTTTACGTCGCGAAGTTCGACGCGGTGTTCTTCACAGGGACGGCCGCAGTCCTTGTAGCTCGATCCGGTGGAGAGAAAGCGCGCGAACACGCAGTGCTCGGTATGGAACACGGGCAGATGTTGATAGGCGATGGCTTCGATGCGGTGGTGACCGGCTTCGCGGGCAAGCGTACCGACCTGCGCGGCGTTGAGGTCGTGCGTAGGCGTGATGCGTTCCAGGTTGAGCGCCAGGAGAAGATCGGCGGAGACGGCGTTCGCGGCGTTGAGGCTGAAGTCGCCCGTGAGAGGCGGCGCGGTGGCAAGGCCTTGCAGATGGTGCAGCAGCCCGATCGGGCGAACGAGCAGCGGGCAGCCGAGGCGCAGCAGGAAGTCGACGATGCGCTCTTCACCGGGCTTGAGAATGCGCGGCGTGGCGACGCGAACGGGGATGCCCGCTTGGGCCACTCGGTCGACGGAGGGCTTGAGGCCGTAGAGGTCGAGGTAGTCGAGCGTGATCGAAGCGGGTGCGAGCAAGAGCGCGGCATCGAGTTGCTCGGGCGTGCGGACAAGCAGGTGGAGTGAGGGCGCGGCAGCAGGGGCGTGCACCGTAGCCATGGCACGTTCCAGCAGTTCGTTTGCCGCGCGTTGCGGATCGTGAACCGCGCGGTGAAGGGGTTGCGATTGGAGCGCTTCGAGCGCATCGACCGCCTGCCGCCGCATGCCGTTGAGCAGCGATGCCGGTGCAAACACCGGGTTCGCGCTCTCGAGCGTCACCGCGCCCAGCGAATAGGCACTGGCGCCGAGGCGTTCAAACTGGGCACGGAGCTGCTGCTCGTCAAGCGCACGATTCTGCGCACTGGAGAGCGGTTCGGGCGAGTTGACGCTCGCGGAGATGCCGGGACGATCGGCCAGGCTCCACGTGGTGCGGAGGGGTTCTCCGGCGCGGGCCGTCACGTGAACATCCACGTTCTGGCGCTGCACGGGCGCCGCGGGTTCAAGGTAAGGCCGCAGAACCTTGTCGAGCGCGGGGTCGTGCGTCCGCCACAAAAGATCACCGGGGCGGATGCGGGCCAAATTAATATCTTTTTGTCCGAATTGGAGTGCCAACTGGCCGCGCGCCGCGGGCGAAACCTGATAGAGCCGCCCTCCCTCCTCGGCATCGGCGGGATCGCGCCAATCGGCGGCATCGAAGACCACGCCATCGCCTGGCTTGAGCGGAGCGATAGAGTGCGGCGCCGCGGGTTCAATGAAAATGCTGGGCGATTGCACGGCGGCGACTCGCCCCATCAGAACGCCGCGATGCCGAGGTGCGCGTCCACGAACGACGGCTTGATGATCGGTGCCCGTCATGAAGAACGGGCCGAGCCCGCGCGAATATACCTGTTCGAGTTGTAGCTCTTCGACCGGCGTAATGGAGAGCGGACGGGCACCCCAGGCTTCGTCGACCGCCTGGCGATAGGCGTGCGTGGCCGCCGCGACGTACTCAGCGTCCTTGTATCGGCCTTCTATCTTGAGACTGGATACTCCAATGTCAATCAACTCAGGCACCTGGTGCAGCGCATAGAGGTCACCCGGCGACAGGAGATACCGGGCGTCACCGAGCGGCTTCAGCACGCCATCGACCAGCATCTCGTACGGCAGCCTGCAGGCTTGCGCGCACTGGCCACGGTTCGCGCTGCGTCCGCCCCAGGCCTCCGACGAAAAACATTGTCCGGAATAGGCCACGCATAGCGCGCCGTGGACAAAGACCTCAAGCTCAACCGTGGTGGCTTCGGCGATAGCGCGAATCTCATCCAGTGAGAGTTCGCGGGCAAGCGTGACGCGGGAAGCTCCCATCCGCGCGGCCCAGTCAGCGCCACGCGCATCGGTGATGCTCATCTGCGTCGAGGCGTGCAGTTCCAGGTCGGGGGCAATCGCCCGTGCGAGCGCGAGTATGCCGGCGTCCTGGACGATAATGGCGTCCGCGCCGGACTCGGCGATGGCCCCGATCGCGCGCGCGGCCTCATGCCATTCGTGGTCGAAGACCAACGTGTTGAATGTGACAAACCCGCGCACGCCCCGGCGGTGCAACGTGCGAAACACGTCCGGGAGCTCAGCCAGGTCGAAACCGGCCTTGGCACGTGCCGTGAAGTGCTTCAGCCCAAAATACACGGCGTCCGCGCCCGCTTCAACGGCTGCGTGGAGCTGTGGCCAGTGCCCGGCGGGGGCCATGACTTCGGGTTTACGGCGGCGGGGCATGTGTCTCTGGGCGGGAGCCCATCTCTAGAGTACCCACTGTAGTCCCGGCCCTGCTGTTTCAGCCGTGACCTTAGTTTTTCTTAAGGTGCCCACTATCAGCGGGCAAGGCGATGCAGTATGATCGCCTCATGAGAAGAGTTTCGGTCCAGAGGGTAGAAATTTGCGCGGCCGGTGTGTGGCCACGCGGGTTTGCCAAGTGTACCGGGAACACTTGGGTCTTCCGCCGGCCCGAACGCATTTGATGAAAATACTGTCCCGGGTCATCCTACTGCAGTCCGTCCTGCTTGCCGGTCTTTGGGCGGGCCGGGAGTTCGTTCCCCAGCAGGGTGAGCGCTTTCAAGCCGACGAGCTCGTTGTACGCCTCAAGCCGGGCGTCCTTTTAAGCCAGGTAAGCGCGACATTGCCGGGTCAGGTTGGGCTGTTGCGAAGCCATTCCCGTTTGCGGGCGATGACTCTGCGGGTACCCCCTGGTTTGCGCGAGATCATTTCCAACGCATTGGGCCGCAGCCCGCTCGTTGAATTCGTAGAGCCGAACAGGATATATGAGGCGTCGGCGCTGACGCCTTCGGATACCTCGCTGAGTTCCCAGTGGTGGCTCACCAAAATGCAGGCAGCCGACGCGTGGAGTCTTTGGCCGGCGAGGTTTCCGGTTGCCGGCGGGTTCGGTCCGCGGCCCCGCGTGGCTATCCTCGATTCAGGCGCCGACTGCACTCATGCCGATTTCAAGAACACCGGCGGCGCTTCGACCGACGTCGCCTCCGGCGGCCAGTTTTCCTATGCTCTCAGCCAGGCGATTGTGCCGACGACGGTAGCCGTGCCGGCCTGCCCTTGGCAAGATGACCACGGGCATGGAACGCATGTTGCGGGAATTGTGGCGGCGGCAACGAACAACCTGACGGGAGTCGCTTCGCTTGGATTCCCGGCCGAGTTGGTCATCTACAAAGTCCTGGACAAGAATGGATCAGGCTCCGAGACCGACATAGCCGATGCCATCATCGCAGCGGCGGATGCGGGCGCGCAGGTCATTTCCATGAGTCTGGGTGGCGCGGGATACTCGCAATTGCTGCAAGACGCCGTTGCCTACGCCTGGGAACGCAACGTCGTGGTCATCGCCGCAGCGGGAAATTCCAACACTGGCGCCCTGTTCTTTCCCGCCGGGGCTAATTTTGTACTCGGCGTCGGTGCAACGGATTCGGCGGACGCGCGCGCATCCTTTTCTAATTTCGGCTTTGGCCTCGATGGCATGGCTCCGGGCGTGAGCATTCTCTCCACGGCCAAGGGAGGCGGCTACGTGTCGATGAGCGGCACGTCGATGGCGGCTCCCCAGGTCAGCGCGTTGGCGGCCTTGATTTTGGCCGCGAACCCCGGCTTGGCTGCCGAGGCAGTTGGCCAGCGGGTGCTGATGGCTTCCGACCCGCTCACGACGGGAAGTGTCTGGAACAATCTGCTTGGCTATGGACGGATCAACGCATGGCGCTCGCTCAGTGGGGCCCTTCCGGCTCGAACCGTGGGCGGAATGGTTGGCCAAGTGGTGGATTCCGCGGGCGTGGCCGTCGCCAGTGCTCAAGTGACGCTGGGCGGCATTGCGGGGGCAACGGACACCTACGGCTTTTTCCGCTTTGTGAACCTGCCAGCCGGCACGCATTCGCTTCTGGTCAGCGCCGCCGGCCAGCCGTCGCGCTCGATGACGGCAGTCATTCCCCCTGGCGCCGATACACACGCACGGATCGCACTGGTGTCGAATGTGGGGACAGTCACCGGCTTGGTTAGTGCGGCGGGTGGCCCTCCTTTAGGTGCGGCGGTCGTACAAGTCCTTTCGGGAGGGCAGGTGATCGGCTGGGGCAACACGGCGGCAAATGGCGTGTTCTCGATCCAAGTGCCGCAAGGAACTTTCGATCTGCGATTGAGCCTCCCAGGGCACGTCCCTCAAGCGGCGAATTCCAAAGTCGTTACCTCTGGGGGAGTGACCACGGTCGATTTCACGGTTCCGATTATGGGGCGCGTCACCGGAATCGTACGGGACGATGCATCCGCGCCGGTAGCCGGGGCTCAGGTAACCGTCTCCGACGGAATCACCTCAGCGGGCGCTGTTACGGATGCTGCAGGCAGCTACACGACCATCGGGATTCCCCATGGCGTGTATACGGTGACCTCTTCCCAATCCGGCTACATGCAGTATTCCGTCAATGGGATTGCTGTTGCGGACAATGCGCTGGTTTCCGTGGACCAGGTATTGAATCGCGATTCGATTGTGACCGCGGTGACCCTATCCCCAACGACGGTTGGCGGCGGTGCGGTTTCGACAACCAACAAGGTAACTCTTTCCGCGCCCGCCGGTTCTTCGGGGGCCGTCGTGACCCTCAGCAGTTCCAATACCGGCGTCGCCACAGTTCCCGCCTCCGTTTCCGTTCCGGCTGGCTCAACGACGTCAGTTCCTTTCACGATTACGACCACCGCGGTAAGTGCGACTACCTCCGTTACGATTCAGGCAAGCCTGGGTTCGAGCAGCAAGTCGGCGGTGGTTTCGGTCGTCCCGTACCAGGTGACCAACCTGTCGCTATCCCCGACAACGCTGGCAGGCGGCGCCGTGGCGGCTTCGAATCGCGTCTTCATAAACGTCGCAGCACCGCCCAGCGGAATCACGGTTACGCTGACCAGCGACAATCCAGCGCTGGCGACGCCGCCGGCTTCGGTCGTCGTTCCAGCGGGGCAAACCTATTCGGGGACCTTCTCCATTTCGACATCGCACGTCGCGACAGTAACACCAGTGGTCTTGACCGCAGCCTACGGTTCATCCACCCGCCAGGCTACGCTGACGCTCAAACCGCCCGTTCTCACGCAGCTGACTTTGAGTCCCACCTCCTTAACCGGCGGCAAGCTCATCGGAACCGCATCGGTGCGGCTTGATGGACCCGCCCCTGAGGGAGGCGCGCTGGTTACCTTACAGTCTTCGAGCGCGGCCGTAAGTCCGCCTGCAAGCGTCATGATTGCAGCTGGAAGTACCGTTTCGGCGAATTTCACGATCCCCACAAATTGGGTCGGCGTTTCAACCCCGGTGATTCTGACGGCATCCTACGACGGCGTACAGAAAACCGCGAACCTGACCATCCTGCCAACGACGCTGAGCAGTATTTCGGTGCCGGCAACCGTGACCGGCAGTAAGACCTTCAGTGTAACCGTCTATTTGGGTGGCCCGGCCTCGTCGCCGGGTGCCGCCGTGAGCCTCGGCAGTTCCGACCCCGCCGTGACCTTGCCGGCGAGCGTGACAGTGGCAACCGGCGCAACCAGCGCCACAGTTACGGCATCCACGACTCCGGTCGCGCAGGCAAAATTGGTGGCGGTCTCGGCGACCTACGGCGGCGTGACGAAGACCGGCAATGTCACGGTAAACCCGCCCCTGCTTTCATCGTTAAGTGTCGCGACGACCGTGGCGGGCGGTAAGCCATTTTCAGGAACCGTCTATCTCACCGGCGCGGCACTTCCCACGGGGGCAATCGTTGACCTGAGCAGCTCCGATCCCTCGGTGGTTTTGCCGGCAAGCGTAACAGTCGTATCCGGCGCGACAAGCGCGACGTTTTCCGCGACTACCACTTTGGTCGCGCAGGCCAAATCGGTGACGGTTTCGGCGAGCTTTGGCGGCGTAACGAAAACGGCCAGTATCACTGTCAACCCGTCCGCGCTTTCGTCGATGTATCTCTCAGCAACCGTAACGGGCGGCAAGACACTCACTGGAACCGTGTCTCTCACTGGCGCGGCGATTGCCCCAGGAGCGGTCGTGAACCTCATCAGTTCAGACCCCGCGTTGAGCGTCCCGGCGAGCGTAACAGTCGCAGCCGGCGCGACAAGCTCAACCTTTACGGCGACCGCAGGTTTAGTGGCGCAGGCGAAATTGGTGACGGTTTCGGCCATTTCCGGTGGAGTGACGAAAAGCGTCAATGTCACGGTAAACCCGTCCGCGCTTTCGTCGATGTATCTCTCGGCAACCGTAACGGGCGGCAAGACACTCACTGGAACCGTGTCTCTCACTGGCGCGGCGATTGCCCCAGGAGCGGTCGTGAACCTCATCAGTTCAGACCCCGCGTTGAGCGTCCCGGCGAGCGTAACAGTCGCAGCCGGCGCGACAAGCTCAACCTTTACGGCGACCGCAGGTTTAGTGGCGCAGGCGAAATTGGTGACGGTTTCGGCCATTTCCGGTGGAGTGACGAAAAGCGTCAATGTCACGGTAAACCCGCCGGTGCTCTCGACGATGAGTATCTCGGCGAGCGTCACAGGAGGCAAGACACTCACCGGATCCGTGTCTCTCACCGGTGTAGCCCTTGCGGCAGGAGCAGTTGTGAACCTCATCAGTTCAGACCCTGCGTTGAGCCTCCCGGCGAGCGTAACAGTCCCATCCGGCGCGACAAGCGCGACATTTTTGGCGACTGCCGCCTTGGTGTCGCAGGCGAAACTGGTGACCGTATCGGCGGACTATGGCGGCATCTCGAAATCCGCCAATGTCACGGTGATCCCGCCGGTGCTCTCGTCACTGTCTCTTTCAACAAGCGTCACCGGCGGCAAGGCTTTGACTGGGATCGTGTACCTCACCGGCGTGGCACCGGCCCCAGGACTCATCGTGAACTTGAGCAGTTCTGATCCGGCCGCCACGGTGCCCACCAGCATCGCCGTCGCCAGCGGGGCCTCGTCGGTATCGTTCCAGCTGACGAGCACACCGGTAGCGACCACTACAGTGGCGGCCATCACCGCCATGTATGGAGGCGTCTCAAAGGTGGTGAATGTGTCGGTGCTTCCACCGGCCCTCAGTTCGCTCAGCCTCAGCCCCACGACAGTAAAGGGCGGTAATAACGTGGTGGCGACCATATCGCTCACGGGCGCGGCCCCGGCGAATGGATTGTCGATAACGACGGGCACCACCTCGGCATCAGCCGCACCCCCTCCTAGCGTCACCATAGCGCCGGGAGCGACATCCGCGACATTTCCCATCTCCACGACGAGCGTGGCTGTCAGTACCCCCGCGACCATGAGCGTGAGCTACGGTGGGGTATCCAAGACGGCAGCGCTGACGATCGTACCGTAAGCGGCTCGAAAGGCGCGCTTCTCCGAGCTTCCAAAGCGATCCCCTGATTTGATGCAGCCCGTGAGGCGCACCACCGGGTCACACGCCCGAAACACGATGGGGGCTCTGCATGGGGGCGCTGCCCCCGTTGTTGGCGTAGAGCCGCCGGATCGGACAGGTTTCGATTGGTGGGCCCTCCCGGATTCGAACCGGGGACCAAGGGATTATGAGTCCCCTGCTCTAACCGCTGAGCTAAGGGCCCGCAAGCACCAACGTAACATGATCGGCCGCCTCGCCAAAAGGCACAAAACGTTGGCGGGAACCAGTTCGAGTCGAACGAACCAACGGCCGGTAAGGCCGTTCAACGGTTTTGAAGACCGGGCCTGCCACCGGGCAAGATTGGCTCCCAGTGAAGTTTAGCAAGGCGGGCGGTATGTTAGCGTTAACCATCGCGTCGAACGTGCACTGGCCGTCGCGAACCGAAGGAGAATCCACAATGAGGAACCAGGTAATCGCTTGTTTGATCGCCGGGCTGGCTGGATATGCCGCCGGCTATCTGCCGCAGCACAGCGAACTGTCAGCGGCGAACACGCAACTCTCGCAGACGGCGAAACAGCTGAGTGAAGAGAAACAGGCACGCGCGCTCGCTGACTTCCGGAATTCCACCGCGCTGCTGCATACCGAAGTCTCGAAAAGTAACTTCTCCACGGCGGGCGAATCCGCTTCGAAGCTGTTCACCAGCCTTCGTACGTTTACCAACGAAGCACCAGAACCGGTTCGGCAAAGGTTGGAATCCGTGCTCGGCGGCAGGGACGCGATTGTCGCCGCAATTGCAAAGGCAGACCCCGCGGCAGCCGGCTTAATTGAGTCGATGTTTCTCCAACTGCAGGGCATCTGACGGCAGCGCCCGCAGTAAATGGCGCCAGGAGAATCGATCGTGCAAGAGTTCCTGAACACATGGCTATTCAGTCCGACGGCGGAAAAACTCGCAGTTGCCCTGCTGGCAACGCTGGCCGTATTCACGGTGGTGCGCCTGTTGCAGCGATCGGTCAGCCGCTACATCAGCGATGTGGATACCCGGTACAAGGCACGGAAGTTTATCGGCTTCATCGGGTATGCCTTGGCGGTTCTCGTAGTCTCGACCGTCTATAGCGATCGTCTCGGTGGATTCACCGTTGCGCTGGGAGTGGCCGGCGCTGGCATCGCTTTTGCGCTGCAGGAAGTGATCGCCAGTGTGGCAGGATGGGTCGCCGTTTCGCTCGGCAACTTTTATAAACCGGGGGATCGCGTGCAGTTGGGCGGGATCAAGGGCGACGTCATCGACGTCTCGATTCTTCGCACCACGCTGATGGAGGTTGGAGAATGGGTGGCGGGCGACCTCTATACCGGCCGCATCGTCAGAGTCGCCAACAGTTTTGTATTCAAAGAACCGGTATTTAATTACTCCGGCGACTTCCCGTTTCTCTGGGATGAGATCACGCTGCCTGTGCGCTACGGTTCGGATTGGAATATGGCGAGGAACATGTTGCGGCAAGTTGTGGATGAGGTCCTCGCCGGATATGCCGCCGAAGTGAAAGAGTCATGGCTGGCGATGGTTCGCCAATACCGGCTCGACGAAGCCAACGTCGAGCCCCTCATTACCCTTCGGGCCACGGACAACTGGATTGAATTTACGGTTCGGTACGTGGTCGACTACCGGAAGCGGCGTTGGATGAAAGACTACCTGTACACGCGCATTCTCGAAGAGATCGACAAATCCGGCAATCAGATCCGGCTGGCATCGGCAACGTTCGAGGTGGTTCCGGGCAGCCGCCTGGATGTCCACCTCACCGGCACGGAGCAAACTCCGGGTTAAACCAGCTTGGTCTTGCGTACCGGCAGTTCGCGGATGCGTTTGCCGGTAGCGGCAAAAATCGCGTTGCAGATGGCCGGAGCGATCGGCGGCACGCCGGGTTCGCCCACGCCGGCGGGCGGTGCGGTCGAAGGCACGATGTGCACGTCCGTGTAGCGCGGCGACTCGTCGATTCGGGCCACCGGATAGGTATCGAAGTTCTTCTGTTGGATCACACCGCCCTTGGCTGTCATCTCGCCGAGCATGGCGATGCTCGTGCCAAAGACCGAGGCGCCTTCAAACTGCGCCCTGACGCGGTCGGGGTTGATCACGCGTCCCGGATCGATCGCATAGGTAACGCGCGGAATTTTCACGTTCCCCTTCGCATCGACCTCCACCTCCACCATCGCGGCGATGTAGGAAAGGAAGCTGCGGTGGGCGACGATGGCGTAACCCTTGCCATTGCCCGACTTCTTGTTCGCCCAGTTCGATTTCGAGGCGCAAACCTCAAGCACCTTGCGCAGGCGCGCGGTGTCGATCGGAAACTTCGCATTCGGCTTGTGCGGAGCGCCCTGCTTCACCATCTCGGCATCGACGAGGCGGCCAGCGCCGATCAGCTTCATGTAATAGTCGACTCGATCCGCGTTCGCCGCGGCGGCGAGCTCGTCCACGAATGAGTGCAGCGCGAAGGCGTGATAGATGTGCGAAACCGAGCGCATCCAGCCGATGCGCACGTGGCAATCCGCGGGACCGTTCTCGCACTGCAAGTTTGCCAGTGCGAACGGATTATCGATCCAGCCCATGCCCATCTCGAAATCGGCGCCATACTTGGCGTCTTTCGCGAACATGTTGCCGATCGAAGGAAACACGCTGCGCTGCAGCCAGGCCGTAGGCTGCCCATCGGCGCCAACGGCGGCCTTCAGGTACATGCCCGCAACGGCGTGATAGTAGTCGAAGCGCAAATCGTCTTCGCGGTTCCACACTACTTTTACAGGCTTGCCAACAGCCTTCGAAAGCTTGGCCGCTTCCACGACATAATCGGGTTTCGACTTGCGCCCGAACCCACCGCCGAGCAGCGTCACATGGCAAATCACGTCCTTCTTCGGGATCTTGAGCGCCGCGGCCACGGCTTCCTGCACGGCCTGCGGATTCTGTGTCGCGGCGTGCGCAATCACTTTGCCGTTTTCAAACGAAGCCACGGCGGCGGGCGGCTCCATCGGCGCGTGCGCGAGCAGCGGCACGTAATAGGATGCTTCGATCGTCTTTCCGCCCTTGGCGAAGACGGCATCCACGTTACCGGCCTTGCGAACCACCTTCTGCGGCTTGCGCGCGGCATCGAGTAGCGTTGTTTTGTAGGTCTCCGAATCGT
>JBDTVQ010000045.1:0-25967 GCA_040007195.1 Acidobacteriota bacterium | reverse complement strand
GGCGCCGAGCCCGAACCGAACACATGTCCCTGTGCCGCGCCAATGCGCCGGTATCGTTCCAATACTTGATCGGCGTCGGTCGTAAGCGCCGAGCCCGTCGTCGAGAAGTCCAGCATCTTTGCCGGATCCGACGCCGGTTCGGCCGGCGGACGCGGAAGCATGTGTAACTCCTGCGGGGGCGGCGGGCCCTCCGGAATCTCCTGGTGCGTACCTTCCAACACGATGAGCACCTCTTCTACGCCGTTCTTGATGCCGCTCGGAACAAGCTGGATCTCACGGAAAATACTGCCCGGCCGTGTCGTGCGCACCTGCCCCACCGGCATGCCCTTTGGGAAGATGCGATCGTCGCCGGAGGTGAAAAACCAGTCGCCGTCTTTGATGTCGTCTTCGTTCTGGATGTAGTCGACCAGGCAGATCGAGTTCGCCTGTCCTTTGAGCGTGCCGTGAACGCGCGCCCGCTGCGACACTACGCCGGCCGCAAACGCCGGATCGGTAATGATCATCATCTGGCTTACGCTGGGAAATGCGGCGACGATCTTGCCCACAATCCCATCCGGCGTAATCACCGCCATGCCCTTCTTTACTCCGGCGCTGGTGCCCCGGTCGAGATAGACCACACGCGAATTCGAACCCGTAGCCGTTCCAATCAACCGCGCCGCGATCGTGCGCGACTGCGACCTGCTCTGGAACGCCGCCAGCGCTCCGGCTCGATCGGCAGTCGACAATTCCGTCTTCAGGAACTGGTTCTCCAGCTTGAGCCGGCCCAATTCTTTTTCGAGCACGGCGTTCTTATTCCGGACATCGATCAGTTGGAAGTACTCTCGCGCCAATCCCACCGTATTTGCCCGCACCACTTCCACAATGCGCGCCAGCGGCATCACGCTCGCCACGGCCCACACGCGAATCAGGCGCACGTCTTGCCCCGTTCTCACCTGCCACGCCAACAGTAAAATTTGGATGGCCAGGAAGAGAACGAGGACGGTAAGGTCGCGATACCGCTTGAGAAGAAACTGCATCTACCCGGGTTTGCTCCCCTTTCTAACCGCGTCGAGGGCTATTCGATGGCGATGCGCCGCAGCAGTTTGAAATCGGTCAGCATCTTGCCCGTTCCCAGGGCGACACTGGCCAGCGGGTCCTCCGCGATAGACACCGGCAGCCCGGTTTCCACGCGAATGCGTTTGTCGAGGTTCTTCAGCATCGCACCACCGCCGGTGAGAACGATGCCGCGGTCGCTGATGTCGGCGCTCAACTCGGGCGGCGTACGCTCCAGGGCCACGCGAATGGCATTCAGGATCGTCGCCACACATTCGCCGATCGCCTCGCGGATTTCCGAGTCGTCGATCGTAATCGTGCGGGGCACGCCTTCAATCAGGTTGCGTCCCTTGATCTCCATCGTAATCGGCTTATCGAGCGGGTGCGCCGACCCAATGGTCATCTTGATCTGCTCTGCCGTTCGTTCGCCAATCAGCAGATTGTATTTGCGCTTGAGGTACTGCGTAATGGCTTCGTCGATTTCGTTGCCCGCCACGCGGACCGAACGGGAATAGACGATGCCGGAGAGCGAGATGACGGCGACGTCCGTCGTGCCACCGCCGATGTCGACCACCATGTTGCCCGACGGTTCCGTGATCGGAAGCCCGGCGCCTATGGCGGCTACCATCGCCTGCTCCACCAAGTGAACTTCACTTGCTTTCGCACGATAGGCGGAATCGATCACGGCGCGCTTTTCCACCTGCGTGATTTCGCTGGGTACGCCTATGATGATCCGCGGATGCACGAGCATCTTACGCCCGTGGGCTTTCTGGATGAAGTAGTTCAACATGCGCTCGGTCACCTTGAAGTCGGCGATTACGCCGTCTTTCATGGGCCGGATGGCGACGATGTTGCCGGGCGTGCGGCCAACCATTTCTTTGGCCTCCTTACCCACGGCTTCTACTTCTCCATTGTTCTTGTTGATCGCCACGATAGAGGGTTCGTTGACCACGATCCCGCGGCCGCGGGCAAAGACCAGGGTGTTGGCGGTGCCCAGGTCGATCGCCAGGTCAGAAGAGAATAAAGAGAATAAAGAGCGAAAATTCATGGACTGCTATTACTTCCCAAAGTATACGCGCGGAGACGCACTCAGCTCCCCGCACACCAGTTTCGATTCACTCGAAACGGGGGACCAGCCCTAGGCCAGCCTCCCTCAAGAATGGCAATTCGGAAAATAGTTTAGGTAGGGGTCCAGAGCAGTCCCTCCGCTCAGCGTAGCATAATGAGGCAACTGCAACAATAACTTAGCAGGGAGAATGAAACTCCGCTGGTAATGGGCCGGGCTAGGGCCTATACAATAGGATCGACCCCATGCTTCGCCGGCGATTTCTCTACTCGGGACTGGCCTCACTGGCCGCTTGTGGACGCCGTGCCGCCCCTACCCCCGCCGGCATGGCCTTCGTCGCCAACCGTGAGGGCAAGGCAGTCGCCGCCGTCGACCTCAGCGCGCTCGCCGTTGTGAGGCACATCGCTCTCCCCGCCTCGCCCGACGACCTCACCAGCCACCACCTCCACCCGGCCGTCTTCGTCTCCATTCCTTCGCTCGCCACCCTCGCCGAGGTCTCCACCGACAAACTCACCCCCGGCCGCCGCCTCCGCCTGCCCGGCCCAGCCACCAAAATGCGCTTCTCCCGCGACGGCTCCGCGCTCTGGGTCCTTGTCCCCGAGGCCAAGCAACTCCTCCGCGTCTCGCCCACCGGCATGAAAGTCGAAGCGAAGATCGCACTGCCCGAAACGCCGGTCGACTTCGACCTCTCCATAGAACAGGACTGGGCCGCCGTCACCCTCGGCACAAGCGGCAAGCTTGCCGTGGTCAATCGCACGCAGTCCAAGCTCACCCATACCGCCGAACTAGGCGGCGAACTCGGCGTCATCCGATTCCGCAAAGACGCCCGCTGGGCCATGGTGGCCGACCGCCGCGAGCGCGCACTGGTCTTCTTCGATATGGAAGCCCGCCGCGTCGGCGTCCGCGTCCCGCTCCACTTGCGCCCCGACCAGTTCTGCTTCAAACCCGACGGCGGCCAGCTCTTTGTCACCGGCGAAGGACTCGACTCTGTCGTCACCGTCTACCCCTACCAGACCGAAGTCGGCTCCACCATGCTCGCCGGCCGCGCCCCTGCCATGATGGCCGCCAGCTTATTTCCCAGCTACCTGTTCGTGGCCAACCCCGTCTCCAATACCGTCACTATCCTCAACGTCGCCACGCAAAAGGTGATGGGCGCCGTCCAGGTCGGACGCGAACCCGCCTTCCTCGCCATCACGCCCAATCAGGAATACGCCCTCGTCCTCAACCGCCAGTCCGGCGACATGAGCGTCCTCCACATCCCCACTCTTTCCGCACGTCGCACCAAAGCCGCAAGCCTGTTCACGCAGGTGCCCGTGGGTTCGGAACCGGTAGCGGCAGTGGTGAGAGCCGTTTAGGAGTCGGTCGCGACAGGCTACTCGCCGCCGAACTCATTCAGAAATTTCCGTGTCTCACGGATCAGAATCGCTTGTTGCTTTGCCTCGAACACGAAGCCGCCATGCGTGGTTCCATGTAGCTCTACTGTTCTCGTCCTTGCGACCCCGGCCTGGAATCGTTCGATCTGCGAGCGCCGATAGGCTTTTCCATACTCGTGCCACCAGGCTAGTAGTTTTACCTTGGTCGCCTCGTCCCACATGGACGACTTCGGCGGCTCGTCGTATGTGACAAAGAAACCTAGCGCGGGCGCCTTGATGCGAGAGTAGTCTGGGCGGTACTCGTTCGAGCGCGCGATCAGCTCAAGCGTGGCATGATCGGCACCTGGCAACGTGGGTAGGTTCAGCTTTGCCTTCCGGCCGGTTGCGGCATTCTCGGCCAGATCGTACGCGGCATCCAGATACACGAGTCGTGCAACCCTTTGTGGGTAGCGCCCAGCAAACTCGGTCATCTCATTGCCGGCCAATGAGTATCCAATTAACGTGACGCGGTTGATACTCTTGGCATCGAGGAATGCCAAGATGTCCTCGGTCAAGGTAAGAGTGTCGTAACCGGCAATGGGTTTGCCGGACCGTCCCTGCCCGCGGCGAGTGAGGCCAAGCACGTGGTAGCGATCAAGAAGTTGTGCGGCAATCGGCTGGAAGTCGCCGGCCTGTCCGCCCAACGAGGTCAGGAACAATATGCTTTCGCCTGTTCCGCCCCAATCCAGGTAATGCAGCCGGACATGATTCACTTCAATGAATTGGTTCTCTGGGTCCCCAGCGGATGAGGGATGGTCTATCACCTGTGCGGCAATAACAGTCGCGAATGCCAAATGGAAAGCGACGCCCCGAAAGGACGCAATTAGTATCCGCCGAGTGCGTTTGCTCATTGCAGTGAGGTCGTGTGGTCGTGAATAATCCGCCAGCCCGCCGCTGACTTCCTCACCACCAGCGTGAAGATCCCCTTCGCGGCACCCCCGCCTTTCTCCGTCCGCTCCAATGCAAACAGGCCCGTCACGATCGCCGATTGCGGTGTCAGCATCCGCACCGCCAGTTCGCTGAACGTCAGCTTCCCCATGTGCTCGGCATCCGGATAGGCCGTCCGATACCGCTCGCGCACCGCCGTCGTTCCCTTCACGATGGCCTTGCTGACGAATGTCGTCTCCGCCGAATCCTCATAGCACCGCATGAACGCGGGAATGTCGGCGCGATTCCAATCCGCCACAGACTGCTGCAGCACGGCAATGATGTCCTGCTGCTGTGCACCCAACAAGCCGGCCGTCAGGAACAATATCGCAAGCACAAGTGAATGCGGCATACCCGCGATTGTCGCACTCCCTACTTCACCGGCGGAATCACAAAATCCACGCCCTCGCGCACGCCATACGTCTTCGGCAACTGCTCGAACGGCTGCGAACCCCGCCCATTGTAGTTCCAAACAATTTTGCCCGCGCGCAGTGTCATCTCACACTGCAGCCGCTCTGTCCCGCGAATGCTGCCTCCCGACGCATCGGCATAACCGAAGTCGCCCTTCATCAGCGTCCAAACCGAAACGTCCGCCTCGGCCCCCACCGTCAGGTGCCCCAGTTCCGTGTGCGAAATCATCTGCGCCGGAGTCCACGTCGACGCCCGCATCACCTCTTTCAGCGGCATCCCCGCCGCCATCATCTTCGACATCGTCGTCGGCATGTCCTGCATCTGCGCGTTCATGCTGCCCGTGTGCAGGTCCGTCGAAATCGAATCGGGATAGAAACCCTGCCGCGTCACCGGGACCGCGCTTCGCAGCACGAAACTCCCGCCGCCGTGCCCCACATCGAACCGCACGCCCCGCGCCCGCGCCCGCTTGAGGTAGTCATACACCTTGCCGTTCGCATCGATCCACGGCACCGGACCCCGGAACATATGCGTCGAAATATCCCCCGGCCGCAGCTTCTCGCCCACCAGTTGCCAGTACGGCCGCTCCTTCAGGAAGTACCCAAAGTCCACCATGATCGGAATGCCCGCTGCTCTGCCCGCCTCGAGCGCCGAATCCACGCTCTTCCAATCGGGCAACTGGTAATGCGCGCTCTTCACTCCCACCACCACATCCTTATGCTTCTTCGCCAGCCGCGCCACTTCCTTCGCGCCGAAGTCGCCCTGCTCGGTGATATCGGACACCATGCCGAACCCCGCGATGTTGATGAACGCCAGCACCCGCGTGTGCGCCCGGTCGATCACCGTCTGCCGGAAGATCTCAAAATTGCGCCAGCCCGACGATCCCGCATCGCACATCGTCGTCACGCCGGTGCGAAACGACAGCGCATCGGCCTGCACCGAGTTGTCGCCCGCCCACGCCCCCGGAATGCCCGTTGTGTTGAACACATGCGCATGGATGTCCACCAGCCCCGGCGTCACATACAGGCCCGTCGCGTCAATCGTGCGCCGCGCCTGCGACGCCGGAATGTTCGCCGCCACCGCAGCGATCTTGCCATCCTGAATCGCCACATCGCGCACGGCGTCGATGCCGTTCTTCGCATCGATCACATGCCCGCCCTTCAGCAATAGCGAGTACGGTTGCGCGCAAACGAGCGCAGCAGTGGCGAGCAGTCCAAGAAAAAGGCGCATAGGTCGATTGTATATACTGCGAGGAAATGGGTCTTACCGCACGCCGGCTATTCTTGCGTCACCTCATGATGTCGCCGCTCTTTGCCGCCGATTCCCCGGAGGCCAAGCCCGACACCTGCCTCGACGTCTTCGACTTCATGCCCCTCGCACAGAAGAAGCTGACCAAATGGCACTGGGCCTATCTGATGACGGGCTCCGATGGCGACCTCACCCTCAAGCGCAACAGTGAAGCCTTCAACGAAATCCAGCTCCGCGCCCGCCGCTTCGTCGACATCAGCAAAATCGACACCGCCATCGAAGTCTTCGGCGAGCGTTGGACCTCGCCCCTGTTCGTCTGTCCCGTCGGCAGCCAGCAGGCGTTTCATCCGGAAGGCGAACTCGCCACCGCCCGCGCCGCCAAGGCCCGCGGCCACCAGATGATCCTCTCCAACATGACCAGCCACCACGTGCGCGACGTCGCAAAAGCCTATGGCCGCCCGCCGTGGTATCAGCTCTACGCCAGCGACGATTTTGCCGTCACCACTCATCTGGTCAAGCAGGCCGATTCCGCCGGATGCCCCGTCCTCGTGCTCACGATGGATTCCGCCACCGCCTCCAACCGCGAAACCATGCGCCGGGGCGGCACCAAGGCCGACGCCGTCTGCCAGTCCTGCCACGTCAACTCGCCCGCCGGATACATGAAGGAGCACCCCATGTACGACGGCCTCGCCGACTACTCCAAGGCGGTAGGGCTCACCGGCTTCATCACCTGGGAGATGATCGCTCGCATCCGCGAGATGACGAAAATGAAGCTCATCGCCAAGGGCATCGTCACCCACGAGGACGCCGAAGCCTGCGTCGCCCACGGCATCGACGGCATCATCGTCTCCAACCACGGCGGCCGCCAGGAAGAAAGCCTTCGCGGCACCATCGAGTCGCTGCCTGAAGTCGTCGCCGCCGTCAAAGGCCGCATGCCCGTCATGCTCGACAGCGGCGTCCGCCGCGGCACCGATATGATCAAAGCCCTCGCCCTCGGCGCCACCGCCGTCGGCATCGGCCGCCCCTACATCTGGGGCCTCGGTGCCTTCGGCCAGCCCGGGGTCGACCGCGTCCTCTCCCTCCTGCAAGACGAAATGGTCACCACCATGAAACTCATCGGCGCCACCAAAGCACGCGAAATCGGGCCGACGTCGCTTGTGATGAAGCGATAGCGGCGCTGCCTTAGTGCCAAACCCTTGTCGGTGACGCATCGAAAGACAATTGACTCTCGGACATAACTGTCCGATCATGGTGTCGTGAGGGGCTCGGAGTTTGAGCGGCGGCTACGGCGCTGAGCCAGGCTCAACGACGTCGAATGCCATTTCATTGGCGGAAAGGGAAAGGGTAGCCATAGCCGGCTCTATTTCGGTGAAGAGTTCACAACGCTCAAGGACCGTAAGAAGGAGATTGGTCACGATCTCTTGATGAAGATGTGCCGTGACCTGAAAGTCGATCCACGCCAGCTATAAAGGAACACCCCATGTTCACCTTTACCTATCCAGCAAGATTTCGAACCGGAAGAGACGGCCGCGTGTTGGTCGCGTTCTCCGATCTGCCACGCGTCGCCACCGACGGCAAAGACCATCGCGAAGCCTTCGAGGAGGCGATGGATGCGCTCGGCTCGGACCTCTCCATCCGGCTCTCGCGCCGCGAAGAAATCCCAACGCCTTCACAACCCAAACGTGGCCAACGTCTGGTCCCCGTGCCACTATGGCTCGCGCCGAAATTGGCGCTCTTCCTCGCTATGCGCGAAAAAGGAATCAACAACTCCGAACTAGCCCGCCGGCTGGATGTCCATGAGCGCGTCGTCCGCCGTATGCTCGATCCCGAACACGCAACCAAAGCAGAAAAAATCCAGGCGGCACTCGCAGCGCTGGGCAAACAAATGACCCTAGAAGTGCGCGACGCCGCTTGACGCCGCCGAGAACTCCTCGCGCCTACCGCAACACCACCGACACTTCCCCTTGCTGCTTCCTTGTCGGACGCAGGGAAATCTCAATATCGTGCCCCAATGCAGTCAGCAACTCCATTAACCGCTCCACCGAAAAGTTCCCGGACTGTCCGCGCATCAAGCTAGACACGCGCGGTTGCGTAATGCCCAACACCTCACCCGCCTTCACTTGGGTAAGCTTACGCGCCTTTATCGTTCGATAAATTTGTAGTGTGAGCCGCGCCTTTAATTCCTCTTGCTCGGGATGGGGAAATCCCAAATCTGCAAAGACATTGCCGCTGCCCGTCCTCACTCGAATCGCCGGATTGTTCTTGATCACCGTTGCCTCCCTTTGTAGTCCCGTTCGGCCGCCGCCAGCCGCTTAGCGATCAAATCGAGATCCACCGCAGGTGTCGCAATCCCCTTCTTCGATTTCTTCTGAAAAGCGTGTAGAACGTAAATTGCATTGGCAAATTTCACGGTGTAGGCAACCCTGTACGTATCCGAATCATACGAAGCCACAATCTCCAGAACCGAGCGGCCGCCAAATCCCTTCAGAGCTTTCACTGACGGATACTCTTGTCCACGCTGCGCGGCATAGAGAGCCTGTCCCACCGTGCGCTGCACCGTCCTCGGGAATGACTTCAGCTCCTTGCGAGAGGCACCCACCCAATGCACAGGCTTCATCGCGCATTCACGTATATCAGTATACAGATAAGGAGATAACCAGCCCTACTCCGAAAACCTATACCCCGTCCCCCGCACCGTATGAATATGCTTCGGCACCGCCGGGCTCTCCTCCAACTTCTGCCGCAACCACGCCACATGCACATCGATCGTCCGCGAAGACACCCCCGCCTGATACTCCCAAACCTCCGCCAGAATCTCCTCGCGCGGCAGCACCTTCCCCCGGTTATCGATCAAGTACCGCAGTAACTGCATCTCCTTCGCCGCCAGCATCACCGGAGCCCCATCTCGCGTCACGATACCCGAATCGAAATCCACCTCCACCGCCCCAAACTGATACCGCTTCACCTGCACGCGGTTCTCTTTTTTCACGCGCCGCAGCAGCGCCTCCACGCGCGCCAGCAGTTCCCCCGGATCGAACGGCTTCGCCAGGTAATCGTCGGCCCCCAACTTCAAACCCACCACGCGATCCGCCACCTGGCTCTTCGCCGTCAACATCAGCACCGCCACGTCGCGCCCCTGATGCCGCATCTCTCGGCACACATCGAAGCCGTTCTTCCCCGGCAGCATCACGTCGAGAATCACCAGGTCGAATTCCTCACGCACGGCACGCTCCAACCCCTTGCGCCCATCCATCGCCGTCTCGACTTCGTGACCGTCGCTCGCCAACAAATCCGAAATCGTCAGCACCAGCCCCGGTTCGTCTTCAACCAGCAGTATGCGAGAACTCATCCTGATACTCCGCCGGTGCCGCCGGTATCCTCATCACAAACTCCGCGCCCTGCATCGGCGCGCTCTCCACGCGTATCGTCCCGCCATGCGCCTCCACAATCCGTCTTACTAAGTCAAGCCCCAGTCCTGTCCCATGAATCTGATCCTGCATCGCATACTTACCCCGAAAGAACGGATCGAAAATGTGCGCCTGCTCATCCAGCGGAATCCCCGGACCATGATCGGCCACCCGTATCTCCACAAACGGACCCGCCTCCGTCTCTGCGCTGGACGCCATCACGCCCACCCACTTACTCCCCTCCGTCCCATACTTAGCCGCATTGCTGAGTAAGTTCTGAATCGCATGCCGCAGCGCCACCCCATCGCCCAGCACCACCGGCAGCCGCGGCTCGATCCTCTTCTCCACCTCGCACTCGGCCGCCTGTAGCTCCTTGCTCGATCGCAACCCCTCCTCAATCACGTCCTCCATCAACACCGCCTCGCTCCGCAACGTGCTCTTACCCGACCGCACCGAGGCGAACTGCAAGATCTGCTCCACCATCGCCGTCAACTTCTGCGCCTCTGTCTCGATCAACGATCCATACCGCACCACCTGCGCCGCATTCCCCGACAACTTCCCGCGCAAGTTATAGGCCGCCGTCCCGATCACCGCCAACGGCGTGCGCAGCTCGTGCGACACGCCCGCCACAAAATTCATCTGCAACTCCGCCAGTCGCTGCTCCTCTCGCGTGTAGCGAATCAGCACCCACGCCGTCGCCAGCAGCAACGCGAACAACACCGCCGACCACGCCACATTCCTCCACCGCGCCCGCTCCACAAGCGCGTCCAACCTTCCCCCGCTATTGCTCACATACAGCAGCCACCGCGATTGCCCGCCGCCCGGACCGCGCAACTCATCGAACACCGGAACCGGCTCGCCCGCTCTCTTCTCCACAGCGCGATTCCCCGCAATCGTCACGCTCGGGTCGCGCCGGGAAACCACAAGGTATCGGTCGTCCGCCCCCGCATCCTCGCCCATGTGCTTCCTCAAAAGTTGCCGCAGGAACTCGCCGCGCAAATAATCCACATCGAACTCAACCATCAGCCACGCCCGCTCCGTCCCCTGCCCGGGCCCGCGCCCTTCAAAGATCGGAAACTCCACGAACGCGCCCGCGCTCTCGAGGTTCGGCGGCGGCCCATTGCGCAGCGCCCGCGCCTCAAATCGTTCCTTCGCCCCTGTCCACTCCGCCGGCCATTCAACAGCCTGAAATGCACCCGCCGTCGCGTCGAGCATTTTCAACTCCACACGCCCGTCGCGCGGCACTGCCAGCGCCACGCGCTTCACCAAACGTTCGCGCACCGCGCTCGAAGCCCAGCGCCGGTAGCGTTCCACATACCGCTGCTCGTTCTCCTCCACGGCGTTATCGCCGGGAAATCGCGCAGTTCTGGAAATCGTCGAAACCGACCGCAGCTCTTCGTTGAACTCCTGTCGCACGCGCCGCAAGCCCGCCTCGCGTTCGCTTTTAATGCGCTCTCTGTTCGCCTGGGCCACTTCATCGATCCATCGGTATTGCACCACCGCCAATACCGCGCACAGCAGCGCCAGAACTCCAATCAGAGTCCACGAGTACCGCATTTGCCGGCCCGCCGCTGTCATGTCCATAGCCTACTCTTCTACGCTAGCGCCCCGAGTTGTAAAAGCGCTGCTAAGGACTCGTAAAAGCGGCGTTAAGAGTGTAAAGACTCGCCCTTATCGTGACAACGCACTCCCCCCGCGCCGCGTCCACCTAGTAGGAGACATAGTTTCATGCATTACCGTTTTCTTATTACCCTCTCCGGCTTGGTCGCCGTTCTCTTCGCCGCTCCGGCGTTCGCCGACGTGAATGGAGCCGACCCCCGCCTCACGGCGGCGCCCGGCGAAGCCTCCACCGCTTGCACCGCCTGCCATTCCGGCACCGCGCTCAATGGTGGCAAGGGTAGCCTCAAGCTCGTTCTTCCTGGCGCCGCAACCTACACGCCCGGGGTCTCGCAACGCATCCAGGTGATGATCGCCGACGCCGCCCAACGCCGCTGGGGCTTCGAACTCACCGCGCGCGTCGCCAGCAGCCCTTCGAACACCCAGGCCGGCGACCTCGCCGCGGTTGACTCCAACGCCCAGGTCGTCTGCTCCAATGGCCGCGCCAAGCCCTGCTCCTCATCCAGTCCCCTCCAGTTCGCCACTCACACCACGGCCGGCACCCGCCTGGGCACCACGGGCGGCACGACTTTCGAAGTCCAATGGACCCCGCCTGCCACCGACGTCGGCAACATTACCCTTTATGCCGCCGGCAACGCCGCCAATGGCAACAACTCCGACTCCGGCGATCACATCTACACCACGTCCCTCACCCTCACTCCGGCCGCCGCCAGTGCGCCCAAACCACAAATCTCCGCCGACTCGGGCGCTGTCAACGGCGCCAGCTTCCAACCCGGAATTGCTCCCGGCGCATGGACCACCATTCGCGGCACTAACCTCGCCTCCACCACTCGCGCCTGGTCCGGCTCGGATTTCAATGGCAACTCGCTTCCTACCTCTCTTGATGGCGTCAGCGTCACCATCAACAACAAACCCGCATACGTTGCCTACATCAGTCCCACACAGATCAACGTCCTCTCACCCGACGACTCCTCCACCGGGCCCGTCGAAGTGCGAGTCACCCACGACGGCCAAACCAGCGATCCCGTCACCGCCACTCTCGCCTCCATCAGCCCGGCTTTCTTCACCTTCGACGGCAAATACCTTGCCGCCACGCACGCCAACAGCTCCTTGCTCGGGAAGCCCGGCCTCTTCTCCTCAGCGCCCGATCTCACTACGCCCGCCACGCCCGGGGAAACCGTTATCCTCTACGGCACCGGCTTCGGTGAAACCACACCCGCGCGCGACGTATCTCAGCTCACCTCCGCCATCGCCAATGTCGCCACGCCCTTCACTGTCACCATCGGCGGCGTGCAGGCGACAGTCTCCTTCGCCGGAATCGTGCCCCCCTTCGCGCAGCTCTATCAGTTCAACGTGCAGGTGCCGGCGGGCCTCCCCCCAGGCGATCACGCCGTCGTTGTCCAAATGAATGGACTCTCTTCGCCCGCGGCAGCGGACTGCTGTTTCCTCACCGTGCAATAGTGGGAAAGCCGTCATGCGAAAACTCATAATCGCCCTCGCGCTTCTCACGGCCCTCCAATTGGTACCCGCGGAAATGCGCACCAACCCGCGATCCGATCCGGCGCGCTCGATGGAAGCAAGGCTCGACGTTCCATCGCAAATCAAATCCTTGTTGAAGAACTCCTGCGCCAACTGCCATTCCAACGAGACAGAGTGGCCCTGGTACTCCTCCCTCGCGCCCGTTTCCTGGGTGGTCGCCCACGACGTGAACCGCGCCCGCGCGGCCATGAATTTCTCCGACTGGAGCGACCGGCCCAGCGCCGAACGCGGCTTCCTCGCCGCTGCTTGCGCCGGCGTGAAGTCCGGACGCATGCCACCGTCTCAATACCGGATCCTCCATCCCGATGCAGTTTTTAGTCCGGAAGAGACAACCCGGTTCTGCGCGTGGACTTTGTTGGAAGCCAGCGCGCTCCGCCGCACCGCGGCGACGGCGCAATAATAAGGAAATGCATCGGAGACTCAGTACGCTCGCCGCATTGTCGGTATTGGCTGTCACTTTCACCCTGCTTACCAGCGCGATCCACGCCGATGTCACAGGTGCCGGACCTAAGCACACGGGCGCCCCTGGCGAAGACCCACGCGCCTGCACCGAGTGTCACCTCGGCACCGCCCTTAACGGCGGCCCTGGTAATGTGAAAATCACCCTCCCTGGCGCGGCTACCTATTCTCCCGGCGTCGCCCAAAAGGTACAGATTGAGATCACCGATCCCGGCCAGCGCCGCTGGGGCTTCGAACTCACCGCGCGCCTTGCCACCGATCCCGCAACCCTCCAGGCCGGCGATCTTAACGTCCTCGATTCCAACACGCGCGTCTTCTGCGCCGACACCGGCCGAGTGAAGCCGTGTGGTTCCAGTTCCACCATTCTCTACGCCACCCACACCGAATCAGGCACCCGTCTCGGCACCGCCAGCCCCGTCACTTTCGACGTCGAATGGACCCCACCCGCCAGCGGCCTCGGCGATGTCAAACTCTATGTCGCCGCCAATGCCTCTAACGGCGATGACAAGGAAACCTCCGGCGATCACATTTACACGGCCGTTCTCGACGTTGCCGCGCTTGCCGGCCCGCCCAAGAAACCGCAACTGGCTTTCTCGGCCGCTGTAGTCAATGGGGCCAGCTTCCAGCCCGGCATCGCTCCCGGTTCGTGGACCACTATCCGCGGCACCGACCTTTCTTCCACCACCCGCGCCTGGACCGGCGCCGATATCCCCAACGGCAATCTGCCCACTTCTCTCGATGGCGTCACGGTCACCGTCAACAACAAACCGGCATTCGTGAACTACATCAGCCCCACGCAGATCAACGTGCTGGCCCCCGAAGACGCGTCCACCGGCCCCGTCATCGTGCAGGTTTCCAACAACGGCCAAACCAGCGATCCCGCCATCGCCACCCTTGCCCCACTCAGCCCCGCCTTCTTTGCCTTCGATGGCAAATACCTAGCCGCCACGCACGCCGATGGCTCGCTCCTCGGCAAAGCGGGTTTGTTCCCCACCGCGCCCGCCGCCACTACACCCGCCAAGGCCGGCGAGACCATCATTCTTTACGGCACCGGTTTCGGACCTACCAATCCGAAAATACCCGTCGCCCAACTCGCCACGGAAATCGGCGCGATCTCTACGCCCTATACGATCTCCATCGGCGGCTCCCTGGCCACGGTCTCCTTCGGCGGCCTCGTCCCCCCCTTCGCCCAGCTCTATCAGTTCAACGTTCAGGTCCCCGCGGGCCTTGCCGCCGGCGACCACGCCGTTGTCGCCCAAATAAACGGTATCTCCTCGCCCACCAGCACTGATTGCTGCTTCATCACCGTGCAATAACACCGGGCTTTTTTCGGAACCGGCCGTCTCTTTTCGGTTATCATCGTGGGACGCTTGGCCAGGCGACCCCCTGATGCGCACCATCAGTCACTACGAAATTCTCGAAAAACTCGGCGAAGGCGGTATGGGTGTCGTCTGGAAAGCCCGCGACACCCGCCTCGGCCGTCTCGTCGCCCTCAAGCTCCTCCCGCCTGAATAGACCTCCGACCCCGAACGCAAACGCCGCTTCATGCAGGAAGCGCGTGCCGCCTCCGCCCTCAATCACCCCAGCATCATCACCATCTACGACATCGACCACGACGGCGGCTCCGACTTCATCGCCATGGAGTTCGTCCCCGGCAATACCCTCGACCAGCTCATCCCACCCCAGGGCATGAAGGTCAACGACGCTCTCCGCTACGCCATCCAGATTGCCGACGCCCTCGCCGCCGCCCATGCCGCCGGCATCGTCCACCGCGACCTCAAACCCGCCAACATCATCGTCGGCGACGCCGGCAACGTAAAGGTCCTCGACTTCGGTCTCGCCAAACTCGACGAAGACCTCCCGCCCACCGAACTCGACAACACCCGCACCCTGGTCAAACAGGCCCACACCGAAGAAGGCACCATCATGGGCACGGCGTCGTACATGTCCCCCGAACAGGCCGAAGGCCGCAAAGTCGACGCCCGCTCCGACATATTCAGCTTCGGTGCCACCCTCTACGAAATGCTCGCCGGCCGCCGCGCCTTCCACGGCGAATCCAAAATCGCCACCCTCTCCGCCATCCTCCGCTCCGAACCCGAACCCCTCGCCAAACTCACCGAAGGCGCACCCCGCGAACTCCACCGACTGGTCCAACGCTGCCTCAAAAAGGACCCCAACGAACGCGCCCATTCCATGGCCGACCTCCGCATCGCCCTCAAGGAAATCAAGGAGGACTCCGAATCCGGCACCCTCACTGCCGCCGCCCCTCCCCCTCCACGGCGCTCCCGCACCGGCCTCTGGATCGCCGCCGCCCTCGCCACACTCGCCGTCGCCTCCGCCGCAGCTTACATCTATTCCTCCCGCCAAACCACACCCCAAGTTCCTCTCCAGGCCACCGTGCTCACCTCCTACCAGGGCCAGGAAGCATCCCCCACCCTCTCTCCGGATGGAAGCCAGGTCGCCTTCCTGTGGGACGGAGGCCAGCAGGGAAACTACGACATCTACGTCAAGGTACTCGGACCCGGCAAACCGCTTCGCTTGACAACCGATCCGGCTAGGCATTCCAGCCCCTCTTGGTCGCCCGACGGCCGTACCATCGCCTTCATCCGCGGCGAGTCGCTATTCACCATCTCGCCGCTGGGCGGATCGGAGCGCGAAATCGCCCCAGGGTTGTTCCGGCTTCCATCCAGGACTTTCGGCCTGAGAGGCTACAGCGTCAGCTGGTCGCCCGACGGCCGTTGGATACTGGCCAGTACGCGGGAAAACGAAACCACTCCCGCCGCCCTCTTCCTGATCGCGGTGGAAACCGGCGAAAAGCGTCGCCTCACCTCTCCCCCTGCAGGGATTATCGGCGACCTCGAGGCCGCCATCTCCCCGGACGGCCGGACCCTGGTGTTCTCCAGGAGGCTCATCAGCGGCACCGCGGGCATCACCGACTGCGACCTCTACACAATGCCGCTCGGCAGCGACTACTCGGCCGCCGGTGCGCCAGCGCAGATCACCTTCGATCACGCACTCACGCAAGGAATCGCCTGGACCCATGATAGCCGCGAATTTGTCTACTCCTCCAATAGAGGCGGCTCGTCCGCACTCTGGCGAATCTCGCTGTCCAATCCTTCGGCTCCCGTCAAATTGACGGTCGGCGACCAGGGCTTTGATCCGGTAATTTCCCGCCAGGGCAACCGCCTCGCCTTCGGGCAGCAAATTCCCGGCGATACCAATATCTGGCGCATCCACCTGACTGATCCGGCATCGCCCGCCAGTCCCATCATCGCCTCCACACGCCTCGACCATTCACCACGATATTCGCCCGATGGAGAAAAGATCGCATTCAACTCAGAGCGCTCGGGCCGCACCGAGATTTGGATTTGTGACGCCGATGGCGGAAACCCGGTTCAGTTGACCAACGAAGGCAATTCAGGGTCCCCATCCTGGTCTCCTGACGGAAAGCAGATAGCCTTCGATCACGTAACGGAAGGCAAGTGGCAAATTTACACCGTGAACGCTCGTGGTGGGAAGCCTCGGCAACTGACGAAAGAGCCGGGCTCTCACACGAGGCCCAGTTGGTCCCATGATGGTCAGTGGATCTACTCCTCCGGCCCCGGGGGAATCCAGAAGACCGCCATCGCCGGCGGCAACGTCGTGCAACTCATCACCGACGGTGGGTCTAACCCTTTGGAATCCGAAGACGGCAAGACAATTTACTATACGGCCGCCGATTCCCTCAGGAGTGCCGGCGCCGATGGCAAAGGTGCCGTGAAGCTCATCGACGGCTTGATGGGAATGCCTCTCGCCCTAACTCGCGGCGGCATCTACTATCGGTCCTCGGGTGCCGGCAGTTCGATTCACTTCTACAGCTTCGACACCAAGCGCTCCAAACTCATTGTCAAGCCGGATAAGCCGTTCGACATAGGCCAAAGCGTCTCCCCGGACGGGCAGGGGCTCCTCTACTCGCTTAGAGACGCCCCCGCCACCAGCGACCTCATGCTCGTCGATCCCTTCCGCTGAAGCGGGACTAAGATGAAATTGCACCTCTCATGGCCAAGCGTCCGCCGCCAAAACCACCAGCCCTCTCCGAGCGCCAGTTCCGCCTCATCGCAAAGGCCCTCGCCGATCCGCGCCGCCACGACATCCTGAAACAGGTGGGCGCAAACGCGCACGGCGTCTCCTGCTCCGATGTGCGCGAATGCCAGACAGTCACAGCGGCCACGCTCTCCCATCACATCAAAGAGCTCGAAACTGCGGGTCTCATCTCCATCCTCCGTGAAGGCAAGTTCGCCCACCTCACCTTGCAACGCGACATCCTCCACGCCTACATCCAACGCCTCGCGCAGATTTGAATCTAAATCCTGAATCTCTCTCGCAGACCGCCTCATCACTTAGACGTTCATCGAAGTATCAAAGAAAGCAGGAGAAGGTCATGGCGAAACTAAAGAACAAAGTCGCTGTCGTCACCGGCGCCTCGAAGGGGATTGGCGCGGCTATCGCAAAGGCGCTGGCCGCCGAAGGCGCCGCTGTTGTCGTTAATTACGCATCGAGCAAATCGGGTGCCGACGCCGTGGTCGCCGACATCGTGAAAAATGGCGGCAAAGCCATCGCCGTCCAGGGCGACGTCGCCAAAGCGGAAGACGTGCAACGCCTCTTCGCTGAGACGAAGAAGGCCTTTGGATCCCTCGACATCCTGGTGAACAACGCCGGCGTCTACGAGTTCGCCCCCCTCGGCGAAATCACCGAAACTCACTTCCACCGCCAGTTCAACACGAACGTCCTCGGCCTCCTCCTTGCCACGCAGGAAGCGGCCAAGCACTTCGGCCCCGGCGGCGGCTCCGTGATCAACATCGGCTCCGTCGTCAGCCTGATGAACCCACCCGCCAGCGCCGTCTATACGGCAACCAAGAGCGCCGTCGACGCCATCACCCACGTGCTCGCCAAGGAACTCGGACCTCAAAAAATCCGAGTCAATTCCATCAACCCCGGCATGGTCGACACCGAAGGCACGCAGAGCGCCGGTATCATCGGCAGCGATTTCGAAAAACAATTCGAATCGCAGACGCCGCTTGGCCGCACCGGAAAGCCCTCCGACATTGCCCCCATCGCCGTCTTCCTCGCCTCGCAGGATTCCGGCTGGCTCACCGGCGAAATCCTCGCCGCCTCCGGCGGATTGCGCTGACCTTGGCCTTCATAAAACGGGACTGTCCTGTTCGATGCAATTCAATTCCTCGATCTCGCGTTGGAGGTCCCGCTGTTCCCGCAGACGGACGGTGAAGTAGGCGACCATCCAAATCAAAACCAGAACTAGGAAGGGGAGTCCATTCGGAAAGATTCCCCGCTCTTTCGTCCCAACCATCACCAGTGCCAGAATAAACGCACCGAGCGTCAGCAGTACCGGCCCAAACGACCACATCAGGGCACGGCGCACCAAGTCACGCTGCCGCTCGATCTCCCGCCGGCAAGACTGCAGACTCGTGATGAGGCCGGCTTCCGCTGGCACCATCGTCGACCACATCCCTCGGTTTAGGAAATACAGTCCGGCAAGGCTCCAGGCAATGGCGAGCGCGAATGGCGGTTGCAACATCTGCCGAAGCGCCGCGAACTCCTTCAGCCCGACAGCGTAGAAAAGGCCGATGGCGAACGGGCCTGCCAAGGTCTTGAGCGACTCGCGGCGTGTCTTCGCGCGAAGGTCTCGCGCCCTCTGTTGCATCAGTTTCATTGTTATGGTTGTTGCCTCCGTCGGCTGATTGAGCCAGATAGCCCGTGGATCGTCTTTGGATGAATCACCGTGCATCGTTACCTCCCTCGCGCCCGCCTTCGTGGAAACGCTTCGCTAGGACGTTTTTGATTCGATGAATTCTCATGGCCACATTCGCGGGAGACAATCCCGTAATTTCGCCAATGGACGCCGCATCCATGTCTTCGAGATAAGAGATGATTACTTGGCGATCGAGTGGTTTGAGCCTTTGGATCAGCGCCGAGAGCCGGTCCAGATTCAGGCGCCTGTCAGGCGCGGAGGAACTCGTGCTGTGGTCCGGTACAAATTCCAGTTCTTCCAAACTCACAAGAGTCGAAAAGATGCGCCGCTCGCGAATGACATAGGAGGCCGCAGCATGGTGAGCAACTCGGTAGATCCACGTCCGCAAAGAACAGCGGGCATCGTACTGCCCAAAACTCCGCCACAACTGAAAATGAATGTCCTGGCTCAGGTCGCGGCGTTTCTCCGGGTTGAATTCGTAGGCGCCCACGAGTCGCTCAAGAGAAGAACCGAACGTCTCCACCGCCTCCCGGTACAAGTCGTCCTGACCCATTCGCCCTGTCGGTATCGAGTCCGTTCCTCCCACACTCAAGGTAGTCGATGGGAACCGCAATTTCTAACAGATGTGCCCTTGGAAAATGCGCTAGAGCTCCATGCTTCGCCATCTTGCTAACCCCCCGTTAAACCCCTGTTAAGGACGTTAAGCCTGCGTCCCGTGTGTCAACCAATACGCCAGCCGCCGCATCTAGACCCACAGGACGCAGACTTCACGATGAACATCCAAACAGCAAAAACAGCCAACCTCAACCGCCGCCACTTCCTCGGAGCCCTCAGCGCGGGCGGCCTCTTCTTCACCCAGCGCGGCGCCTTCGCCCAGGGCCTTACCCTCACTCCTGAACAAACCCTCGGGCCTTACTATCCCGACCGCATGCCCCTCGACCTCGACAACGACCTCCTCGTCATCAACGAAAACATCACTCCCAGCATCGGAACCATCTCCTGGGTCTCCGGCCGCGTCCTCGATCAAACCGGCTCCCCCATCCGCGGCGCGCTCGTCGAAATCTGGCAGGCAGATAACAACGGCGCCTACATCCACTCCGCCAGCCCCATCGCCAACCGCGATGCCAATTTCCAGGGCTACGGCAAGTTCCTCACCGCCTCCGACGGCGCTTATCTCTTCCGCACCGTCGTCCCCGGGCTCTATCCCGGCCGCACACGCCACATCCACTTCGCCGTCACCGCTCCCGGCCGCTCCCGCTTCACGTCGCAGCTTTACAAGGAAGGGGAGTCGCTCAACAATAACGACGGCGTCCTGTCCGGCATCCGCGATACCACGCAACGTGCCTCGGTTGTCCGCCCCTGGAACGCCGTCAGCGGCTCCGCGCTCGGCGAACTGAGCGTCGTCTGGGACATCGTCCTCGGCTACACCGCCTCGGACTCCGCCACTGTCGCCCGCCCGACGCTCGTCTCCATGGTCAACGCCGCTACATACAACGCCGGCGCCGCGGCAAGCTCGTGGGTCACCATCTTTGGCAACGGCCTTGCTACTACTTCACGTGCCTGGGACTCCGCCGACATCGTCGACGGTAAACTCCCGCAATCTCTTGATGGAGTGAGCGTGAAAATCAACAACAAACCGGCCTCGGTCTATTACGTCAGCCCCAAACAGATCAACGTGCAGGCTCCCGATGACACGACGAACGGCTCCGTGCAGGTAACCGTTACCAACGCCAACGGAACTTCTGACGCGCTCACAGCCACCATCGCCAACTACCAGCCCGGCTTCTTTCTGCTCGCGTCCGAATACGTTGCCGCCGTCCGCCCCAACGGTTCCTACGTCGCACCCGAGAACCTCATCGATGGACTCGCTTCCACCCCCGCACGCCCCGGCGAAGTGATCTATCTCTTCGGCACCGGTTTCGGCCCGTCCAATCCGGCTCTCCCCGCCGGAGCCGTCGTCGCCGTGCCGCAACCCTTGCTCAATAGCGTGAAGATCAACATCGACACCACGCAAGTCGACGTTCAATATGCCGGCATCACCAGCGCCGGCCTCTATCAATTCAACATCGTTGTCCCCGACCTCCCCGATGGCGATCACGCCGTCTCCGCTTCTGTCGCGGGTACCCGCCCGCCAAAAGTGGGACGCCTCCGCATCGCGCGATCCGCCAGCGCCGCGCTCACTCCCGCCAACGCCAAACGCCCTCTGCGCGTCACCCTCGCCCGCTTCCAAAAGCTCGTAGGCATCACCGGCGCAAAACCAGCGTAATCGTCTTGTCGGCCTCTAGCCTCCAATCTGTCAGCGTGCAAGGCCGCGGGCCGGGGCAACTCAGCGGCCTCCGCGCCCCGGCTCCGGGGCCGCGCCTCTATCGCTGGCGAACCGCTTGCACTGTCAGGTCCCCATCGCGCACCGTCAGCTTCGCCATCTCTTCAAATTGAATCCGCACCGTACTCGCCCCCGCCGGACGAAACGCCCGCCCCCCTACATGGTGAATCGGCCGGTTGTCCCCGCCGTTGCGCGTGAACAGCAGTTGCTTCCCTTTCTTGCTGATCGCAATCCGGTCATTGGCGCCGCTGCCGTACACATACTCGCCCGTCAGCTTCTCCAACTCCTCTTCGCTGATCGCCTCCACGCCCAGGCCGCCCGCAGTTCCCAGGCCTTCGAGATACCGCGCTACATCCGCAGCCTGCTCCCCACCAGCACGCGCATGCGCCAACAGGCTGATGCTGTGCGGACCAAGCGATTTCTCCACCCCGGGCCGCGCCGCGATCATCGCCTTCACCGTATCTAGTTGCCCCATCATCGCCGCCGAAAATAAAGTCGGCCCCGCCCCGTTCGCCAGCAGCAATTCCGCAATGTCCCTCCGCCCCACGTGCGACGCTGCCCCCAGCGCCGTTTCCCAATCGCCGAATCCCCACTCCCACGCCGCGTTCGCCAGTGCCGGCCTCACTGCCAGTAACTCGCGAACCCGGCCAATGTTCCCGTGCGATACCCCGACCATCTCCCGCGCCAGCGCCGGTCCGTGTGCCGGGAAACTCTCCGGTATTGTGGCTTCGCCTTTCAGCCCCGGCGCGGCACCCGCCGCGGCCGCCGTCAGAAGAAACGTTCGTCTTTGAGTTGCGTTGTGCCGTGTTCTCATACCGCTCGATCATGCACGGCCCACCTGCCGAATGCACGTTAGAAAAATATGAGCCGCAAAGTCGCTTCGAATCAATACATTGCCGCCCCGCATGAGCTGCTGTTCAGCCCCCCGTCCGGGCTACTTTCGCCGCAATCTCCCGCACCGCGCGTCCGGCAACCTCTTTTTGCGTCCGCACCGCATCGCCATAGTCCGGATTCTCCACCCGCGTCACCCATAGATGCGCCTGGTCTGGCAGCCGGATCAGATGCACCAGCACCCGCCCCGCTCCCGCCTTTCCCTGCACCTGCCCAAGCACGATGTACTGCGCCCGCAATTCCTCCCCAATCCGCGCCAGATCCTGCCGCACCCTCGGCCCCCGCAGGCTCACCGCATTCCCAATCACCTGATACGACCCGAGCGGTGTCGTCGCCAGCTCCGCCACCAGCGCGTCCGACAGCCCGTCCGTGAACCGGTCCATCCCCGCGTCGCCTGTCTGGTTTTCAAACCGTGCCACCGCAATCCGCGGCATCGGCCCGCCTCGTATCTGCGACCACCCGTACCACCCCACCCCAGCCGCCGCAATCAACGCCGCGGCGACCATCGCTACCAGCCGCCACCGGGCCGGCGCCGCTTCCACCTTCCGCTCTACCTCCGCTGCCTTCTCCGCCGCCGGCGTCTCCCCCACCACCGCCACCGGCGCCACAAACTGATACCCCCGCTTCGGCACAGTCTTCACATACACCGGCGAATCCGCCGAATCCCCGAGAGCGCTCCGCAACTGCGCCACGCAATAGTTCAATCCACCCTCAAAGTCGACGTTTGTCTCCTTCCCCCAAACCACCTTGCGCAACTCCTCCCGCGTCACCACTCCCCCCGCCCGCGCCAATAGCGCCCGCAACACCGCCGCCGGCTGTGCCTGCAGCCGCACCGCCGCCCCATCCCGCCGCAGCTCGCCCGTCTGCGCATCGAACTCGAACGTGCCAAACCGGAATAGTCTCGTGGACACTCTATTCACTAGTACGCATCTTACCCGCCGATGTCACAAACAGCTAAACTTCTTTCTATGTCGCATCCCAACTGGCACGGCGTCTTCCCCGCTCTCACCACCCAATTCAACCCCGACGAATCCCTCAACATTCCCGCCACCGCGCGCCACCTCGAACACATGATCGCCGCGGGCATCCACGGCGTCATCCTCCTCGGCTCGGTCGGCGAAAACACCGCGCTGTCCGCCGACGAAAAGCTCACCGTCCTCCGCGAACTCTTGCCCATAGCCAAGGGCCGCATCCCCGTGCTCTCCGGCGTCGCTGAATTCACCACTCCCACCGCCGCCCGCTACGCACGCGATTGCGAAACCATCGGTCTCGATGGCCTCATGGTCCTCCCGGCGATGGTCTACAAGGCGGACCGCCGTGAGGCCCTCGCCCACTTCCGCGGCGTCGCGCAAGCTTCCGGCCTGCCCATCATGATCTACAACAACCCCGTCGCCTACCCCGTCGACCTTACCCCCGACATGCTCGCCGAACTCGCCAACGAGTCCACCCTCGTCGCCGTCAAAGAATCCTCCGACAACGTCCGCCGCATCACCGACATCATCAATCTCCTGGGCGACCGCTATCTCATGTTCAGTGGCGTCGATGACCTCGTCCTCGAAAGCGCAATGCTCGGCGTCATCGGCTGGGTGTCCGGCTTAGTCAACGCCTTCCCCGACGAAAATCGCGTCCTTTGGGAACTCGCCACGGCCGGCCGCTGGACCGAAGCCCGCGAACTTTACCGTTGGTACACGCCGCTCCTCCACCTGGACACCAAAATCAAACTCGTCCAATACATCAAGCTCTGCATGGCCGAAGTCGGCCTCGGCTCGGAAACCACCCGCGCCCCCCGTCTCCCTATCGTCGGCGAAGAACGCGATCAAATCCTCGCCATCATCCGGCACGCCCTGGCGACACGTCCGTCTCTCGCCGCTGCCGCGGCCCGCTAAGACACAATATGCTGGCGCTACTACTTTTCCTCGCCGCTCCTCCCCTCGCGGCCCAGCATTCTGAATCCATCCCTTCTACTGACGCCATGTGCGAGGATATCTCCCGCAACCGCGACTAGGAACTCGAACCGCCCCATCCCACCTTGAATCTGACAGGTGCGTTTCGAGCTTAGGGCGACGGCGCCCTACGGCACCGGCACCGGCGGAGCATTTCCGTCAATGTGCCGCTTCACGAACAGGTAGCCCAGTTCCCCAATCTGCCTGCCGATCGGCGGCCCCTCCTCGATCGCTGCCCGAAAGTGCACACCGCCCCACAGTCGCGACGTTGCGCAGTCGTGTTCGAACTCGGTCCACGTCGTCCAAGGCCCCAACGTCAGGTCTGCAGCCGGCGTAATCCCCGGTTCCACCAATGACGACCCCATCGGCGCCGGCACGGTCCAGTTCAAAGTATCGCTCCCTAGAAACCGGCGCGCCGATTGCGCATGCGCCGCGCAGAACGCCGACGAAGCTGAAGGATACTCGGGGTGATCGGCTACGTTCAAGTACTCTTTCCACTGGTCGGCAGGCAGGTCCGTTACCGTCCCACGCCCCGGCCCGCCCCACGCCGTTACGGGACGCTTCCTGTAGAGATAGCGAATCGCGCTGAACGGCCTCACCGCGTCCCACTTGGTCTTCTCGTTCCAGATCACAATGCCGGTGTCAAACGCAGCCAGGTTCGTCACAAAATCCAGATGGATGAAGTCGAGCAAACCAAGCCCGCGCGACAGCGCCGCAAACACAGCCGAAAATCCCAGGCTGCGAATCTTGTTATCGAACAACTCGGCGGTCATCTTCTGCCGCTCCGTCAGGTTCGCCGACAGCATGAGAATTTCATCGGCTTGCGCTTTATACATCTGCCGCCCTTTAGCTCCGTGCGGGTCGCTCGCATCGGGCTTTGGCGTGTGGAACTGGTTCGGGTTGTTGTAGGAGTACGGACGCACCTTGCGGTACTGCGGCGTCACAAACTGCTGCACTCGGAACAGCCCGCCCGCAAAAGGAATAATGCGCGGCTGCCACTTCGACGGATCGCGCAGATCGTATGCCGTGTTCACCGGCTCATAGCCCGTGTAATCGGCGTACGGCAGGCGATTGTAAATCTGGCCCGCCTCGTCGCCCAGTTGGTTCATTCCGTCCCTCTCGCGAAACGCCGCCACTGCCTTCCCCGCAAGGTTTCCCAGCCCGATTGCCGTCGTCGTGTTCTCCGTTGCATCGTTCGGGTCCAGCCCCACCGAAGCCAGCGTCGCATCGCCGCCGCTGGGAGAAACGTCGCTGAAGATGATCGGCGCCGCCGTGGGGATGATCAGCTCGATCGGTGCATTGCCCGTGTCGAGATTGACCACGGCCAGAAGGGGAGCGCCAAGAAGCAGGAAAGCCGGAAAGGCTTTGCCGAAAATACGTGCGAAAGCGGAACAACCACGCATAGACACCTCCGAAACTGTGTTCTGCCGGCCAGGGACCAGCCAACCTCCGAAGGCCGCTACCTGGCGATCTGGTCGAGTGTACACCTCACCGCTACCAGCAGCAGCATTTTTAATTCAATTCTTACTCGCGCGGCTTAGAATTGATTCGAATTCATCCGCGTTTCCGCCATTCACGATCCCACCCAAACCCAATCCCCAACCACCGCCACCATTTACGCACCCCAAACTGTCTGGCTCCGCCAAGAGGGTGCAATTGTAAGTATTAATGAACAGGCGAATTACGCATATCTCGGAGTCCAATCAACCCCAACGCCTGACCACCCGGGACCTCACCGCCAACGGCGAGGACCATAGTCTCCCGGCGGCTCCTACACGCCGGTTCATCGCCTTCTGGCCCCTCATCATCTCGTTCGAAGCATCTCTGATCGAAAGTCTGGCCGTCCTCAAGGGCCGCGGCCACCCTCATGACCGCAGCGAAACCGGCCCCCCGGCGCCGATATCCCCGAAATCACCCCCACCGGCCCCCCCAACTTCGCCCGAGCC
>JBDTVQ010000044.1:0-26347 GCA_040007195.1 Acidobacteriota bacterium | reverse complement strand
GCAGGGCCGGGTAGAGCGAGCCGGTTTCCACCTGCAGGACGTCGCCCGAGCCGGCGCGGATAGCTTGGGCGATTCCATAGCCGTGCTGCGAGCCCCAGACGAGTGTGCGCAGGACGAGCATGTCGAGGGTTCCCTGCATGAGGTCGATTCGATTTTTCGCGGCGTCCGCTTTTGCCATAGCTGTAGACAATCTACACCCATGGCAGTAGATTGTCTACCCCATCAACATGAGGACGAACATCCCCACGAATCCCACACCCGCGACCGCCGCGCCCCACTTGAAGATTCGCCGCGTTTGGTTGGGCAGCCCGCGGCGCTGGTGTTCGGACCATGAACGTTTCCGCGCGGCCCACAGTTCGTCGGGCGTAAAGGGCCCGCCTTGCTGCAGTTCGAGGCGCAGTTTCATCCAAGCACCGCCGGTGACCACTATGCCCGCCATCAAGATCCAATAGAAGATGTCTTGCACCGTGCCGCTCCTTTGGGTGGTTCCGCGCTCCGCCTGTGGGACAGGTGGCCGATCGAGGCCAGTGTACAGCGGCGGGAGGGGATGCCGCGTGAAAAGCGCGATAATGGTCAGCCATGGCAACCACCCGTCGCGATCTATTCAAAACCGCTCTGGCATTGCCGGCCAGTTGAACTGCGTTTGCATCATCGGTGCAAGCGGCCACGGCCGGAGACGAAGCTTACTGGCGCATGGTGCAGCGGCAGTTTCCGCTGGAAGACCGGCTGATCTATTTGAACGCGGCCAATGTGTGCCCGGCGTCGCGGCCGGTGATGGACCGGCACATCGAGTACTTGCGCGATTTTCATTCGAATCCGTCCTTTCAAAACCGCGATAAGTATGTAGAGATGCGGGAGTCGCTGCGCGGAAAAGTAGCGCGGATGCTGCGCGTGACGGCGGATGAGATTGCGGTGACGCGGAACACGAGCGAGGGCAGCAACCTGGTGGTGAAGGGGATCGATTTGAAGGCGGGCGATGAGGTGATCATCACCGAGCACAATCATCCTTCGAATAACGATTCGTGGAAGGTGCGGGCCAGGCGCGATGGGTTTGTGGTGAAGTCCGTGGCGGTGGCGATTCCGGCGAAGAGTGCGGATGAACTGGTGAGCGGAATTGAGAAGGCGATCACGCCTCGGACGAAGGTGATTGCAATTACGCACCTGACGAGCACGACGGGGATTTTGTATCCGGCGAAGGCGATTGCGGAGCTGGCGCGGCGGCGCGGAATTTGGATGCACCTAGACGGGGCGCAGACTTTCGGGCATTTGGATGTGGACCTGAAGTCGATTCCGTGCGATTCGTATTCAACGAGCGCGCATAAGTGGTTGATGGGTCCGCTGGAAGCCGGGTTGTTGTTTGTGAGGGCGGAGCGGATTCCGCAGTTGTGGCCGTCGATCGTGACGGCGGGCTGGGCGGAGGATTTGAAGGGCGCGCGGAAGTTTGAGGTGTTTGGGCAGAGGGACGATCCAAGGGTTGTGGCGCTGGAGGCGGCGATCGACTTTGTGGATCTGGTGGGGATGGCGAATGTGGAAGCGCGGGGGCGGGCGCTGGCGGCCCGGACGAAGGCGGGGCTGAAGGGGATGGCGAACGTGCAGTTGAAGACGAACATGGAGCCTGAGCTTTCGGGCGGCGTGGTGAAGTTCAAACTGCGCAATATGCCGACGAAGCAGGCCTACGACACGCTGTGGGAGCGGCACCGGCTGGCGATTGCGATTACGGCTTCGGGCGAGAGCGAGGGGCTGCGGATTTCGCCGCAGATTTATAATTCGGCGGAGCAGGTGGACCGGGCGGTGGCGGCGGTGAAGGAGCTGGCGGGGTAGGGGGCGGGGCGCAGGTCGAGGGGATATCCTGGAAGCAGAAAGGTTGCTCTATGCCGATCATGCCTGCCGCCGTAGTGAAGCAAGCCGAGATCGCGTCCGCGGTTGCCGACGTAGAGAGGCTGCTCGCCCCCGATGTGGTGCGTATTCGTCATGAAATCGCGACGGATTGGAGCGGCGATTGGGCACTTTACTTTCGCATCGTGCTATCCGACGATGCCAGCAAATACCGGCTGCGGGACGTCGCTACAAAGGTAGAGTCGCAACTCGCCGAGCGCCTGGATTTACCGGCATTGGGAATGTTTGCGTACCACAATTTCAGGAGTGAATCGGAGCAGGCTGTATTGAAGGAAGAAGCATGGGCGTAGGCAATGGCGTTCCCCGATGATTTGCTGAAGGACGCATATCATTTGGCGGAGCGTGGCGGTAGGAATCCCAAGCAGTCCTCGTTGCGGCGCGCCGTGTCGACGGCGTACTATGCGCTGTTTCATCTTTTAACCGGTGATTTCGTTGCGAACTGGGGCGTGAAGCACCAACGGGCGCGGCTTGGACGGATGTTCGAGCACCGAAAAATGAGTCAGGCGGCCTTCAAGTTTAACGAGCCGATGTCGTCCGTTGAGTTGGACCTGAAGAAAGTGATCCTCGCGTTTACACAACTACAAGAAGATCGAAACACAGCTGACTACGATTCGGAGCGGGTGTGGTCACGTACGGATGTCAACCGAACGCTGGACCGGGCGGAGGGCGCATTCGTGGCATGGCGGAATATCCGCAAGGAAAAGATCGCCCAGGATCATCTGCTGACGATGTTCGGCGCACGGCGCGGATAACCGGGGCGCGTTACCACTCGGCGTAGACTGTGCCTTCGAGGCTGCGTTTGTCGCTCGAGCTGCGGACGTCGTAGATGCCGGGCTCGGTTTGGTTGACGCTGGTGAGGGCGTCTTCCATGATGATTTTCCAGTTGGTGTTGCCGGCGATGGGGTCTTCGGGAATTTGGCGGAGGTAGCCGGCCTGGACGAGGTCGTCGAGGGATTGGGGGCCCTTTTGTTTGTCGTAGGTGTATTCGTCGATGACGGTGCGGATGGTGAAGAGGTTGTTGCGGAGGACGGTTTCCTTGGTGCGGAGGACAACCTTCTGGTAGATGGGCACGGCGATGGAGACCAGGATCGAGATGATGGCCATCACGATGATGATCTCAATGAGCGTATAGCCGGCCTTGCGGCGAGTAATGGATTTTGTCCGCATGGGCATCACCATTCCGCGTACGGCGTGCCGTCCGCGGCCTTTTCGTAGGTCAGAGAGTAAACCGTAAAGACGTTCTGGCCGCCCCAACTTGTGGATTTCGGGTCGTCGCGAGTGGAGCGCATGCCCCATTCGGCGCGGCCGGTGAAGGGATCTTTGGGAATGCGGCGGAGGAACTTCACTTTCTTTTCCACCTGGCCGCTGACCTTGACGCCTTCGACGAGGACTTCGAGCGTTTCGGGGTAGTTGTCGGTATCGATTTTTTGCTGGCCGAGGAGGTTGAGGTCGGCGGCGTCTTTGTACTTGTCGATGGCGGTGTGGATTTCGCGCAGGGCCCAGCGCAGTTCGCGCTCTTTGTCGCGGCGGACTTTGTAGCGCGCAAGCGGCAGGGCCATGGTGGCGAGCAGCATGAGGATGGTGAAGGCGACGATCAGCTCCACTAAAGTCATGCCGATGCGGCGCCGGGAAAGACGCCTGGACGCGTGTGTGCGTGCGGAACCCACTCGTTACTCCACCGTCACGCTGGCTATGGGATGCAACGCGTTGAGCGGCTGCATCTGCGAGTTGCGCAGGGTCAGTTCAGTGAGGCGAACTTCGGTTGAGCCTTTGCCGACGACCTGGAACATGAGGGTGATGAGCGCGCCGGAGCCGTTGACGCCGGGCGAGCCGGGCAGGCGGTTGAGGACAACGGTGGCTTCGCCGGTATCGTTTCGAATATTGCGGGAGAAGATGGGCGTCTGGCCGTCGCCGGCCATGAGGTTGCCGCGGATGACGTCGTTGAGGCGGAGGACTTTGGGATCGAAGCTCAACTGCATGGGGGCGCCGAAGAGGTCGGCGGCGCCTTCGGCGGCGAGGTCGAGCACGACGACGCCACCGAGGGCGGCGCGGGTTTGCGCGGGCTGGAAGCGGAGGGCGACGCCACCGGCCTCGGCGGGCGGGGCAGGTTCCGTTTTGGCCGGCTCGGCGGCGGGAGGTTGGGCTCCGGGTGCGGGGGGTTCGGCTCCGGGTGTGATTGGCTGGGCTCCGGGTGCGGGGGGCTGGGCACCAGGCGTGAGTGGCTGGGCTCCGGGCGCGGGTGTGCCGGGAGAAGCGGTGGCGCCGGGAGCGGGTGGCTTGGGTCCGCCGGGAATCAGTTGTCCCATCAGGCCCTGGGCACCCTGCGGTGGGGGCGCGAGCGGCTGTCCGACGCGGTTGGGAGTGGCGGGGGGGGCCTCTTCACGCGGCGCATAGCTGAGCTTGACCACCTGCTCGGTGCCGGCAGCGACGCCCTTCAAGTTCTGGTCGTCGAGATTGAGGCTGCGAACGATGTGGGGGATGATGACGATCATCAATTCGCTTTGCCCGCGCTCGACCGATTCGCTGGAAAAGAGGCGGCCGAGGATGGGGACCTGACCGACGCCGGGAATACCGTTTTTGGTGCGCGTGTCCTGGTCCTGCACGAGGCCGCCGAGGATGCTCATCTCGCCCTGGCGAAGGCGCAGGGTGTGGCTTAGTTTACGCTGGCCGATGACGGGTTGCGTCAGTCCGCCTACGTCGATCTGGTCGCGGATGTTGGAGACGTCGATTTCGACGGCGAGGCTGACTTCGTCGGCGCTGTGAATTTTGGGGGTGATGTCGACGTTGACGCCGACGTCGGCGAAGTTGAATTGAGTGGATACAAGAGGCGAGACGCCGACGCTGCCGACGCCGGGCTGAAAGCTGCCGGTGGCATAGGGGTAGCGGTCACCGATTTTGAGGGACGATTTGACGCTGTCGACGGCGCGGACTTGGGGGGACTGCATGACGCGGGTGCCGCGGTCGGTCATCAGAGCCTGGATGAGAGCGCCAGGAAGCGTCATGGACCAGTCTTTGGTGGTCAGGTATTTCAGGTTGGAAAGCGGGATGAGGCTGGAAGTGGACGCGGTATCGGTTCCGGTAGAGGCGGTTGGGCCGCCGGGAGTGGTGATGGAACTGCGCGGAGTGAAGGAGACGGGCAGCGACAATCCGGCGGTGCCGCCGTTGACGATGCTGGCGGCGAGATTTCGCGTGCGGGTGCGATTGGCTTCCATGACAATGACGTCGATGATGACTTCACTCTTGGGCTTGTCGAGATCGGCGACGACCTTTTCGGCAAGGGCGACCTGGTCGACCGTGCCGCGGACCATGAGGGCGCTGTGGGTGTTGTAGGTGAGCACGCGGCGGATGTCGGTGAGGGTGCGGAGGGCGGTGGCGATTTCCTGGAGTTCCTGGGGCGTGGTGATGTTCTTTATGTAGAAGGTCTTGACGACCATGTCCTGAAAGTCGCGGAGCTTGGTGACGTTGTCGTTGGTGACGAAGATGGTGGTGTCGCTGAGCGGCTTCCAGAACGTTTTGGTGAGCACCGAGAGTTGGTCGAGGGCCTGCTCGAGCGAGATGCGCGCCACGTCCATGGAATAGTTCTTGCCGGGATTCTGGAACTCAGGATCGAAGACGACGTTGACGCCGGTGAGTTTGCCGAGAGTTTCGTAGAGCACCTTGATGGGCTGGTTGTTCATGCGCAACTGGGAGACCTGGCGCGTGAGGGGTTTGAGAACGGGCGCGTCCTGAATGGAGGCGATGCGGCGCTCGGTTTCCTTTTCAGCGGCTTCGGCGGGCGAATCGATGCTCGCATTCGGTTCCGCGTTTTTGCCCTTGTCGAGCAGTTCCAGCGTGCGTTTCAACTCGTTCATGGCGAGAGCGCTGGACGGGTCGATGGCGGCGGCGTGTTTGAATTCGGCGATGGCCTCCTCGAGCTTGCCGGCGTCGCGCAGCTTTTTGCCGGTGTCGACATGCTTCATGGAAGCCTGGAACCGAACTCGCTGGGCGGCCATCTGATAGGCGGCGTCCTGCGGGTCTTCGTTCTGGGCCTGCTCGAAGAGTTCGAGGGCCTTGTCGTAGTCCTTTTTCGCTTCGGCGAGTTTGCCGTCTTTGAGGAGCTTCTCGCCCTTCTTGGTTCGGGCACCCAGATCGGGCACGGCCAGGGAAATGCTCAAAAGCACCGCCAAGGCGTTGATCAGAAAAGGCTTAGAGTTAAACATGCACGCTCGTGTTAGGATGGAATTCGAGCCCATCTAATCCATTGACGGCTCAACCCTTCCGAGCGTGCAGGGGATCTTTTCCAGATGGCCGCCACCGAGCAAAAGCAGTTCAAAATTGTCGCCGACAACCGGCAGGCGCGCCACAACTATCACTTGTCGGACTTCCTGGAAGCCGGGCTGGCGCTGACGGGGACTGAGGTGAAGTCGGCACGCGAGGGGAAGGTGCAGCTGGTCGACGCTTATGCCGAGATTACGGGCGGCGAGGCGTGGCTGATCAACGCTCATTTTTCGCCGTATTCGCATGGCAACCGCGCCAACCATACGGAGCTGCGCAAGCGAAAGTTGCTGCTGCACAAGGGCGAGATTGAGAAGCTGGGCCACAAGACGCGCGAGCGTGGGTTTACGTTGATTCCGACGAAGGTGTATTTGAAGGACGGGTTGATTAAGGTGGAGATCGCGCTGGCCAAGGGCAAGCAGAGCCATGACAAGCGCGAGTCGATCAAGCAGCGCGAGAACGAGGCTGAAGCCAAGGCGGCGGTGGCGCGTTCGCGGCGGAAATTCATGGACGGGTAGAGGGCGGGGGTTGAGGGGGCCGGAACGGGCTTCGCCGGACGATCGGTTCGCGGCGGTTTTGGAGATAGGGGGTGGATTGCTACGCTATTCCCATGTCTGCCGCCGCTCCGCTGATCCGCCTGGTGTGTTGGAAACCGGAGGTTGCCGCTGAGCGTGCGGAGTCGCTGATGGCGGCCGGGTTCGAAGTGAATGCCGAGCCGATGACGGTGACGAAGTTCGTGGCGCACTTCAAGCGGGTGAACCCGGGGGTGCTGCTGATCGATCTGGACCGGCAGCCTTCGCACGGGCACATGATTGCGAAGGCCCTGCGGCTGCATCCTTCGATTTGCCACATTCCGATTGTGTTTGCGGGGGGATTGCCGGAGAAGGTGGCGAAGGTGCGGGCGGAGTTGCCGGATGCAACGTTCACGGAATGGCCGAAGGTGGCGGCGGCGATCAAGCGGGCGATCCGGACGGCGCCGCTGGTTCCCGTGAAGCCCGAGCCGTATATGAAGAAGTTCGAGGGAACGCCGCTGACGAAGAAGTTGGGGTTCAAGGCGGAGTTGAAGGTGGCGCTGCTGGGCGCGCCGGAGGGATTCGAGGAGTCGCTGGGGGATTTGCCGGAGGGGCTGGTGTTTCAAACGCGGATGACGGCGGCGACGGGGCTGGCGATGTGGTTCATCCGGTCGGCGCGGGAGTTAGAGGGCGAGACGGAATTTCTGGCGGCGCGGCTGCCGCAAGGGGTTTCGATCTGGTTTGTGTATCCGAAGGCGGCGGGGCGAATTCGAGCGGACTTCAATCAGAACGATGTGCGGGCGGTGGGGCTGGCGCACGGGTTGGTGGATTACAAGATTTGCGCGGTGGACGCGGATTGGACGGGGTTGAAGTTTGCGCGGAAGAAGGGGAAGTAGGGGTTAGCAGCGCACGGCACGGCAGCCGCGTTTGGAGGCGAGGGAGAGCAGGGCTTTGTCGAAGGTGACGAGGGTGGCGCCGCTTTCCTTGGCGTGGGCGAGCAGGTAGCAATCGCCGATCCATTTGGAGGAATTCTGAGCGGGGAGGGCGGTGGTGGCTTCGCGGAAGGTGGGGTCGAGGGTGAGGGGTTCGGGATGAAAGGCGATGAGGGGGTCATTTAGCCACTTGTCGTAGACGGCCCAGGCTTCGCGGATGGTCAGAGCATGTTCGCCCATCACCGTTGAATTCGTGAGAAGGCGAAGCAAGGCAAGCTGGGTGTAGCGGCAAAATACAACTTGCGAGGCGCCGGGCAGACGCCGCAACCAAGTCCATGCCTCGCTGCTATGCGCATGGCGGTCGAAGGAGAGAGCGATCCAGACATTCACATCAGGGAAGAATAAGGTCATGTGGATTTTCGTCAACCGGGAAGCGCGGACCAAGCTTTCCTCTTTTTCCGGTGATCATTGGGCCGGTGACGCGCTCGCCCTTATTTGGAGAGGAATAGGCCTGTTCGATGGCGCCGATGACGAGGGCGCGGATGGAGGTGCCGGACTGTTGCGCGCGGAGGCGAAGTGTGGCGTGCAGGGGTTCGGGGATGTCGAGGGTAGTTCGGATCGCCATACTGTCATTATGTCACGAGTGACATAGTTATGTCGAATTTATGAGAACTGTGGTTTGGGGGCTGTCAGATTTGCGGATAGGGTTTGGCGTTGGCGGCGAGGAAGAGTGGCAGGGTGAGGGAGAGTTGGAGGGGCTCGATGATGCAGTGAAGGTCGGGGGCATCGAAGTAAGAGAATTTGCCGAGGCCCTGGATGCTGCCGTTGAGGATGGAGCGGTAGCCGCGGGCGGTGAGCGATTTTCGGGCCTTGGCGAGGTTGTCGACATTTACGCCGAGGTGATGGATGCCTGGGCCGTGGGCTTCGAGGTAGCGGCTGTAGAGGGTAGCGCCCGAGACGGGTTGGATTAACTCCACGGTGAGCAGACCGACGAGGGCGAAGGCGATCCGGATGCGGAATTTTGAGCTGCTGCCGCTGAAGCGGCTGGTGGTTTCGTCGACTTCGAAGACTCCGAAGGAGAAGCCGAGGTTGGCGATGTAGGCGTCCATAGCGGGTTCGAGCTGTGGAACGACGACTCCGATGTGATCCACGCGGCTGGGCAACAATCCGCTGGCTGGCAACATGGGCACATTATGGCATTGGGTGTTGGGATCCCGAAGTGGGCGCGTGCGCTGCAACGGATGGCGCGGCGACGGTGTGCCCGGTCCTGCTACAACAGAACATATGGAAACCCGTTTCGAGCGGACGCCGCTCGCACAAGTGGAAGCAGGCGCGTTGATCGTGCTGGCCTTTGAAGAAGCTGCGCCCGTGACTGGCGCCGCATGCGACGCGACGCTCGCGCAGTTGTATTCGTCGGGCGAGTATAAGGGCAAGGCGTTAGATCTTGTACTGGTGCATGCGCCGGCGGGGTTGGCGGCGCAGCGTGTGATTCTGGCCGGTTGCGGCAAGCAGGATGAGGCGAAAGCGGCAACGGTGCGCAAGGCGGTTGGCGCGGCGCTGCGATTGGCGAAGGGGAAGACGAAGTCGGTGGCGGTGGTGTTGACGGGGGCGCAGCAGACGCCGGAGTTGGTGGCCGCGGCGGCGTCGGGCGCGATTCTCGCGGAATTCGAGCCGGAGCAGCACAAGACGAACGAGGACAAGGGCGAAAAGCGGATCGACAGTTGCGTGGTTGCGGTGCCGGGAGCGACGCCGGGGCTGGAGTCGGCATTTCATCACGCGATGGTGATTGCCGAGAGCCAGAACTTTACGCGCGAGCTGGTGAACGAGCCGGGGAATTTGCTGCCGCCGCTGGAGCTGGCGGCACGGGCGCAGGCGATGGCGGCGGAGGCGGGGCTGGAGTGCGAGGTGCTCGACCGGGACAAGATGGCCGAGCTGGGGATGGGTTCGTTGCTGGGCGTGGCGCAGGGGTCGGCGTTTCCTCCGGCGCTGATCATCTTGCGGTACACGCCGGCGGGCGCGTCATCTTCGGGCGATCACTTCGGCATTATCGGCAAGGGCGTGACGTTCGATACGGGCGGTGTTTCGATCAAGCCTGCCGATGGCATGGAAAAGATGAAGTACGACATGGCGGGCGGGGCGGCGGCGATTGGCGCGATGCGGGCGATTGCGCAGTTGAAGCCGCGGGTGCCGGTGACGGCGCTGATTCCGGCGGTAGAGAATCACGTGGGCGGCAAGGCGCAGCGGCCGGGCGATATTGTGAAGTCGCTCAACGGCAAGACGGTGGAGGTGTTGAACACCGATGCCGAGGGGCGGCTGATTCTGATCGATGCGATCACGTATGCGCAGCGGACGCTGGGGGTGACGCACATGATCGACGCGGCGACGTTGACGGGATCAATCGTGGTGGCGCTGGGGCACGTGCATATCGGCGCGTTTTCGAATAACGACGAGTGGTATGGGCGCGTGCGGGAGGCGTCGCAGTCGGCGGCGGAGTCAATGTGGCGGATGCCGTTGGACGATGACTATAAGAAGCAGTTGGAGTCGCCGTTCGCGGATTTGCAGAACATTGGGACGCGGTGGGGCGGGTCGATTACGGCGGCGTACTTTTTGAAAGAGTTCGCCGAGCCGACGCCGTGGGTGCATTTGGATATTGCGGGCACGGCGTGGCTGGACGATGGAAAGCCGTGGATGGCGAAGGGGCCGACGGGCGTGTGCGTACGGACGTTTGTGGAACTAGCGATGTCGTGGAGAGGTTGAGTGAAGCCATGGAACTGCCCTCGAAGAGGTTTTTGAATTTGGCCGCGATCAAGACGCTGGTGGCCGCAGCGGAGGCCGAGGCGGCGAAGCGCGCGGTGGAAGTGACGCTGTGCATCATGGATGAGAGCGGGAACGTGCTGTTTCTGCAGAAGGCCGATGGCGTGGGGCTGAATACGATTCAGTTCGCGCAGAAGAAGGCGAAGTACGCGGCTCTGTATGGCAGGCCGTCGAAGGTGGCGGCCGATATGCTGGGCGGCGGGAATCTACAGGTTCTGGCGTATCCCGACGGATTTCCGAATCAGGGCGGGCTGCCGATTCAAGTGGACGGGCGGACGATTGGTTCGATGGCGGCGAGCGGTGCGCCGTCGGAGGTGGACGAGGCGATCTGCCAGGTGGCGATTGCGGCGCTGCTGAAGTGAGCCGCCGGGCCGGGCGGCAGGTTGCACGGGGTGGCTAGCGCCAGTTTTTGAGGAAGTCGAGGACGAAGGCATCGCGGCGGTCGCGGACTGCGGCGGCATCCTTCTTCGTCCAATCGTAAAATCCGCGGCCGGCTGAGACGCCAGTTTCGCCGGCTTCGATTTTTCGCGCGATCAGATTGGGTGGCGTGGGGAGATTGTAGAGGTCTCGGGCGGCGTTGGTCATGACGGCACTGGCGAGCGGCAGGCCGACCATGTCGGCGTGTTCGAACATGCCATAGACGGGGAGGCGGAGGCCGAAGCCGAGCTTGGCGGCGACATCGATGTCTTCGACGTCGGCGATGCCTTCCTGGGCGATGTAGACGGCTTCGCGCCAGAGGGCCATTTGGAGGCGGTTGCCGAGCTGGCCGGGGCGATCCTTCTTCACCATGACGACGGCTTTGCCGCAGTGGGCGAGGAGAGCGCGGAACTGTTCGGCGAGAACGGGGTCGGTCTTTTCACCGCGGACGATTTCGACGAGCGGCATGATGTAGGGCGGATTCCAGAAGTGCGCGGTCATGACGCGTTCGGGGCGGGCACAGCGGGAGGCGATTTCGGTGATGCTGAGGCCGGAGGTGTTGCTGGCGAGGATGGCGTCGGGGCGGGCCCAGGCATCGAGTTGCGCAAAGAGAGACTGCTTGAAGGCCATGTCCTCGGGCGCGGATTCGACGATGAGGTCGGCGTGGCGGGTGGTTTCTTCGATTTCGTCGCCGGCGGTGAGGGCCTCGCGTGCGAAGGCGGCCTGATCGGGTGTGACAAGACGGTGCGATTCGAGGACGGCGAGTTGGTCATGGGCTTTGCGCAGGCCCTCGAGGGCGCCCTGTTCGGTGCGGCTGATGATGCGCGCCCAGAGTCCGCCGAGGGCGAGCGTGAGGGCGATGCCGGGGCCCATCATGCCGGTGCCAATGACGCCGGCGTGCTGGAAGCGTCCGAAAGCCATCAGAGGCGGTCCTTCAATTCGATGACGAGGGTGCGGTAGGACTTCGAACCAAGGTTTTTGAGGACGGGGGCGTCTTCGCTGCGATCGTGCCAGATGGTCTCCCCGACTTTGCGTTTGCGGACGGTCTTCTGGCCTGTCTTGGAGTCGGTGCGTTCGTATTCGCAATCGTCGAGGAAGACGATGATCTGGTCAGTGGGGCGGATGTAGCGCTCGCGCGGTTTGCCGGGTTCGTAGGTGACCTCGGAGATGCGGGCGCGGACGTTTTCGAGGACGACTTTCTTTTCCATGATGATCATTATCCTTTCGGCACGTATTTTTCGCGCACGAGGAAGACGTAGGAAGCGACGCCGGTCATGAGGAAGAAGCAGATGGCCCACATGGGAGCGTCGTAGCTACCGGTCCATTTGAGGAGGTAGCCGGTGAGGCTGGCGGCGACGATGCCGGGGACGTTGGCGGCGAAGTTTTGCACGCCGACGAGGCGGCCGATGGCGGCACCGGGGAGAAGGGTTTGGGTGAGGGCCCAATAGTTGGCGGTGATGAGGCCGAGGCCACTGAGGGAGAAGATGGCGAAGAAGAGCGCGACGTCCTGCGAGTCCGAGAGCGCTCCGATGATTTCGGTGGAAGCGGTGAGGAAGCCGGCGATGATGAAGCCTTTGCGGACGCGAACGGGGTTCCAGCCGCGATCGATTAGGCGGTCGGCGGCAAACCCGCCGAGGATGGCGACGACGGCCATTCCGAGGAGGCTGAAGGCGGTGTAGGAACCGGTGGCTTTGAGGTCGAGTCCGCGGCGTTCGGCGAAGTAGGAGGGGAGCCAGGTCATGGAGAAATAGGTGAAGTACTGATAGCAGAAGGTGCCAATCAAAGTGCCGATGATGACGGGGCTGGCCAGCAGTTTGCCAAAGGGGACGGTGGAGCCGGCGGCGGCGGACTTTTTGGCGGCGGCCTCGAGTTCGTGATCGTTGTCTTTGACGAGAAGGATCCAGGGCCCGATCCAGATGAGGCAGCCGAGGCCGAGGATGAGGAACATGCTTTGCCAGCCGAAGTTCGCCAACAGATGGGCGGCGACGTAGGTGCCGATGGCGGGACCGAGTTTGGCGGCTCCCATGAAGAGGCCGATCATGAGGCCGCGCTGGTTTTCGGCGAAGTTGTAGCGGATCCAGCGCATGCCTGCGGGGGTGATGCAGGCTTCGCCGACGCCGAGCAGAAGGCGGATGGCGAACAACTGCCAGAAGCCGCCGACGAAAGCAGTGCCGGCCGAGAGGACACTCCAGAAGGCGAAGCTCCAGACCCAGGGCCACTTGACGCCGTACTTGTCGACGAACCAGCCGGCGGGGATTTGGAGAATGGCGTAGGTGATGAAGAATCCGGAGTTGAGCCAACCGCGCGATTCGTCGGTGAGATCGAAGAACAGCTGGAAATCTTTCTGGGCGAGGGCGACGGAGAGATTGACGCGGTCGAAGTAGGCCACCATGTAGCCGAGGCACAGCCAGATCATGATCATCCAGCGGCGCGAAATGGTGGTGGTATTCGTGGGAAGGGTTGCTTGCATCGAAGTTGTTCACGATATCATGGCGACTCGCGGCGGCGTGCGGCAAGCCGCGGCGGCGGCGGAAAGCCAAAACGTTTTCCACGATGAATGTTTGACTTGCCGCACCGGCCCGAGATGTAGAGAATATAGTGGTCGAAGCAGACGGGGCTGTAGGAAAGAAGGCAACTATGCAATTAAGAGTTTTGGCGTTCGTGCTCGCCGGAGGAAAAGGCACGCGGCTTTTCCCTCTGACGAAAGAGCGCGCCAAACCCGCCGTTCCCTTTGGCGGGCAATACCGGATTGTGGACTTCGTGCTCAGCAACCTGGTGAACTCGGGGATCTACTCCGTGTACGTTCTGATTCAGTTCAAGAGCCAATCGCTGCTCCAGCATATGCGCGACGGCTGGGAATTCAACAACCTGCTGAAGAGCCATTTCGTGATTCCGGTTCCGGCGCAGATGCGCACGCAGGGGGAGAACTGGTATCGCGGGACGGCAGATGCGATCTACCAGAACATCAACCTGATTGAGCAGGCCGATCCCCACGTGGTGGTGATCTTTGGCGCCGACCACATCTACCGGATGAACATCCGCGAGATGATTGAATTCCACGAGCGCAAGAGGGCCGAAGTTTCGATTGCGGCGATTCCGGTGGCGAAAGAATTCGCTAAAGAGTTTGGCGTGATAGAAACCGACCCTGACGGGTCGATTTTGAGCTTTATCGAAAAGCGGTCCGACGCGCCGACGATACCTGGCGATCCGGAAAAGGTGTATGCGTCGATGGGCAACTACATTTTTTCGACGCGGACGCTGTTGCGCGAATTGTACGCCGACGCGCAGGACGAGAACTCGTCGCACGATTTCGGGCGCGACATTCTGCCGAAGCTGATCGGGCGATGCCCGATGTACGCCTACGATTTCCAAACCAACCGGATTCCGGGCGATCCGATCGACAGCGAAGTGTACTGGCGCGACGTGGGAACGATCGATGCTTACTATGAAGCGAACATGGATCTACGGTCGGTCACGCCGGCGTTGAATCTGTTCAACCGGCAGTGGCCGCTGCGGACGGCGGGGTATGACAATCCGCCGGCGAAGTTTACTTTCGACGAGGACGGCCGGCGCGGCCAGGCGATTGACAGCATTGTCGCGAGTGGATCGATTCTCTCGGGTGGCACGGCGCGGAACTGCATTATCGGCCGCGGCGTAAAGATGCATGCCGGATCGCTGGTGGAGAACAGCGTGATTTTCGACAACTGCGATATTGGACGGCGGTCGAAGATCCGGAACGCGATTCTCGACAAGAACGTGCGTGTACCGGCGGACACGATGATTGGCTACGATCTGGCGAACGACCGCAAGGTGTATCACGTGACCGAATCAGGAATCGTGGTGGTGGAAGGCAACCGTTCGTCGGTAGATATCGCATCGATGCAAATCTGATGCAGGGGATTCTCTTGGTAGCCTTGGGGAGCGCGGCGGGCGGTGTATGCCGCCTGCTGCTCTCCCGCGGCCTGTTGCACGCGCTTGGGGACGTGTTTCCGTGGGCGATTTTTCTGGTGAATGTGCTGGGGAGTTTTTTGATTGGCTATTTCACTGGATCGAGGCTGCCGTCGCCGCAACAACTGATGCTGACGACGGGTTTTTGCGGGGGGTTCACGACGTTTTCGACATTCAGCTTCGAGTTGTTGGAGTTGATGAAGCGGGGAGAGGCGGGCAAGGCCGGGATGTACGCGGTGGCTTCGGTGGTGATGTGCGTGGCGGCTACGTGGCTGGGGTGGCGGTGGGGGTCTTCGGCAGCACAAAGCTGAGGAGCAGTCCGGCGGCGACGACGGCGAGGGCACCGACGACGTTGTACCAGAGGAACGAGATTTTCCACGTGAAGTGAACGGTGACGACAGCGGCTTCGCCGGCGAGGATGGCGAGGAAGGCTGCGTTCGCGCCGACGCGCGGGACGTAAAAGGCGAGGATGAAGGCGCCGAGCAGACTGCCGTAGAAGAACGAACCCACCATATTCACGGCTTCGATCAGCGAGCCGAGCGAACGGCCGAAGCCTGCGGCGAAGACGGCGTAGACGCCCCACAGCGCGGTGAAGGCGCGCGAGGCCCACAGGTAGTGATTGTCGCTTGCGTTCTGGGCGAAGTGGCGTTTGTAGATGTCGATGACGGAGACGGTGGCGAGCGAATTTACCTCGGCCGATATTGTCGACATGGCGGCGGCGAAGATGGAGGCCATGACGAGACCGACGAGGCCCGCGGGCAGGTAGTGGGTGACGAAGGTGAGGAAGATGAAGTTGGTGTCGTTGGTGGCGCCGGTCTGCTTGCGCACGGTGTCGATGTCCGACTGGGCTTGGAGGAAGGCCGCATCGTCGCGGCCTACGGCGGCACGGCGAGCTTTCCAGGCCTGATCGTAACGCTGTTGGAGTTGGGCGGCATCGGCGCGCTGTTCGACCTTCTTCATTTCGCCGGGGTGGAAGATGAGCGGCGGCTGCACGTGGATGTAGAAGACGAAGACCATGGCACCGGTGAAGAGGATCAGAAACTGCATGGGGAGCTTGGCGACGGCGTTGAAGAGCAGGCTGAGGCGGCTTTGGGCGATGGAGCGGCCGGTGAGGTAGCGCTGGACCTGCGACTGGTCGCAGCCGAAGTAGGCAAGCGAGAGGAACATGCCACCGATTAAGCCGCTGAAGAGGTTGTACTGGTCGCTCCAGGAGAAGGTGGTGACGAGGGCGTTGAGGCGTCCGGCGACGCCCGCGGTCTTCACGGCGTCGAGGAAGCTGACCTCGGGAGGCATGAGCCAGATGGCGGTGAGGAGCGCGGCGACGAGGCCGATCATCATGATGATCATCTGTTGGAAGTCGGTCCAGGTGACGGCGCGGATGCCGCCAAGGGTGGTGTAGAGAACGACGAGGACGCCCATGATGGCGGTGGTCATGTAGTCGGGCCAGCCGAAGATGACGGTGAGCACGATGGCGGGGGCGTAGAGGGCGACGCCTGCGCCGAGGCCGCGCTGGATGAGGAAAACGATGCTGACGAGGGTGCGCGTTTTGACGTCGAAGCGCTGTTCCAGATATTCGTAGGCCGTGTATACGCGGGCGCGGTGGAAGATGGGCACGGCGGTCATGGAGATTAGGATCATCGCCAGCGGGAGGCCGAGGTACATCTGGAGGAAGCGCATGCCGTCGGCATAGGCTTGGCCGGTGGTGGAGATGAAGGTGATGGCGCTGGCCTGGGTGGCCATGATGGAGAGCGCCATTGCGTACCAGGGCATTTCACGGCCGGCGAGGAGGTATTGCTCCGTGGTGCTGGTGCTGCGGCTGCGCCAGAGTCCATAGCCGATGACGAAGACGAGCGAGACGACCAGGACGATCCAGTCGAGCAGCCTCATGGGCGAAAGCTCCGGGTAAAGAGAGCCAGGAGTCCGATAAAAGCGCAGAGGTAGACGACGACCACGATGTAGATGCGCCGCCAGGAGCCGAGGAAGGGCGGCGGATCGTCGGGGACGTTATTGAGCAAGCAGTTTCCCCGCGCTGACGATGTTGGCAAACATGCGGTGTGCACCGGGGACGCCCGCGGGAAGCTGGCGGAACCAGCTCATGGGCGTGAAGACGTAGACGCCTTTGCCGTAGCGGGTCCACAGAGTTGCGCCTTCGGACGGCTTTTCGCCGGGGTCGTGGGCTTCCCACAGCGCCTGGTAGTGTTCGTCGTATTTGGAGGCGAAGTAGAGGCCGCGCTCCTGGATCCATCCATCGTAGTCGGCGGGAACGATGCGATTGGGCGCGGAAAGGAGCGGACTGTCGGGCTTGACGGGCACGAGGGGCGCCTCTTCGACAGTGACGCGGTCGCGGCCGACGGTGAGGGGATAGGGGCCGATGCGGTCGAGCTCATGCGATTGACGGCCGAAGGGGCCGCCGGTGGCAACGTTGTATTGGACGACCATGGTGCCGCCTTTGTTGACGTAGTCGAGGAGGCGGTCCTGGTTGGCACGGAGGTCGGCGCGGGTGTTGTAGGCGCGGACGCCGGTGATGATGGCGTCGTAGCGGGAGAGATCGCCGCGCGAAAGTTCGTCGGTGGAAAGGAGGGTGACTTCGGCTCCCCACTGGCGGAGGGATTGGGGGACGTCGTCGCCTGCGCCCATGACGTAGCCGATTTTGCTGGCGAGCGATTTGACGTCGGCGCGGACGACTTTCAACTGAGCGGGCGGGAAGACGGTTTGAGGGGGGATGTGAACGTAGGCGATGGTGGTCATGCCGTGCGCGCCTTCGACAGTGAGTTCGCCGACCGAAGCCGCAGACGGAGGCGTTACGTGAAACGACAGGGTGACCTGTTCGCCGGAGCGGGCGATGGAGTAGGGCTGCGAGGCGGGTTCGACGCGCCAGCCTTTGGGGGCGGTGGGGTGGACTTCGCCTGAGGTTTGATTGGCGTTGGCGTGGACGCTCACTTCGACGGTGCGCGTTTCGGTGTTGGGGAAAAGGAGGGAGCGCTCGGCGAATTCGATAGCGGCGGGGGGAACAACGAGCGACGGACGCCAGAGCTCGCCGCGGACCTGATCGACGTAGCGATTGACGACGGGACGGACGATTTCGACCGGAACGCCCGAGACGCGCAGGTGGAAGCGGACGCGGAGGAGCGGATCGGTGTCGGGTTTGCCGCGCTGGAGGAGGTCGGGGACGGCGTAGAGATTGCCTTGCTGAGGAGCGCGGAGCCAGTAGGGCTGGGTGGGCGGAGTGCCTGGGGGAACGGTGATCTTGATGTTCTGCGACCAGGGCTTGTTGTTGCCCGCCGCGGCGCTTTTGGTATCGAGGTGCTGTTCGACGAGGCCCTCGACGTCGAGGTTTTCGACGGTAACGTCCGGGGTGACACGGCCCACGACGCGGGCTTGTACCTGCAATTCGGAGCCGGGCGTGGACATCCATTGGGTGGCGACAGCATCGATGGCAACGCCTGCGGCGGCGGCGGCGAGTTCGTCCAGCTCGACGAGCTTTGCCTGGGCCCAGGGATGATCGATGGCCGCGATGAGGGTGCGCGCCTTGCCGAGCGCGGGAAGGATGCGTTCGGTGTGGCGGATGTCGAAGTCTTTGACGGCTTCGTCGAGCGCGGCGGCGACGGCGGCTCCGCCGGGGACGCGATTCCAGGAGGTATCGATGCCCGAGAAGGGATCGCCTTCGCCAGGGTCGCCCGCGACGGTAACGAAGTAATTCGGCATGGAGCCTTTGCGTTCGGCGGCGCCCATGCCCTGGCTGCGGTGCATGCTGCGGCTCATGCCGGCGATTTCGCCGAAGGAGTAACCGAGTAGCGGATCGTATTCTCCGGTATCGACCATCATGCGGGCAGTTTTTGCCGCTTCCTGTTCCATTTCACGGGTAAAGGAGAAGGAGTTCCAGAGGACTCGTTTGGCGCGCCAGGGCTTGACGTACTTCAGTTGCTCGGGGTAGCGGGCGGGGTCGGCAGCGACTTCGAACGCCTCTTTGCCGAGGATGGCGGAGGACTGATGATGGCCGTGGCCGTCGCGCGGGGTGCCGCTGAAACGGAGGATGATGACGTCGGGCTGGAAGCGGCGGATGACCCACACGACGTCGCCGAGGACATCGTTCTTGCCCCATTTGTCGAGGGTTTCGGCGGCGGTCTTGGAGAAACCGAAGTCGATGGCGCGGGAGAAGAACTGTTGAGCGCCGTCGAGGCGGCGCGCGGCGAGCAACTCCTGTGTGCGAATGACGCCCATGAGATCGCCCTGTTCGGAGCCGATGAGGTTTTGTCCACCTTCGCCTCGCGTCAGCGAGAGATAGCCGGTGCGATAGTGGCGGCCGCGGGCGTAGTAAGCGAGCACGGCGGTGTTTTCGTCGTCGGGATGGGCGCCGATCATGAGGACGCCGCCGAGGACTTTCATGCGGTCGAGATTGGCGCGGACTTCAGCGGCACCGGCGGCCAGCGGCCGCTCCTGGGCCTGGAGCGCCCAGCAGGACAAGCACAGTAGGAGGAGCGTTGCGAATCGCCGCATAGACCTCAGTGTAGTAGATTGCCATTAATGGGCGATTCTGCCGATCCATCCCGGGAGCGGGCCATCCAAACGCTTGAACGAGCGCACAGCAGCCTGTGGAGATTTCTCTATGGGAGCGGTGATGGATACAGGCGCGGCAAGATCGGGCTGGCGCTGGGGGGCGGGTTTGCGCGCGGCATTGCGCACCTGGGCGTGCTGGAAGTTCTGGAAGAAAACCGGGTTCCGCTGGCGGCGATTACGGGCGTGAGTTCAGGGGCGATGATGGCGGCGGCGTATGCGAGCGGGACGCCGCTTCACAAGCTGGACGAGTTGGCGCGGCGGATGAAGTTCAAAGACGTGGCGGGCTGGACGATTTCGAAGATGGGGTTGATGACGAGCAACCGCATGGATGCATTTTTGCGGCGGCTGCTGGCGGTACACAAGTTCGAGGACATGCGGATTCCGCTGGGCGTGGTGGCGTGCGATTTGAAGACGGGCGCTCCGGTGGTGTTTTCACAGCGGGGAGATGCGGTGCCGGCGGTGCGGGCGAGTTGCGCGTACCCGGGATTGTTTCGACCCATTGAGATCGACGGGAAGCTGCTGGTGGATGGCGGCATGGCGTTGGATGTGCCGGCGCCGACGGCGAGGCAACTGGGCGCGGTGAAGGTGATTGCGGTGTCGCTCGATATGGACGAGGTTCCGGAGGATCCGAGCAATTTGGCGCAGGTGATCAACCGGTGCTTTCAGATTCTGCAGGCGCAGACGGGGCCGAGCTGGCGGCCGGATGCGGACCTGGTGTTGAACCCGAAGATCAACACGTTTGGATGGGATTCGTTCGACCAGACCGAGCGGATGATTATGGCCGGGCGGCAGGCGGCCGAGGCGGCGATGCCGCAGATTGAAGAGTGGCTGGAGCGCACGTAGGCGCGGGTCAGCTCTTCTCTTCGGCTTCGTGCATCTGCGAGGCGAGGTAATTTTGAATGCCCATCTCTTCGATCATGTGGAGCTGGGCTTCGAGCCAATCGACGTGCTCTTCTTCGTCGACGAGAATTTCATTGAACAGTTCGCGCGAGCCGTTGTCGCCGACTTCCGTGGCGACGGCGATGGCCTTGTTGAGGCGGGGGAGGGCTTCCAATTCGAGGGCGAGATCGTTCTGGAACTGTTCCTTGACGGTTTGGCCGATGCGGAGGCCGAAGAGCTCGCTCATGTTGGGCGAGCCGTCGAGGTAGAGCATGCGTTCCAGAACCTTTTCGGCGTGGACCATCTCTTCGATGGACTCTTTGCGAGTGTACTTGTACAGGCGTAGGTAGCCCCAGTTCTGCAGCATTTCGGCGTGCAGAAAATACTGGTTGATTGCGGTCAGCTCCGCCTTCAACACTTCCTGTAAGTACGCGATAACTTGTGGGTTGCCCTTCATGACGTTTAGAGTTTAGCACGCGGGTGTGCGAATTCCGGTTCAGTGCGGTGCGCGGCGGGAGGGCGCGTGGGGCGCGCGATTTCCGGCGGCATGCGTGGCGCGGGGATCGGGGAGAGAGGCGTGATTTCCGGCGGAATGCGAGGCGCGGGGGATCGGGGCGTGGGACAATAAAAGATTCTCCTCACCCCGTCGACATGCTCAAACTGATCACCGTGCATGGAGCACGGCAGCATAACCTGAAAAACATCGACGTCGAGATTCCCAGGAACTCTCTGACGGTGATTACCGGTCTGAGCGGATCCGGGAAGTCGTCGCTCGCCTTCGACACGATTTATGCCGAGGGGCAGAGGCGGTACGTAGAAACGCTATCGCCGTATGCGCGGCAGTTTCTGGACCAGATGGAGCGGCCGGACGTGGACTCGATTGACGGGTTGAGTCCGGCGATTTCCATTGAGCAGAAGACGACGAACAGGAGCCCGCGGTCGACGGTGGGGACGATCACGGAGATTTACGATTACCTGCGGCTGCTGTACTCCTCGATCGGGATTCCGCACTGCCCGGATTGCGGGCTGGAGATTGTGCCGCAGAAGACGGGGCAGATTCTCGAGCAGATTCTGACGCAGCGGCAGAACGAGCGGATCATGATTCTGGCGCCGATTGTGCGGGGGCGTAAGGGCGAGTACAAGAAAGATCTGGAGAAGCTGGGGCGGCAGGGATTTGTGCGGGCGCGGATTGACGGCGAGCTGCGCGGGTTAGATGAAGAGATCACGCTGGACAAGCGGCGGAACCACACGATTGAAATTGTGGTGGACCGGTTGTTGATCAAGGCGGGGGTGGAGCAGCGGCTGGAAGCGTCGATTGAAACGGCGACGAAGCTGGCCGATGGATTGGTGACGGTGTGCGTGGTGGGGGGCGCGGGCGGCGAGACGAAGGAAGAGCGGCTGTTCTCGCAAAAGCTGGCGTGTCCGGAATGCGGAGCGAGTATTCCGAAATTGGAGCCGCGGTCGTTTTCCTTCAACAGCCCGTATGGGGCGTGCGAGGCGTGCACGGGGCTGGGGAGCCGTTGGGCGTTCGATGCGGACAAGGTGATTGTCGATCCAGGGAAGCCATTGCTTGAAGGCGGACTGGGGCCGGGCGGCGGGTCGGCGGGGATGATTCACCGGCTAAACGATTTCGCCAAGAAGAACAAGATCAACCTGGGGAAGGCGTTCGAGGAGTTTCCGGCCAAGACGCAGAAGCTGCTGTTGGAAGGAAGCGGGACTTTTCCGGGCATTCTGGGAGTGCTGCAGGAGACCTACGAGGAGACGACGGACAACTATCGCGAGCATCTGATTGCGTACATGTCGTCGGCTCCGTGCGAGGTTTGCCATGGCGCGCGGCTGAAGCGCGGGCATTTGGCGGTGCAGGTGAAGGGGATTGCGATTGGCGACTTCACGGCGCTGGGATTGTCGCGGGCGCTGGAGCTGGTGAAGTCGTGGACGTTGAATGAACGGGAGTCGGCGATTGCGGTGCGGATTGTAGAAGAGATTCGCGACCGGTTGGAGTTTTTGTGCAATGTGGGGTTGGACCACCTGAGCCTGCAGCGGTCGGCGGCGACGCTTTCGGGTGGTGAGTCGCAGCGGATTCGATTGGCAACGCAGATTGGCACGAAACTGCGCGGGGTCTTGTATGTGCTGGACGAGCCTTCAATCGGTCTGCATCCGCGCGATAACGAGCGGCTGTTAGAGACGCTGGGGCATTTGCGCGATTTGGGCAACACGGTATTGATTGTCGAGCACGATGAGGACACCATTGAACGCGCCGATTATGTGGTCGATCTAGGGCCGGGCGCGGGGCGGTTGGGCGGCGAACTGGTGGCGGCGGGGACGCCGGACGTGATCCGGAAGTGCAAGGCGTCGCTGACGGGCCAGTACATGTCGGGGAAGCGATCGATTGCGGTGCCTTCGTTCCGGCGGCATGGGAATGGGGAGAAGCTGGTCGTCAAAGGCGCGATTGAGCACAACCTGAAGGGAATCGATGTTGAGTTCCCGCTGGGGATGCTGATTGCGGTGACGGGCGTTTCCGGGAGCGGGAAGTCGACGCTGGTGAACGATATTCTCTATCGCGCGCTGGCCGAGGAAATTTACGGCGCGAGGCGGGCACCGGGGGCGCACGGCAAGATCGTCGGGATGAACCTGGTGGACAAGGTGATCGAGATCGATCAGACGCCGATCGGGCGGACACCGCGATCGAACCCGGCGACGTATACCGGAGTATTTTCTCCTGTTCGCGATTTGTACGCCATGCTGCCGGAGTCGCGCGAGCGCGGATACAAGCCGGGGCGGTTCAGTTTCAATGTGAAGGGCGGGCGGTGCGAGGGGTGCCAGGGCGACGGCATGAAACGCATTGAGATGAACTTCCTGCCGGACGTGTATGTGACGTGCGATTTGTGCCGCGGGCGGCGGTATAACCACGAGACGCTGCAGGTGAAGTTCAAAGGCATGTCGATTGCGGATTTGCTGGAATCGACGGTGGAAGACGCGCTGCCGCTGCTGGAGAATTTCCCGGCGATCAAGTCGAAAATCGAGACGCTGCACGATGTTGGATTGGGGTATTTGCATCTGGGGCAATCGTCGACGACGTTGTCGGGCGGCGAGGCGCAGCGGGTGAAGCTGGCGCGGGAGTTGAGCCGGCGGCAGACGGGGAAAACGTTCTATATTTTGGACGAACCGACGACGGGGCTTCATTTCGAAGATGTGAACAGACTGTTAGACGTGTTACAAAGACTGGTGGAATTGGGCAACACGGTCGTAGTGATTGAGCACCATTTGGACGTGATCAAATCAGCCGATTGGGTGATCGATCTTGGTCCGGAGGGTGGCGAAGGAGGGGGACAGATTGTGGCGGTAGGCACTCCCGAACAGGTGGCCCGGAACAGGCGCAGCCATACGGGCCGCGCGCTGGACCGCATGCTCGGAAGGAAGCCTGCTTGAGCCGTTATTCCATGAAGCCGACGGACCTGGCGGGGCTGAAGACGGTCTCGTTGCACGGGCGTGGGGGGAAGGTTCATACCGGGCTGTTTGGGCAGCCGGCGCGGGCGGGGATGAGTATCGGCCAGTGGATGGATTCCCTGCCCCGGTTGTTGGCGGCAGATTCGCTGCGGGCGGTGGCGGGGGCGATCTGGAAGGCGCGAGAGGCGGGGAAGCCTGTGCTGTGGGGGATTGGCGGGCACGTGATCAAGTGCGGGCTGGCGCCGGTGTTGCTCGACTTGGCGGGGCGCGGGTTTGCTACTTCGTTTTCGATGAACGGCGCGGCGGCGATTCACGATATTGAAATCGCGATGGCGGGGTACACGAGCGAGGATGTGGAGGCGGTGCTGCCGGATGGCAGTTTCGGTTCGGCGGAGGAGACGGGGCGCGAGTTCAACCAGGCTTTGATTGAAGCGGCGCGGGATGGGATTGGCGCGGGCGAGGCGTTGGCGAGGAAGGCGAGCGAGCTGGCGGGGATCGAGTTCGCGGGAAGCAGCCTGTTGTGTGGCGCGCACGCGGCGGCGATTCCGTTGACAGTGCATATTGCGGTGGGGACGGACACACCGCACACGCATCCGCATGTGGACGGCGCGGCGATGGGCGCGGCGACGCACCATGATTTCCGGTTGTTCTGCACGCTGGTACGCGAATTGGATGGCGGCGGGGTGTATGTGAATTTGGGCTCGGCGGTGGTGATGCCGGAGGTCTTTCTGAAGGCCTTGTCGACGGTGCGCAACCTGGGCCATACGGTGCGTGAGTTCACGACAGCGAACTTCGATTTCCTACAGCACTACCGGCCGAAGGTGAACGTGGTGGATCGTCCGCACGCGCAGGCAGGCGGCAAAGGGTATTCGATTACGGGTCACCATGAGATCATGCTGCCGTTGTTGGCGGCGATTCTTGTAGATCGGGAGGGCGCCGCGCGATGAGCGATTGGAGCCCGGCGGTTCCGCAGCAGGAGCCGGAGCCGCGGATGGTGGCGCCCGAGGCGTATCCGTTTTGGGGATACGACGATCTGTTTTTGTTTGTGGCCTCGGCGATACCGTGCGCGCTGATCGCCGTACTGCTGATGGCGGGATTGCAGGCTGTGATTCCTCCGGCGTCGGGACGGGCGCTGCCGTTGTTATTGGGGCAGTTCACGGGCTACGCGATGTGGTTTGGCGTACTGTACTTCATTTTGAAGGTGCGCTACAACCGGCCGTTCTGGTCTTCGCTATCGTGGTTTTCCTCCAAGAGGGGCATCGCGCTTTGCATGATGCTAGGCCCGGCGGTGGCGCTGGGACTGGCGATTGCGGGTGTGTTGTTGAAGGCGCCGGATACCCCTACACCGATGAACGATTTGATGCGCGACCGGAGCAGCGTTTTCGCGCTGGGGGTGTTTGCGACGACACTTGGGCCGTTGTGCGAAGAACTGGCGTTCCGGGGATTTATTTTGCCACTGTTGGCGCGCACGTTCGGCTCGACGGTGGCGATTGTCGTTGCCGCGCTGCCGTTCGCACTGCTGCACGGACCGCAATACAGCTGGTCGTGGGTTCACGTGTTACTAGTGGGCGGCGCGGGCATCTGTTTTGGCATAGCGCGCGTGAGTACGAACTCCACGGCGGCGGCGGTGGCCATGCATGCCACCTACAACCTGACATTTTTTAGCGCATTTTTAGTGCAGGGAGGCTATACCCTCAACCCATGGTAGAAACCATTCAATGGACCCCGGCGGGCGTCGTGATGATCGATCAGACGAAGCTGCCGCGCGAGGTCGTTTATGTGACGTGCAGGAACTATGAGGAGGTCGCGGTCGCCATTGTCGACATGATCATTCGCGGCGCGCCGGCGATTGGCGTGGCGGCGGCGATGGGCGTGGCGATTGGGGTGCAGCAGGCCGATCCGGCGGCGATGGATGCCGAGATGGAGCGCATCTGCACTCGATTGGCCGGGACGCGCCCGACGGCGGTGAATCTGTTCTGGGCGATTGACCGGATGAAGAAGCTGTACGCGAGCTTGCGCGGGAAACCCGTGGAGGAGATTCGCGCGGCGCTGGTGGCCGAAGCGCAGTTGATCAAGGAAGAAGACATCGAGATCAACCGGGCGATGGGCGGCCATGGCGCGCCGCTTGTGCCCGATGGGAAGACGGTGCTGACGCATTGCAACGCGGGGGCGCTGGCGACGGCGGGGTATGGCACGGCGCTGGGTGTGATTCGCGCGGCGATTGAGTCGGGCAAGAAGATTGACGTGTTCGCCGATGAGACGCGGCCGTTTTTGCAGGGCGCGCGGCTGACGGCGTGGGAGCTACAGCAGGACGGGATTCCGACGACGCTGATCACGGACAACATGGCGGGCTACTTCATGCGGCTAGGGCGCATTGGGTGCGTCGTGGTGGGCGCGGATCGCATTGCGGGGAACGGCGATGTGGCGAACAAGGTGGGCACGTATTCGGTGGCGGTGCTGGCGAAAGAGAACAACGTGCCGTTCTATGTGGCGGCGCCGATTTCGACGCTGGACCTGACGCTGACGTCGGGCGATCAGATTCCGATTGAGCAACGGGCGGCGAAGGAAGTGACCGAAGTCTTTGGCGTACGGGTTGCGCCGGAGGGCATCGCGGTGCAGAATCCCGCGTTCGATGTGACGCCTGCGAAGTATGTGACGGCGATCATCACCGAGCGCGGCGTGGCGCGCGCG
>JBDTVQ010000043.1:0-26716 GCA_040007195.1 Acidobacteriota bacterium | reverse complement strand
CGCGCCTGCTACGCGCGTTTCCGCCGCTGCGTACTGAAGGAAAAACACCTCAGCCGCGTCACTCTGCACATGATCACTGGCAACCATAACAAGCGAACCTGGGGGCGCAAGGACGAGGAGTACATCGCCGATTTTACGCTGATGTCCAAGCGGCATTTGGACGAGTCCGAGTACCAGATTTTCAAATTTCATTTTCTGCTCGGAGCCGACTGGAAGCTCTGCTGCCGCCGCCTGAAGATGGAGCGCGGCAACTTCTTCCACGCCGTCTACCGCATCCAACAGAAACTGGGCAAGGTCTTCCGTGAGACCGCGCCCTATTCGCTCTTTCCGCTGGATGAGTACTTCAACGGCACCATGCGCAACGAGGCTGCTCCGCGCGTGTTGCAAATGGGCTCGATGAATCAGCCCAACAAGTGTTCCTACCCGGTAGTTACTCCGCTAGACAAAGCCGCATAACTCCTATCCCAGACCCTACCGTAGTGCGGCCGCCGGCCTTACCAACCGGCGGCCGTTTCCTATTCAAGTGGACAGTTCGACAGTATTCGACACCCCGGTGCGACTTCGGCGCGCGCGAGCGATACAATACACCGCATGCCCGAAACGAATCGCCGCACTTTGCTGGCGGGACTGGCCACGCTTGCCGTCCCCGCTTCTGTTGCCATCCCCGCCGAGGCCGCCTCCGCATGGCGCCCCCTGTTTAACGGAAAGAACCTCGATGGATGGGAGAAGGTGGGCGACGGTGTGTGGACCGTTATGAGCGACGGCATTCTGTTGGGCGACCGTACACCGAAGGTCTCGCACGACCAGGCGTGGGTGTACACGAAGGAGGAGTTCGGCCAGTTTGACCTGGAACTCGACTACTGGACGCGCCTCGGCGGCAACTCTGGTGTGACGCTGCGCGATGCCACGCGGGGCAAATTCGCCGTCTACCCCAATCACGATCCCGCCAGAACCCCTTCGCACAACGGCTACGAGATCCAGATCTCGAACGGCTACGTCGAAGACCCGTACCCGACGGGCAGCGTTTATCTCTTTCAAAAGGCGAAAACCGGCTTCCAGAAGTCCGGAGACTGGAACCGTCTGCGGCTGGAATCGCGCAACGAGATCATGCGCACTTTCCTCAACGGCGAGAAGGTGTGCGAGCACGCGGGCGACCCGGCACGTCCGAAGACGGGACCGATTGGATTGCAGTTGCACGATCCGACCAGTGTCGTGATGTTCAAGAATATTCGCATCCGGACGGTGTAGCGGGCACAAAGCCCGCGCGTGCGTGGTCTAACGAAAGCATGACCGCGGACTCCGAAGTGCATCCCGCCAGCATTTGGGCAGTATCGGCGCTCCTCGCCGGCGTCTTCCTTAATGCCGCCCTGCTCCGCTATGAAGGCATGCACTATCCGAATGCCGCTCATCCATGGCAACTATTGCTCACGACCATCGTCTACTCGCTGTTTCTGTGCTTCGGGGTCTGTTATTTTCCGCTACGCCTCGGCAATCGGTCCGAAGGTAGCTTCGACAACATCATTCAGTCGGTGTTCGGAACGACGCCTGCCTGGGTTTTCAAACGAGTGGTGATTCCCGTTTGGGCGGCGACCTGGTTCGCATTTCTCACAACGTTAGGCACGAGCGCCCTGGGTTGGTCGTTGACGCATCCGTTTCCAGTCGATCCGCCCGGTTGGCCACCACACCCGCTGTTGGTCCACGGAATCTGGTTCCTCATGATCGGCCCAATAGCGGACGCTTCACTCCCACGCCTCGCGAACTCATCGGTCTTCGTTGTGAAGGTATCCTTTGCGGCAATTCTTGGCCTGCTTCTCTCCAGCGCGAGATTCGCTCCCGCAACCATCGCCCGAATTCAGGGTCTCGACGAGATGCCGGGACTTACTTTCGAATCGCACGTGCTCATCTGGGCAATACCACCTCTCTTCGTATGCGCCAACCTCATTCGTCCATATGTGGCCGCACGCCGGACAGCAAGAATCATCTTAATCGTGGGCATTGCTCTGCCCCTTTTGTTTGTGTTGCTATCGGCGATTTACACGATGGCGGGAGCCGCCGCAATCGATGGGCGCTGGGCGAAGGTTCCGGAGTACGCCGAATACGCCGGAGCCAGGTTCCACAAGATCGGTTGGGTCAAACTGCTTGTCCTCACATTCACGCTGCTCACCGCCGCGCGGCTGGCGGTAAACGCCGCCGTCCGCTCGTTAACAAACAGGAAGAGTCTCGTAGTGGGCGCAATAGTGACAGCCTTGCTGATGGGCGCTTCCTTTTGGACTCAGAATTCAGTCTGGGCGCAGCTTGCCTGGCAATACGCTGCCGTCCCCTTCGCGCCACTTGCCGGAGTTCTGTGTGGTAACTATGCCGCTTTTGGAGCGGCCATGCCCACACTCTCATCGCGCGATCGGGCCGTCACGATACTCTCCTGGATTTCCGGATGCCTCGTCACGTGTGGTCCGGCGTTCATGGGAGAGTCGCATCATTCCATGGCCGTCCACTCCGCCTGGGTTCTCCTAGGTTGGATGTCGTCGTTCACCGCCGCCTGCACATACCTGAGCATGAAGAAAATCTCGGGCCATTGCGAGAGCTAGGCGATGCTCACCCTAACGCCGCCCCTCAAAAAACTCCTGAAGGAGTGCCGCGCACTCGGCTCCCATAATGCCTTCGGTGACCTCGGCGCGGTGGTTGAGGATGTCGGAATCGGCGAGGCGGAATTTGCTGCGCACGCCGCCGAAGCGGAGGTCGCGGGCTCCGAAGACGACGCGGGCGATGCGGGCGTGGACGAGGGCGCCGGCGCACATGACGCAGGGCTCGAGGGTGCAATAGAGCACCGCGCCTTCGAGCCGGTAGTTGCCGATGTGTTGAGCCGCTGCGCGGAGGGCGACGATTTCGGCATGGGCCGTGGGGTCGTTGGCGGCGATGGGGCCGTTCGCCCCCAAACCGATGACCTTGCCGCCGAGCACGACCACCGCTCCCACCGGCACCTCACCACGTACTCCCGCTTCGCGCGCTAGCCGCAACGCCTCCGTCATCCACCGTTCGTCGGCGGATCGCCCGATTTCGTCGCTTTCCGAGAACGAATTCATCACAAGGCCCGTAGAATGATAATACGGTGTTCGCCTTTCTGCCTCTCATTCTGCGGAACAGCATTCGCAACCGTAGGCGGAGCCTGCTCACCATTTTGAGCGTGGCCGCGTCGCTGTGCCTGCTGGGAATTCTGGGCGCAATCTACAACAATTTCTACTACGCGCAGGCCTCGCCCGACCAGGCGCTACGGCTGATCGTGCGGAACCGCGTGTCGCTTGCCAACCCGTTTCCGGTCTCTTACCGCCAGCGCATTTTGCAGGTGCCCGGGGTGGAAGAGGCCGTCATTTATCAGTGGTTCGGCGGCGTCTATAAGGATGCGCGCGACACGAACAATTTCTTCGGACGCTTTGCGGTCGAACCCGACCGCCTGTTCCGCGTCTATCCCGAGTTCAAGCTTACCGACGAAGAGCGTCTTGATTTCCAGAAGGAACGAAGCGCCTGCATCGTCGGCCGCAAACTAGCCACGCGGCTGGGCTTCAAGGTGGGCGACCGGTTGCAGATTGTCGGCGACATCTTCCCGATGACGCTCGACCTGATCATCCGTGGGATCTATGATTCGAAAACCGATAACGAAAACCTCTTCTTCCATTTCGAGTACCTGAACAAGGGCTTCGGGGGCGGAGGAAACATGGATCGCATCTCGACGCTCGTGCTGCACGTGCGTTCGACCGATCTTGTTCCCAAGGTGTCGCGCGAGGTGGACGACCTGTTCCGCAACTCGCCGGTCCAAACGCTCACCGAAAGCGAGCACTCGTTCCAACTGAGCTTCCTGGCGTTCCTCGGCAACGTGAAGGTGTTCTTTCTCATGATCTCCGGAGCCGTGGCGTTTACGATGTTCCTGATTACAGCGAACACAATGGCGATGAGCGTCCGCGAGCGGACGCGCGAGGTGGGGATTCTCAAAACGATCGGGTTTACACCGCCCGAGATCCTGCGGCTGCTCGTCGGCGAATCGATCACCATCGCCATGATCGGCGCGGCGATTGGCTTGGGTCTGGCCACGCTGATCTGCGGCGCGCTGGCCAAGGCACCGTCGATGTTTGCCGACCTGAGCACGCTGCACATGCCCACCGAGATCTACTTCATCGGTTTCGGCTCGGCGGCGCTGCTGGGCCTGCTTGCCTGCTTCTTTCCCGCCTGGAACGCATCCCGGCTCTCCATCATTGAGGCGCTTCGCGTTACCGATTAGGCCACGATGAAGATCCCCCTCAGCTACAACCTGCGCAATCTCACCGCGCGCAAGACAACCACCGCGATGACGGCATTGGGGATCGCGCTGACGGTTGCGGTGCTGCTCAGCGTATCGGCGCTGGTGACCGGGCTGCGAGCGTCGCTCACGGCCAGCGGCAATCCGCTGCAGGTGATGGTGCTGCGCAAGGGCGGCACGGCGGAGTTGAACAGCGTGATCACCCGGCTCACCTATCAGGACATCCTGTCGCGTTCGGGTATCGCGCGCGATGAAGAGGGCCGTCCCATGGCCTCGCTCGAATTGGTAACGGTGATCATTCTCGAGTCCACCGAAAGCGCCAGCATCAACATCAATCTGCGTGGTCTCACGCCGATGGGCTTCCGGCTGCGCGATGAAGTGAAGCTTGTCGCCGGGCGCATGTTCCGGCCGGGCCATCGGGAGATTGTCGTCGGCAAGGGGCTCGTCAATCGCTACGGTTCGCACCTTGGGCAGAAACTGCACTTCGGCCGGGGCGATTGGGAAATTGTCGGCATTATGGACGGTGGGCGTACGTCGGCCAATGGCGAGGTGTTCGCCGATTTGAACCAACTCTCCGCCGATCAGAATCGCGTGTCGGCGCTGAGTTCCGTTTTGCTGCGCGCCGAAAGCCCCGAGGCCGTGCAGACGCTGATTAACGATCTCGAAACCGACCGTCGCTTGAACGTCGACGCCTTCACTGAGCGCGATTACTATGCACAACAGACCAGCTCGGCCGCGCCTATCCAAGCGCTGGGAACGTTCGTCGCACTGATCATGAGCGTGGGATCGAGCTTTGCCGCAATGAATACGATGTATGCCGCCGTGGCGCGGCGCTCGGCCGAAATCGGAACGTTGCGCGTGCTGGGTTTTTCGCGGCGAAGCATTCTGGCGGCGTTCCTCATCGAGTCTGTTTTGCTCAGCCTGATTGGCGGCATTCTGGGATGCCTGCTGGTGCTGCCGCTCAATGGTCTCGAAACCGGCATTGGCAGTTTCGTCACCTTTTCGGAAATTACGTTCAGCTTTGCGATCACGCCCCAGGTGATGTTCACCGGCGTGATGTTCGCACTCATCATGGGCGTCCTGGGCGGCATTCTTCCCGCCGCCGCGGCCGCACGCAAGCAAATTCTCGTTGCGCTCAAGAGCGCCTGATCTCATTCTTACTATGACTACCGATCTCGACTCGCTCCGCATCGATAAAGATAAGAAGCCCGCTACGGGCGGCTCGCGATGGTCCTCCCGCTGGATCATCGGCGGGGTGCTGGTGTTTCTGCTGTTCGGCGCGGCCCGGTTTATTCTTCCCAATCTCTCCAAGCCCCCCGAGGTGCAGACGATCGAGGTCGTTCCCGCCGATCCTGCAGGCGTACGCGTGATCCTCAACGCCACCGGCTACATCGTGGCGCACCACAAGATTCAGTTGGCCTCCAAAGTTGTGGGCAAGGTGGCGTGGATCGGCGTGGAAAAGGGCGACCGTGTGAATCAGGGGCAAGTGATTGTGAAGCTCGAAGACGACGAGTATCGCGCGCAGCAGCAGCAGGCGCAGGGGCAACTCGCGGCGCTGGAAGCTCGGCTCAAGGAACTGCGGAATGGTACGCGGCCGGAAGAAATTGCCGTGGCCAAGGCGAACCTGGATTCGGCGCGGGCCGATTTGACGAACGCCAAAATCAACCTCGACCGTACGCGAAAACTGGTTGAAGAAAAAGTGAGCTCCGCGCAGGCGCTCGACGACGCCAAGGCGCGCTTCGACATGCAGGAGAGCCGCATACGCTCGCTTGAGCGCACCTACGAACTGGCGCGACTGGGCCCGCGCGCCGAGGTGATTCAACAGGCGCAGGGCGACATCATTCGCGCCCGCGGCGCCGTGGCGCTAGCGGAAACGCAGCTCGCCAATACGATCATTCGCGCGCCGATCAAGGGTACGATTTTGGACCGGAACGTCGAGCGGGGCGAGTTTGTCACGACGGGTTTTGTGGGCGATCGCGGCGCGAAGGGTTTTGTCGTCTCGATGGCCGACTTGAACGACCTGCAGGTGGAACTCGACATCAACCAAAACGACTTCGCACGGCTGCACGCCAAGCAGGAAGCGGTGATCACCACAGACGCCTATCCGGACCGCAAGTACGAAGGCGTGATCGATGAAATTGCGCCCGAGGCCAATCGCGCCAAGGCGACAGTGCAGGTGAAGGTGAAGGTGCTCAAGCCAGACAGCTACCTGCGCCCCGAGATGAACGCCAGCGTGGCATTCGTTGAACAGGGCAAGCCGGACGACTCGACGGCGAAACCGCTGATCTTCATCCCCATCACGGCCATGCGCGATGGCGCGGTGTTTGTGGTGCAGGGTGGCAAAGCGGTGCGCAAGCCGGTGAAGGCCTCGAGCAACACTCCGATGGGCCTGCGCATCGAAGACGGGCTGACGGGTGGCGAGCAACTGATCGCAAATCCGGCGGCCGATCTAAAAGACGGCACGGAAGTGACGGTCAAGGGCGCGGCATCCAAATGAGCCCGGCGAGTTCGGAAGCCGTGATTATCACGCGCGCGCTGACGAAGGAGTACAAGCGGCAGGAGTATCACGTCTACGCGCTGCAGGACGCCAGCATCGAGATTCACCGGGGTGAGTTTGTCGCGCTGATGGGGCCGTCGGGTTCGGGAAAATCCACGCTCCTGCATTTGATTGCGGCGATGGACCGGCCGACCGGCGGCGAGATTACCGTCTTGGGTCACGACCTGCGCTCAATGAACGAATCGACGGTGGCGCGCTGGCGCAACGCGCACATCGGGTTCATTTTTCAATCGTTCAACCTGATTCCCGTGCTGACTGCTTTGGAGAACGTGGAACTCCCGTTGAAGCTGACGAGACTGTCGCGGCGCGAGCGAAACGAACATGCGAAGCGGGCACTGGAATTGGTGGGCCTGGGAGACCGGTTGACGCATACGCCGCGGCAGATGTCGGGCGGGCAGGAGCAACGCGTGGCGATCGCGCGGGCGATTGTTACCGATCCGGACCTGATTCTCGCCGACGAACCGACCGGGAACCTGGATGCGAACTCGGCCAAGGACGTGCTGTCGCTGCTCACGCGATTGAATCAGGACTTCGGGAAAACGGTGGTGATGGTGACGCACGACCCGCATGCGGCGCGCACGGCGAGCCGGGTCCGGTACCTGGAGAAGGGGCGGCTACTGGAACAGGGCCAAGTGCCGGAAGACTGGACGCCGATCCATCAATAAAATAGAAAAACCCCGCCAGAGTCCCTCGGGACATACGGCGGGGTTTTTCGCTCATCCGGTTGATCAGAGAGCTTGGCTCGGCGCTTGTCGCACCGCGCCTAACAGCTCTCGCCACACAGTGGAGGTCGCCGGTCCACAGGAACAGCGGCCACGGCACTGAACGTGACCTGAGAGATTCGAGTTACCGATTCAGCAGTCGGTCACCTCCGGTGTGCGGTTCGAGCCATTACAGTAACTACTATCCATGTTTGCTGGACCACCTCCTTTCTCAGTGATGTTTTTATATTGGGGCAAGGTCCGCGAGCCTGTCAACAGGAATGTAGGCGCATCCTACAAAATCTGGTAGAGATTTCGCTATGGCTACTATTAGCCGTAGAGCTGTTCCCGATTGACACGCAATAACCCAAAAATTGCCGCACAGCTGTTGGGATCGCCTCCGTTGTTGGCGCGCCATTCACAGGCGCCCAATGCCGTGCCGCCATAAGCGTTCCTCGCAGTGACATCGGCCCCACGGATGAGCAGGAGTTTCACGACTTCAACCTGGTCTCCGATGATGGCCCAATGGAGCGGCGGCATGCCGGTGCCCTCTTCGAAGCGGAGATCCGCACCATGTTCCAGAAGCAGGCCGATGACTTCGGCGCGGCCGTACTGGCAGGCGTGGGCGAGCCCGATGTCGAGGTCGCGCTGCGTGGGCGTGGTGGATGCGAAGAATCGCTGCAGCAGGTCGAGACGGCCGATGCCGGCAGCACCGGTAAACGAAACGCGCGCGCCATGCTCGGCGAGAAAGACGGCCGCTTCGGGACGCCCATTGGAGAGAGCAGAATCGAGGGGGTTCCAGCCGCCGGGCGCGCCATCCGGCGAGGCTCCGGCATCGATGAGGACCTGCAGCAGTTCGTTCTGCACGCCCGCCAGCTTGGGCCAGACGCTGGTGGCGACCAAGCCGAGCGTCGTGCCCAGGCCATACATGGCGCCTGTGGCGTCGACCTCGGCACCCGCCCGCAGCAGGATCCGCAGAATCTCGACGGCATTGGGCGGCGTCTTCTGCCGCCAGTTCTCGAAACCATTGGCGCCTATATAGTGCAGCAGCATGGCGCCGTGCACGCGCGTCGAACGGGCGTGGATCAGTTCGGGGTGGGCGGTGAGCAGGCGTTCCAGGGTGGCGGCGTCGCCAGAGACGACGGCATCGGCGGCGGCTTCAAAGCGGGAAACGGTAGATTGGGTGCGGGCCAGGCCATTCAAGTGCGCCGCGAATTTGGGCCAACTGGCAAAGCCGTGTTCGTGGGCGATCTCTAACTGGGCGGTGGCAAGCGTTGCGGGTTCTCCGTGTCCCGCCATGCGGGTGGACTTGAGGCGATCCTTCGCTTGCTTCTTGTATTGGTCGAGATTTGGGCGGGCGGGAAGGCGAGTGAGGTCGGTGGTGTTCATGACGAACGTCCTTTCGTTAGCGCCCGGAGTCCGCTCGGATCAGGCTGAAAGAATGTTCGTAAAACCAGCTATACGAATGAAGGTGGGCACGGCCCTTTCCGCGGACTGGATGCGCCCTTCGCGCTACAGGGAAGTGTAGGCGCGAACGCTGGCGGCGGTCAAGGTGGCATGCGCTCCGCGAGTGACGGCGCCGCCGGGCTTCGTTCTGAAGAAAACCTGAAGTCTCTTTCAGAAAAGCTTCAGGCGCAGTTTCCGGTGCTTCGATTTACACTTCTTCAGGTCGCGAGCCCAGCAGGAGGCGTTCCGGGCTAGCAACCACCCTACAACTTGGAGGAAACAAAATGATGAGGTTGTGTACGATCGGTGTGTTCGTGGGCCTGATGGCTGCGGCACTTCAGGGTGCTGCGATCGACTGTGGAACATTAGCCAGTCCCGTGGCCTGTTCGGTGCAGGTGAAGGGGACGATGGAGTACGTTTTTAGCAACTTTCAGCTCGTGGTGGGAAATGGCTATGCCGAAGAGGACTTCGCAATATCGGTTGGCACCGGTGGCGGAGGCACGGGCCTGATCGAGTTCGCGAAAGTCGCCGCATCGAACGGTACTGTGTTCTTTGCCAACGCGGGCCAGACGAAGAGTTTCACAGTCTCCTACGACGTGACTGTGAATGCGATTTTACCGGGGACGGCGGCTTTCGATCCACAGAGTATTGTTTCGTTCGGACCGTCCAGCGCGAACAGCAACGGCTTTGCCGCATTACAGATGATTCTGACCAACCCGCCCGACGGAGTTAGTTGCATCGCCATTCGAAATTTGGCGAGTGTCACGCAGGGTATCTGCAACACTCTCCCCTTGAATACGACGAATGCGTTAACAATCGGCGATCTTGGCACTTTGAACGGACAATCGGGGAACGTCTCATTCGGCAGCTTTACGAACCTGCTATCGGCCAGTTTCACGCCCGCTGACGTGGTGGATCCGCCTACGGGCGAGGTGCCGGAGCCCTCCACGTGGGCGATGCTGGGAACCGGTTTGGCCGCGGTGGTGATTCGTGGGCGGAAGCGGAGGGGGCGGGCGTAAAAGCAGAGGCAAACGCAAGAAAAGGGGGACGCCCGCGGGAGAAGCCGGCGTCCCTTTTTGTGTCGAGTAGCCATTGAACCTAGTGCGATCCGAACTGGAGGGCGACTCCGGCGACTTTGCTCAAGCGCAGGAAGAATGCGTCTGTAAGGTATGTCTCTCGTGCCTGCATCATTCTCAGACCACTGATCACCGGGACGAACACGTCGGGTTGGTCAGACCCCGACACCAGCCAGCAACATTCCATAAACACTCCCGCAATGCGCAGCAGTCGGAGTTGATATTTTGTTTCCGGGTGCAGATCGGTGCGGTTCAGTACGAGTTCCACGGAGTCCAGAACCTCGCCCAGCTGCGTGCCACGCGAGATGCTGACCAGGCGCGGGGCCTGACCGGTCAAACTCACCTGGACGTCGCCGGCCAACGCCTCGGCCGCCCTTCGGTAGAAAACGCGCCACCCCGCGTACAAGGCAACCTCCGTCCGCGCTCCTTGCACCAGGCTATCAAGAGCAATCGTGTATACCGGCAGTCCTTGGATACCTTCCGGGTCTTTCTTGATCGCGTCCCGCAAAGCCGGGTTTGCCGACAGAAAGTTTTCGAGGCCTGTTAGAAAGGCCCTTTTAACATCGTCCGGTACCACCGGATCCTGAATTGGCATAGCGCATCTCCCTAATTAAGGCTGTAAACGAAAGGAACCTCTCCATTGGCCCACCTGGAGACGGTAGAGATTGACGAAACTGTGGTACTCGACCTCAGAGTCGCCAAAGATTGGGTCGGATATCGTAATTCCCTGCCACCCGTTGGGCCCGTGGGAGTAGCCGGAGATAGCGGCATAATGACCACCGCCGTTACTATTCCGGAAATAAATGCATACCGGAAGTCTTTTGTCGATCTCCTGCTGAATCACGTCGAAAGTCAGCACGTCCGCTGTAATATCCCGCAAGTGTCCGATGGCGAAAAGCGCTGCGTCCAGGTAGTCGGGGACGTCGCACGCCTCATTGAATTCGCAACAATCGCCACGTCCACGAACGTGATTGACGATCGCGCACTGGCGGAAGGAAGCCCCAGGACTGAAGTATCCGTCCACGCTGGAGGCCACCGCGGCCCAGCACCAAAAGTCTCCAAGCTGCCGTTGAACAGTGAAGCCCATGACAAATCCTCGTTTCCAACGCTAATTTTCGCCGTCGTCCGAACGGCCTTCGGGTCCAAGGCCCATCGCTCCGCCGCCGGGACCAATCTGAGAGGTGTGGCAACAGGAACAATTGACCACGACGGAGCCGAATACGATCGTAATTCCGCCTGCTCCCGTTCCGCCGGGACCCAAGTCCATCGCTCCGCCGCCCGGGCCTAAATCCATCGAGCCGCCCCCTGGGCCCAAGTCCATCGCACTCCCGCCCGGACCAAGAGGCATCCCTCCGCCGCCCGGTCCCTGCGGCGTCTGACCCCCTCCGACTCCCTGCGCTTCTGATCCCGGATTGATCGGGCGCTCCATACGTGTTACCGGTGGACGAGCCGGATCGCCAGGACGCAACACATGGAGATCTCCCGTAAAAGTGTCCGGCAGGTGAACCGATTCGACATTCTTAGACGGCGTTGGTAACTCGTTGGTGCTGCTACGTGAATCTTCAATCCGCCGGGTGACGGTTACACTACGGCCTTCAACGTTGATGATCTGTTCAATCAGCATCTGGTACCCCTCTGGTTATGGTTTATTTGCGTTGGGTTTGATCCAACATCTGTACAAAGCGAGAATCACGGTGTAAGTCCGCCAAATCCGGAAAGCGGCTGAGATCGGCCAGGACGTCCGGCGGCGACGCCTCCAATACCTTCAACGAATCCTCTCGGCGGCCGAGTGCCTCGTAGGTTCTGACAGCAAACTTCCTCACGTCGGTATCGTTTGGTGAAAACTGCAGCGCCTGGTCAATCTCCGATCCGGCGCGACGCTTGTCCCCCAGCCACGCAGAGGCGTATGCCATACAGGCGCGGACGTGGGCGTCTCGCGGGTTGCGTTTCATCTCCGACTCCGCCAGAGTGAATGCTTTTTGATAGGAGTTCTTCGCATCGGCAAGGAGATTGAGCCGGCGGTAGACGGTTCCCTGGTTCAGCCACAATTGGTAGTGCTCGGGCCACAGTTGCACGGCCCGGTTGAAATAGGTCATGGCCTCCTGGTCACGATTTTGATACATCAGGTAAAAGCCAAGGTTGGACAGTGCGGAGGGAGATTCACCCAAATTGATGGCGCTACGCATCTCCTTTTCCGCCTCGCCGAATCTCCCCAAGCTGCCGTAGGTCGATCCCACCACATAGTGTGTCGCGGGTTCGAGTGGCGCCAGTTCAACCGTTTTCACGAAATGCTTCAGGGCTTCGCTGTAGTTTGCCCGGCGGTTGTAAAAATCCCCCAGCGCCTGATGGTTTCGCAGATTGCTCGGGTCCACTTGGGCTGCCTGGTGCAACGCCGCGAGCGCCTTCCCATCGTCGTTTGCCGTCTGGTATGCCATACCCAAGCGGCGATAGGCGTTGCCGTTACCCGGGTCGATCTCGACTGCACGCAAATACATAGCTTCCGCTTGTTCCAGGCGGCCCGAGTCGGCTAACAACAATCCGCCTATTGAAAGCACCGCCGGAAGGTCCGGATTCCGCTGCTCGGCGTTGTGAAATTCCACATCGCTGCGGTCCCTCCACTCGCGCATGTTGGCGATCTTGTACTTCCACCAATACGCCTCGGCCATGGCGGCATGCGTCAACGGCGAGTCCGGATCGGCCGCGAGAGCGCGTTCGAGCGGCGGGAGGGCCGATTCGACGGTGGAGTTCTTCTTCAGGTATTCGAGGCCGCTCAGATAGTCCTGCCGGGCGGCGGCGTTGACGTCGGCACGCGCCAACAGTGCCGGGAGATGGAATGTACCTGTCACCACGCCCGCCAGTGCGGTCGGAATGAAGCGGGTGTCCTCGGGCGCGTAGGAGGACGTCCACTCGCGCGTATTCACCTGGGCCCGCGTGTCCGTTACGAAGGCATGCAAGACGACCTTGTCCTTTTGCCGCGCGGTGGTCACGTGCAACACATGGGTTGCCCCCAGCAAAATGCGGGCCTTGTCGGCGTCGCCTGCGTGAACCTTTCGCGCCTCGCTGACCGGAATCAGGCTGAAGCTGGTGTGGGCATTGCCCGTTACCGAACCTAATTCCTTCGACGTTTCCGTAGCAAATTCGAACGGCAGTACGGCCAGACGAACGGTCTCCGGTGGTGTCGTCGCCACTCGATAGGCCGCCACGCCGGAGATCACCGCCAACAAAGCCGCGGCCGCCGCCGAAAGCAGCCAGCGCCGCGTGCGCGGAGCCAGCGCAGTGGCCACTTCGTCCGCCGTAGCGTAGCGACCGGCAGGATCGGTCTCGACGCAGCGGCCGATCACCTCATCCCATTTTGAGCGAGGCGCCGCACCCGCCTGGCCTCCTTTGCCGTGCACCAACTCGCGCAGCATTGTGCCCAGCGCGTAAATATCCGTCGCTGTCGACGGCTGGGCGCCCTTCCATAACTCCGGCGCCATGTAGTCCGGCGTTCCGCCCACGGCCGCCGATTGTGCGCTTTCGGGCCGGTAGGCGAGGCCGAAATCGGTGATCACCGCGCGCGGCGCCCCACCCTCTTCGGTGGTCACAATAACGTTGCTGCTCTTCAGGTCCCCATGGACGACGTGTTTGCGATGCGCTTCACTCAATCCGGCGCACAACTGCAGCGCGATCGCCAAAGCTTCCGGCCGCGGCAAAGGCCCGCGCTTCAACCTCTGCGCCAGGGTTTCGCCGTCGAGAAACTCCATCGTGAGGAAGTCGATCTCGCCTTGCCGTGTGGACGCGGTATGGATCTCAAAGATCTTGCACACGTTGGGGTGACTGATTTCGCTCGCATTGCGCACCTCGGGCGGCAGCCGCTTGCGAAAACCCGCCATGGCGCACTTCAAGGCGATGCGCCGTTCCAGGCGTTCGTCGAACGCCTCGTACACGATTCCCATGCCGCCGCGGGCGATCTCGCGGACGATGCGGAACCGGCCTTCGAGCACCTGGCCGGGCTCAAACGGGTCTTCTATTGCAACGATGGGGATCAGCGGATCGCGCAGGAACCCGCCCATGTGTTCTTCGGCCTGGACATACTTCCACACGGCCTGGAACAGTTCGGCATCGCCTTCGCAGGCTTCCTGGACGTAGAATTCGCGTTCGCCGGCCGGCCGCTCAAGCGCCAGCTCGACCAGGCTCATGACCAGTTCATCGTCCTGCGCTTTGTGAGGCACGGCCCGGCTCCATCTGCTCATACAGCCAGTTGCGCGCTTCCAGCCAAGTACGCTGCATACTGCGAAGCTTCATGCCGAGCACGTCGGCGGCCTCCTCATCGGTAAGGCCCAGGAAATATTTCAACTCGACGACCGTGCACCACTCGGGCTTGGTCAGCGCAAGTTGATCGAGCAACCGGTCCACCGTTAGGGCAACCTCGATGTTGCCTGGGGCGGCTGGAATCAGTTTCTCCATGCCGTCGGGTACAACGAACTCGACGTCCGGCCTTCCGCGCGCGTGATCGATCAGGTGTCTGCGCATGGCCCTACCTGCAATAGCGAAAAAATGTCCTCGATTCCGCCAATCGCGATCCTTTGCAGCGACCAGGCGGAAGTAGATTTGATCGACCAGTTCGGTGGCTTGCAGCGAGTGCCCCTGGCGCTCGCGGTTCATGAAATAGTGGGCCAGACGCCGCAGGTCGGGGAGGACGCGGACAAACAACTCGTTCTCGGCGCCGGAGTCACCTTCGCGCCACATCTGGAGCAGTTTGGTGATTTCTCCCTGTTCGAACACAGGACATCCTAGTGGGGAATTTAGGAGAAGAGTAGCATAAATCATCCGCAGGTCCAGGGAATTATTGGAGTTTCTTTTTGCCGGTGGCGCTTGACCTCCGGCAGGGCCGGCAGCGGGGGAGGGGTTAGCCCGGGCTGCCGGCCTTCCGAGGCCATCTACTGGGCCCGGAGGTTGACCGAGGCGGTCTGCACCGGGGCAGCGCGTCCCGCGATCATCTCCTTCTCGATCTTTCCCTTGGGAACTTCGAGGCCCGTGGGCTCGCCCAGTTGAAAGACCTGGGAAAGGAAGTAGTCTTCGCCATAACGGTTGAAGACGATGTGATTGCTCTTTCCGCCATTGGAACCTTTTTGGGTGCCTCTGACGAGAACGTTGACGGCCTTCCGCGGGCCCGAATTGGTCTTCAGCCACAGCACGCCAGCATCATGGGTGACCATGTAGTTGCCGGCGGGCATGAGGGTTTTTCCGACGCGGAAATCGAAGGGGATGGTAGCTGTCACCCTGATGCTCTGCGCTCCCAGGGAGAGGCATCCCATCAAGGCGAGAATTCCAGCAGCAAAGTTTGAACGGTTCATGGTATCTCTCCTAGCTATCTCTTGTTTGTTTTGAGGTCTTTCGAACCTCAATACACATAGCGAGGAGTTAGAAATAGTCCGCCAGTGCCGGGAAAGATTCTTAGCCGGCGTTGTGAGCCGCGAGAAATGCGGACACTCATCGCCTCAGCAGGCCAACATGGCTTTCCCTCATCCCCACCAGGTATCGCCCGGTGCGACGTGCGAGCGGAGCCAGTCTTCATTGAGGTCGAGCCCGAGGCCGGGACCTTCGGGAACCGGGAATACGCTCTTTCGCACCGCCGGTTCAGGCCCCTGCGCCATCTTTTCTTTGTTGCCCCGGAAGGCGCCCAATGCATTTTCCACTTTGAAGAAGTTCTGCGTCGCGGCGCCCAGATGCATGGACGCATAGAACCGGATCAAGGAACAGGGTCCGCTGTGCATTCCCATGGGCGTGCGGGTGAGCGCAGCGTAGTCGGCAATCTTCCGGCATCCCGTGATTCCGCCGGAGTAAGAGACATCCGGATGAACCATGTCCAGCACCTGGTTGTCGAGGTAGGGCCGGAATCCCTCCACGAGCTCGACCTTTTCGCCTTGGAGCAGGGGCACGCGCGTCGACCGCTTTAATTGCAGCCAGGCATCGGAATAGCGAACCGTCAACGGGTCTTCGATCCAAATCGGATCGACCGGCTCGATGGCCTTGCATAACCCGGTCGCGCTCGGCAGATCGAACTGGCCGGTGCAATGCATGGCGATGTCGATGTCGTCTCCGAGGGCCTCGCGGAGATTCATGTAGCCTTTTGCCGCTTTCCGGAGTTCGGCGCCATCGAGGGTCGGATTGAAGGGGCCGTTGGGCCGTCCACCTCCGCCGCCTTGGCCGGCCCGGCCGCTGCCTGCGCCCGCGCTGCCTGCGCCAGTACCGCCTGCGCCCCCTCGCCTCCCCCCACCCGGCGCGCCGAATCCGAATTTGAAGGCGCTGAATCCTTCCGGCGCCGACTTCACCTGGTCAGCCCACGCCTTGCACTGCGCCTTGTCGAGCATATCGGCCGGACCGCCATGAGAGTAAACGGGGATGTTCTTGCGGATGGGCCCGCCGAGCAGCCGGTAAACCGGATAACCCATGATCTTTCCGGCAAGGTCCCACAGGGCGATATCGACACCGCTCACGGTCGGGATGTTCGCTATGAAGGAATACTGCGTGCTGGCCATCATGTAAAAGTGCCGCTCGATGGCAAGTGGGTCCTGGCCAATCAGCTGCGGCGCCAGCATCTCAATGCGCGGCCGGGCGGCGGCCGAGGGCAAACCGGCCTCGCCGTAGCCGATCAACCCGGCGTCGGTCTCAATACGGATCAGGCAGCCGTCGCCCACGTTGTCCAGCCCCATGGTCTTAATCTTGGTGATCTTTACCTGGCCGGTAAAGGGGGCGGCCAGGGTACGGTAGTTCAGAAGCCAAGCCGCCGCGGGCATTCCCAGCGCGGTTTTGAGCAGGCTTCTTCGGGATACACTCACGGGAACCTCCTGGGGAACTGTATCGAGACTGAGGGGGATTATACAGCCGCCCCTCCGTCTTTTCCGCCTCTGGCCGCGTCTTCTCTAACAGCGCCTCCCATCGATGCCCGCCACCACCTTTCATTTCCGCGCCATGACCACGGACGGCAAGCTCCGCGCGGGAGTCATCGCCGGGGACACGGAAAAGTATGTAGCCACGGAGCTTCGGCGGCAGGGTTTGACCCCCGTCTACATCGGTGCTCAGGCGCAAAAGACCGGCTGGTCGATCGAGATGCCGGACTTCGGCAACCGCCGGCGCCGGAGCGTCCTGTTCTTCACGCAGGAGATTTCCACCCTGCTCACGGCCACGGTTCCTCTCGACCGCGCACTCTTCATTACCAGCGAACTCACCGAGCAAAAAGAGTTCCGGCCGATCGTTCAGGAGGTTTTGCGCTCGCTCAAAGGCGGCAAGTCGTTTGCCGACTCCCTGGCCACGCACCCGAAATATTTCGGCGACCTCTATGTCAACATGGTCCGCGCCGGGGAAGCGGGCGGCTCGCTCGCCACGGTTTTCGAGCGCCTCTCCGAGTTTGAGCGCACGCGCGACGACCTGCGCAACTTCATCATCGGCGCCATGATTTACCCGGCGCTGCTTGGCATGGTTGGCCTGTCCAGCATTCTGTTGCTCATGTACTACGTGGTGCCGCGGTTTGCCCAGGCCTTCGAGACATCACAGATGAAGATTCCGGCCCCGACACAAGCGATGCTCGACGTGAGCCGTTTCGTGCAGGATTATGGCATCTTCTTTATCGGCGCGGCGGTTTTGGCCGTCGGGTTCCTGCAGGCTTACATCCGCACGGTTCCGGGCCGCCTGTGGTGGGATCACCTACGCCTGCGCATCCCGCTGCTGGGCGACGCCATGCGCAAGGCCGAAACGGCGCGCTTCGCCCGTGCCATGTCGACGCTGATCGCCAACTCCGTCCCGCTCATTCAATCGCTCTCCATCGCCCGCGCCATCCTGAACAACAAGGTCATCGCCAACGCTCTGGAACTGGTCGCCCTGGGCGTCAAGCGCGGTGAAGGCATATCGAAGCCGCTGGAAAAGACCGGCGTATTTCCGCCCCTGGCCGCACACCTGCTGAGCGTCGGCGAGGAGACCGGGCGGCTGGACGCGATGTTCTCGCGCATGGCCGACATTTACGAGACCGACACACGCAACGCCATTAAGCGCTTCACGGCCGTCTTTGAACCCGTCGTCATTCTCGTGATGGGCATCATCGTGGGAGCGCTCATCCTCAGCATGATGCTCGCGATCACCTCTGTGAACGAAGTGACAATTTAGGAAAATGGCAACTCCGGAGAAACACATGAATCTCACACAGCATCTTCAACGCCGGCACCGCTTGCTCGGGGGCCGCCTCGGACGCCGCCGCTCGCAACTCGGCCTGACCCTGATCGAGATGATCGTGGTGGTCACGATCATCGCCATGTTTAGCGCTCTAGTTCTTCCGCGATTTCTGGGCCAGGCCGACAAGGCCCGTGTGACCGCCGCGAAGACGCAGATCAACGGCTTTCAGACGGCCCTGGGCGCATACAAGCTCGACACCGGCACCTTCCCGTCGACGGAAATGGGACTCGTCTCCCTTCGCAACCAGCCGCCGAACGTTCCGCAGTGGCAGGGACCTTATCTCCCTAAGGAAGTACCCAAAGACCCCTGGGGGCGCGACTACGCCTACCGCTTTCCTGGCGAGCACGGCGACGAGCCCGACCTGGTGAGCTTCGGCGCCGACGGCCAACCCGGCGGCGAAGGGATCAATGCCGATATCGTCAGCTGGAAATAGCCGGGCGCGGGCCGGGGGCGGGGTGGCTCGCCACGGGCGCGGCCTGGCGGTGCGCCGCGGTGAAGCCGGCATGACGTTGCGCAGCTGCGAGCGCGGCATGAGAGTGCGCCGTAGTGAAGCCGGCATGACCCTGCGCCGCCGTGAGGGCGGCATGACGTTGATGGAGATGATGGTCGTCGTCTTCCTCATTGCGTTGCTCGCCGCCATCAGTTTTCCCGCCGTCACTTCCGGCATCGACTCACTCCGCATGCGTCAGGCCACCGACACGATTTCGAGCGTTCTGAACCAGTGCCTGCAGCGAGCCGAACGCGAGCAGACGCCCGTCGAACTCACCTTCGACCGCATCGACAACGCGCTCTACGTGAGCGGCGTGCGGCCCGGGCCCGCGAAACGAATCCCTTTGCCTGCCGGTGTGACGATGTCCGCCATTCTGCCAATTTCTCCGATGGGTGATGAGCCCCGGCGCATGATCCTTCTAATGCCCGGCGCCGCGGTGCCGCGCATCGGCGTCCTGCTGGTCAACGCGAAGCGCCAACAGCGAATAGTGAGCGTCGATCCCATTACGGGCGTTCCGGTGGTGACCACGCCTGGCCCCGGAGTTTACCAATGAGCGTGCGCCGCCGCCGTCGGAGGGGCTTTACGCTTCTCGAAGTCCTCGTCGCGGCGACGATCATGGCTATCGCCATCGGCACGCTGCTCGGTTCCCTCAATACCTCGCTCTCCAACGCCTCGCGCCTCAGCGAACGCGACCGGGCCACCCTCGAGGCCAAGCGCCTGCTTGACGAGATCATCACGGACCAGTCGGTGCCCGTCGGGGCGGGATTGGCCGGGCAGGTAGCGCCCGATGTGGGCCTGGCGGAAGGCGCCTGGCGCGCCCAAGTGGGTGTGTTCGAAACGGGCCGCGGCGGCCCCGGCAGCAGGCAACTGCAACGCATCGCCGTCGAGATCAATTGGGTCTCCGGCCGGTCTCCGCGGAAGGCATTCATTGAGGGCTATCGAATCGCCAAGTCGCCGATTCCGGGAGGGCAATGATGAGACGGTCCCCCGGTTTGCGCCGCGGCGTGACGCTCATGGAACTCATCGTCGCCATGAGCCTGCTGGGACTTCTGTCGGTCGGCATCCTGATGGCCCTGCGCATCGGCCTGTCGGCGATGGAGAAGACGAGCACGCGCATGAACCTCAACCGGCGCGTGACCGGCGTTCACCGCATCCTCGACAACCAGATCGCCGGCATCATTCCGGCCCTCGCCACCTGCGGGGCGTCCAACGGGATGAAGGCCATCGTCTTCGAAGGCCAGCCCACGATGATGCGCCTGGTCAGTTCCTATTCACTGGCGGAGGCCGCGCGCGGCTATCCGCGCCTGGTGGAGTACCTCGTCATTCCCGATGAGAAGGGTGAGGGTGTCCGCCTCGTCGTCAACGAGCCCTATTACAACGGCCCCGCCACCTTTCAAAACATTTGCGCCGGTATGGCGCCGCTGGCCAACGGCGGCCTGGCGATCCGCCTTGCCCCGCCACAGCTTTCGCAGAACACGTTCATACTGGCCGACCAGCTTGCCCGCTGCCAGTTCTCCTACCAGCGCGAAGTGCCGGGCACCAGCCGGCGGGAGTGGGTGCCCGTGTGGCGCGATAAAGGACTCCCCACCGCCATTCGCTTCGATATGGCCGCGCTGCGCCCCGATCCCTCCCGCGCCCAATTCCGCACGCTGACGCTGCCTGTGCGCGTGAACCGCGACCCGTTTCTGCCCTACGAGGACTATGAGCAACCGCCGAAACAGTAGCGTGGGAAGGGTGCCGGTGCCCACGCTTTCGCCGTGGCCCATGCCGACGCCCGGGCCCCTGCGGGCGCGACGGCAAACGCGCGCGCAATGGCCTAACCGGGCGCAGCGTGGCGGTGCCCTTCTCGCCGTGCTCTGGCTGACTGCCGCTCTCGGTGCGATCGCCTTTGCCGTCGCCATCAACGTACGGGGAGAGATCGACCGCAGCTCTACCCTCAGCGAAGGCCTCCGCGCCCAATACCTCGCCGAAGGCGCCGTCAATCGTGGCATCCTCCACATTCTCTGGGGGCCCGGCGAGCGCAAGGCCGACGGCACGCCTCGCTTTTTTGAACAGGGCCTGTCCGGTGAGCTGATGGACTTCCCGTCCGGCGTGGCGATTACGGAATACATTTCCGACTCCTCCCGCCTGAACATCAACGACGCCCCCATCGCCGACATCGAACGCCTCCTCCTCGCGCTCGGCGCAGCCCCCGGCCAAGCCCAAGAAATTGCAGCGGCGATCGTCGAATGGCGGACCCCCGCCCCGCCCGGGGCGACGGGCATGTTCGACCAGTATTATTTGACCCGCGTTCCGTCTTTCCGCGCACGCCACGCGTCCATAGAAGAGATTGAGGAACTCCTCTACGTGAAGGGCATGACGCCAGAGCTTTTCTACGGCACCTACCGCCGCGACAATAACGGCCGCCTCGTGCGTATGGGCGGTCTGCGCGATTGCGTGTCGCCCAAGGGCGCGGTCGGTGTTTACGATGTCAACGGCGTCGAGCCCGCGCTGCTGCTGAGCATTGGTGCACCCCCCGCCGCGGTCGAGGAGATCATGCGCCTCCGCGCCTCACGTCCCCTTCGCATGCAGGACCTGCAAACGCTCCGTACAATGGCCGGCCCCGCGGCCCAACGCCTCCGCGCCGGCGGCTACACGCGCTACACGATTCGCTCCACGGCCCGCCTGCGTCTGCCTGATGGCCGCATGAGCGACGTCCGCCGCACCGCTTCGGCCACGGTGAAGTATTTCGTCGACGGCCAATCGACGAAGCCCTACGAGATTCTCCGCTTCGACACCAACTCCAGCTCCGAGGCCGCACAGTGGAACTAAGCCATCTCGGCCTCGGTCTCACCGATGGCCTTATGCCGGGCATGGCGCTCGCCGTGGGAACGGCCGGCCTGCGCAAATGGCTGGCGATCGGGACCGGCATCGGTATCGAGCTCCACCACGACTCGCTGCGGGCCGTTGCCGCGCGCCTCCGGCCCAACGGCGCCGAAGTGCTCGGCCAACTCCGAATCGAAGGCATTCACGAGCGCGCGGCCGCCGAATGGGGCGCCGAATATCTCGCTTTTGCCCGCAAGTTCGGGGCCGAGAAGGCGCCCACCGCCGTGCTGCTGCCGCGCAATGATGTGATCGTCCGCCAGATCACGTTGCCCGGTGTCGGCGAACAAGACATTCCGGCCGCTGTCGCTTTTCAGATCGAGGGCCTTCATCCTTTCGCCGAAGACGAAGCCGCCTGGTGCTATGCCCGTCTCGGCAAATCGGCAAACGTCCTGGTCGCCGTGACGCGCAACGAAACGCTGGCACGCTACCGGACACTGTTTGCCGAAGCAGGAATTCCGGTGGGCACCATTACCGTCTCAGCCGCCGTGCTCTACACCGCGCAGCGCCTGTTCCGCTCGCCCGAGCCTTCCGGTTTCCTGGCCATCATGCCCGCCGGCGACTCGCTCGAAGTTTATGGCGAGAGCCCGTCCCGTCCCGTCTATTCGACAGTTCTCGACAGTAATTATGAGGTTGCCCGCCGCGCGGCTCTGAGCGAGCTGCGTCTCGATCCCGCCACCGAGCCGTATGCCGTGGAGCGCCTTGCGCCGCCCCCGCTTCGCGCACGCGACGAGTTCGGATCCGACGCACTGCTCGCCTATGCCGCCGCGCTCACCTCGGCCGCTCCGGGCCTGGCTCTGGAAGCCAACCTGATTCCCGAAGTCGAGCGCCGCTCCCATTCCAAACTCCAGTACATCCCCACGGCCGCGCTGCTGCTTCTGCTGGCCATCGCCGGCTTCTTCCTGGTGACTCAGGAATCCCGTGAAAGCGCGCGCTACCTGGCGCAGTTGAACGAGCAGATCACCCAATTGGAAAAGCGTGCCCGCCGTGTCGAACAGCTCGACAAGGAAGCCGTGGCGGCGCGCGCCCGCGTTACTTTGCTCGACCAGTTCCGCCGCCGCACGCTCGCCGACATGGAAGCCTTACGTGAAGCCACGATGCTTGTGTCGCCGCCCGCGTGGGCCAATAACATGGTGCTCACCCGGACCACGCTCACCTTGCAGGGCGAAACCGACATGGCCGCGCCGCTGCTGCAAAAGTTCGATCAATCGCCGCTGTTCATCGGCTCTGATTTCGCCGGTGTGCAGGCCCGCCAGGGCGGCGGCGAAAACTTCACGCTCCGCTCCAGCCGCGAAGGCGAAGGCACGGGGGTCGAACAATGAGCATGACCGAACGCGACCGCCGCGCCCTGCTCCTCCTCGGTGGATGCGCGCTCATCTTCGGAGCTGTCTACTTCTGGCCGCAACACGACCCGGCTGCCGACGTCGTCGTACCCGCGGCCGAATCGATTCCCGCGGCTGAACGCCGCCTGGCCCGGCTGCGCGACCTTGCGGCGACGATGCCCGCGCGCGAAAAGGTTCTGGAGGAGGCGAAGAAAGATCTCGCCGTGCGCGAGAAAGGCCTGTTCCGGTCTCCCACCGCGCCGCAAACGGCCGCTGAAATTCTTCAGCAGGTGCGTAAGCTCGCCCGCGCGCAATCGCCCGCGATTGAAATTCAGCAAACCGATCTGGGCGCCGTCGAGCCGCTCGGCAAGGAATACGGCGAGTCCACGGTGACGGTCAATTTCAACTGCCGCATTGTGCAACTTCTCAATCTTCTGGCCGACATTAGTGCCCAGCCCGAGCTGATCGCAACGCGCGACCTCACCGTCCGCGCCGCCGATCCGAAGCAGAAAACCATGTCTGTCCGCCTCACCGTCGGCGGCGTCGTTGGACGCCAGCTTGTCCCCAAACGGAAGGAGATCGGCTCGCTATGAACCGCAAACTCGTTTGGCTGAACATTCTTCTTGTCGGCGCGCTTGGCGCGGCTGGTTATCAGTGGCGGCAATACTCGCTGAAGGCGAAGGACCGAGGCGCGTCGTTCCTCAAGCAGCCCGCAAATCCGCAGCAAGTGCCCGTGCATGTTCCGGCGCAGCAGGTGAAGCCGGTGCAGGCCGCCAACTATCTGCCCGCCGCGCAGCAACTGCTGTTTGCCAAGGATCGGAATCCCGACGAAATCATCGACGTCAAGCCGCCCGATCCGCCCAAGCCCGTTCCCGCCTTTCCGGCTGCTTACGGCGTCATCTCCATGTTCGGCGACACCACCATTTTGTTGAGTGAGCCGGGCAAGCCCGATCAAAAGGGCTACCGCATTGGTGAGAAGGTGGGCCCGTTCCTGATCGCCAAACTAACGCAGGAAGAAATCACCTTTGCCTGGGACGATAAGACCTTTGTCAAAAACATCGCCGACCTGAAGCCCAAGGAAGCGGTACCGCAACAGAGTGTAGCCTCCGCTCCCGCCGCCGTTGTCGATCAGGGCCCGATGAATAAGAATCCGCCCACGAATTCTGAAATCGTCAAGAAAACGCAGCAGGCCGCGCCCGGACTTCCCGGCATCGACACCGGCGCCGGCGACATTCTCGTCTGCGTTGCAGGCGATTCCTCGCCCGCCGGAACCGTTCAAAATGGCTGGCGCAAATCCGTTACTAAGGGACCGTTCGGCACGAAATGCCTCTGGACTAAAGTTGGCCCGCAATAGGAGTTTGCCATGAAGATTAGACTCGTTGGAATCGCCGCCCTCAGCATGATGCTCGCCGCCGCCGGCTGGGCGGAGACGCAGAAGTCCACCACGAAGAAGAAGGCCGCGCCTGCCGCCGAGGCCAAGTCCAAGCCCGCGCCAACGCCGGAGCCGAGCAAGGCCGCCGCACCCGCGCCCGCGCCTGTCGCAAAGCGTGTGGCTACACCCCCGCCGGTTTCGGCGCCCGACGGCGGAGTGCAGGTCCCCGGCCGTGTGACGCAAGTCTACACACCCAAGCTTCCGCCGCTACCCGAAGGCGCGGTGCAGGTGGATCGCAACACCTGGCGCGCTAAAGATAAGGACGGCAAGATCTGGATGTACCGCCGCACGCCGTTCGGCTTGTCCAAATACGAAGCCGACGAGCAGCCCGCCGAAGATGCGGTGACGGATTTGGTGGCAGTCGATAAAGGCGACTCGGTCGAGTTCCAGCGCAAGACTCCGTTCGGCGTCAGCAAGTGGACCAAGAAGAAGGACGAACTGGACGCAAACGAAGCCGCCGCACTCAAGCGCGCCACGCCTGCTTCATCCAAGGGAGCCCAGGAGTAAGTGCGAATGAAGCGCATTGCCACGATTATTTTCTGCGCGCAGCTGGCGGTGAACTCCGCGTTCCCGCAGGCCCCGCCCGCGGCGCAACCGGCAGCCCAGCCCGCGGCGCAACCCACGCAGCCGGCCGCGCCCCAGCCCACACCCCAGGCGGTGACGCCGCCACCTGCGACGCCTCCCACGACGCAGGCCGCGCCCGCACCTCAGGCAGCGCCTCCGCCGCCCGCACCGACGCAAACCGCCCCTCCCGCACCGGTCCAAACAGCCCCTCCTGCACCGGCCCCGGTCCTCACCGGCAGCCTCAATTTGAGCCGCGCTTCGCTCGTCGAAGTGATCGACATTCTCTGCCGCCAACTGAAGATCAACTACATGATCGATCCGAAGGTCAGCGGCTCGGTCTCGCTGAGCACCTACGGCGAATCGCGCAGCATGGACGCGCGTGAGTTGCTCGACCTTATCCTCCGCATCAACGGAGCGACCATGGTGAAGGTCGGCGACATTTATCGCATTGTCCTGATGGGAGAAGCCCTGCGCCTTCCCCTGCCGATGACCAAAGATCCGGCCAACGTGCATGAAGATGAATCGACGATTCTGAGCCTCATCTTTCTGAAGTATGCAACGGCTTCCGAAGTCGGCAAACTCATCGAACCCTTCATCGGCGCTGGCGCTTCCATCACGATTTATACGCCCGCCAATCTACTCTTCCTGATGGATTCCCGCCGCAACGCCAAGCGTGTGATGGAACTCATCTCCATGTTTGATAGCGACGCCCTTGCCAGCCAGCGCGTGAAACTTTACACGTTGAAAAACGGCTCGCCCGAGGCCGTCGCCAAGGAGCTCGACAGCGTTCTGAAATCCATCTCGCTCACCGACAAAACCTCGCACATCCGCTTTGTTCCGGTGGAACGGCTGAACACCCTGATCGTCGTCGCGCCCAATCCTGGCGTTTTCGAAGAGGTCGATCAGTGGATTGAGAAGCTCGATACGGAAGTGAAGGTCTCATCGTCCGGACTCGGCAACTACATCTACCGCGTCAAGTACAGCCGGTCGGAGATTCTCGCCAGTTCGATCACCATGCTGTACGGCGGATATCCGATGTTCGGCGGCATGGGAATGGGTATGGGCATGGGGGGGATGGGCGGCGGCTACGGAATGGGCGGCATGGGTGGCGGCTATGGCGGCGGCGGTTATGGTGGTGGTGGCTACGGCGGTGGTGGCTATGGAGGCGGCGGCTACGGTGGTGGTGGCTATGGTGGTGGTGGCTATGGAGGCGGCGGCTACGGTGGTAATCAACAGGCCTCGGCCGGATTCCCGGGCGCGGGCGTGCAAGGCTTTCTCCAACCAGGGCAAACGGCTTTCAACCAGGGCGGCAATGCCGTCTCCGGCGCGGGCGTAGGCGGCGCCGATCAGTCGGGCTCGTTCATGGGCGCGGGCATGGGCATGAATGGAGGACGCATTCCGCGCATCATCCCCAACCCCATCGACAATACTTTGCTTGTCCAGTGCACACCGCAGGAGTGGGCGCAAATTGAGAAGCTACTGAAAGACCTCGATATTCCTCCGCGCCAGGTTCTGGTCGACGCCAAGATTTTCGAAGTGACGCTAACGGGCGCATTTTCCAGCGGCGTTGCGGCTTTCCTGCAAAAGAGGTCGAACACCGACAAATCGCTCCTGGCGAACCTCAATGCGGGCGTCACGCAGCTTTCGCTGGGAGCTCTCGTCGGGCAGAGCCGCGAGTTGCTGGCGTTCCTCGAGCTTGCAGAGAACCAGTCCCGCACGAAGGTCATCTCCGCGCCCAGCATTATTGCCACTGACAGCGTCGGCGCCAGC